>JBJEIW010000172.1:0-35484 GCA_051877435.1 Candidatus Ornithomonoglobus sp.
CAGCATTATATCAGATTTTGCCTCGTACTTCAACCACTTTGCCGATGATTTTCAATCTGCGCTCTCTTATATCCCGTGCTGTCATAAACTCAGGAGTACCTTCACTTTCTGTAAGAATTATGCCATACTTGCATTTGTATATATGTTTCACTGTTATATACTTTTGCTCAACCACCAGAACAACTAAATCTCCGCTTTTACATTCACCCTGTTTTCTGACAACCAGAACATCACCTTTTCTGATATGCGGCATAAGGCTGTCATCAGTCACACGCAATCCAAAATAGTTTCCCGTTCTTGACAGCTTATGTGAAATCGGTTCATAGCCTATAATTTCCGGAATAAGCTTATTTTTATCAAGCCCTACATCACCGAATATTGGAATAGTTTTTATCTGATTATATGCTTGTTTCCTTTTCTGCTGCCTGCCGAGCAGATAATCTACAGTTACATCAAAAATTTGGGCAAGCGCTATCAGGTTTGCATAACTCATTTCGGATTTTTCGTTTTCCCACTTGCTGTATGTGTTTTGTGACACACCAATCCGAGCTGCAAGCTCCCTCTGTGTCATATTATTTTTAACTCTTAATTCTTTTAATCTTATCATTTCTATATCCTTGTTCCGAATATTTATATTTTAACTTTTTATCATATCTTCCTATTTATCCCTTTAGGTGATATTATGCCTTATTTTTTTGACTTTTACTGACAAATATGGTATAATTGTATCACCAAAAAGAATTAAAGGAGAGTGTGTTTTTTATGACTACAATTAAAGGTCAAAAGTATTTTACAATCAATGCCACAGCCGGAGAAACCTACTGCATCAGCTTTGAAGCCGGATACACGGTAAATATCATCAATCAGACCGATGGCATTCTTACCATTTCACCGACTGAAGCATATGAGGATGACGGTATAACCGCATCATGCATAAAGCTTGAAAGCCAGAGCTTTTTAAACGGCTTTACCCACTTTGGCAGTAAGCTCTATCTTACGGCTGAAGAAAGCGGCAGTATTGCGGTAGTGAGAGCCGCATGAAAAAGAAGAATCCGATTTCATACGGCATCACCGGCAGCTCCGGCACCGGAGCTGTCAGTCCTGACGGGCTGCATCATGACGGACTTGTCACTGTTTCCGGTGCACCGCCTCTTACTATTACAAAAGCAAAAGCTGCTGTGCCGGAAAGTATTACAATCTTTGGAAATACTGTAGACGGTAATAGTGTTGGCGATAAGACAAACAATCTGTTTTATCCGACTGTTTTTGACTTTGCAGCATCAGGTGGTTTAAAATATGAGCTTCAGGCAGACGGTGGAATTCATATATATGGTACGAAAACCAAAGACGGAACATGGCTTGCTATTAAATCATTATTTGAATTAAGTGCGTTAAGTTATACGCCCCGATTGTCAGTAGTTCCTGATGCAGCTAATGAATCTATGGAAATAACAAAAAACAAATGGGGTGTATTATATACAACCGATACTAAAACCGATACCTATGTAAGTCCATATTACAGCACAATTAAACTATCTGAAAGCGAAGCTCTAAAGTCAGTCAAATTCTATTACACAGACCCGATTGCCACAGGTACATATGTTGATATAACCCTATATCTTATGCTAAATTCCGGCAGCGCAGCTATAGATTATGAGCCGTATGGATATAAGCTGCCGCTGATAAATAACGACACAAACTACTATACTGTTTTTATGCCGTTTCAGCTTAATAGCGCCGATTTACTTATAATCGCACCAAAAGCATTTAAAATATCTGTTACAAAAGACAGTATTGAGCAGGACATATCCGATATACAGCTTGTAAGGACTATTCCTGCTTTATGTAAGGGAGCAAATTGCATTTCTGCCGGCACGGCTGTTCCCCCATCTGTAATCAGCATATCAGCTTAGTCAGATTGAGCGGATAATTTAGAGAAAACCGAAGGCATTATACAACGCTTATGCTTTCGGTTTTCTTTAATCCGTCATAACTTTTATTATTGCTGTACCTATATAATAATATATATCTCGACCTACATTTTTTATAATTTTGTTTATCAGCATAATATTACTGTTAATCTATAGCTTTAAAGAAACTCGTTGAATAAATCAGTCGAAATATCCATTTACACAAGTAATGAATAATAGTTGCAATAAACACCGTTATAGCCATTGATAAAAGAATAAACACACCCGAAGTCATATTACTACATGCTCTCGAAATCAGATGAAATACATGACCATGTATAAGATAAACTTCAAATGATATTTCACCAAGGAACCAACTGACTTTATTTCCTATAGATATCTTACTGTTAAAAACAAGGATAAGGCTTATTATTGCGATACCCAGTACAATTTTCAACAAATAGTCACCCACGAAAACAATTGGTTTATATTTCAGATACAATATTCCAAACATAAGTGCAATGAAACAAAAAGTCGCAACATTAATTAGCCATTTCCTTTGGAAAAAATATTTTATTTTATTGCCAAAACTCATCAATAGAGTTCCCCATATAAACCCATACACTTCTGTACACCAAGTTGTTGATGTCACAATTCCCTTCGTTTTCATCCAATATAATATGATACTAAATGCACTTACAAGGCAACATAAAACAATACTACCAATTTTATAGTTTTTAATAAAGAAATGTCCTATCCAAAACATAAAATAGCAAACCAACAACCACTCAACCCATCCATTGATTCTTATTACGCTTGAAATTGTCGGGTGTTGATGAAACGCTATCAGCAAAACAACTGCAAATATTATGTTTATAATCCAGTTTGGGACAATTAATTTAGGTAGTCTTTTTCTCCAATATTTCTTTATGCTTAAATGATTTTTAGATATTCCTAAAGATAAACCATATGCAGAAGTCATAAAGAAAAATGTCACACCTATATACGCAAAACTTCCGATTAAATCCTGAATTCTATTCTGATATGCAGCCGGAATATGTACTAAAATGACAATAAGACACCAGAACCCCCTCATCGCCTTAGAAGTATCTTGATTAAAGAAACCATCATTCCCCTCAGGCAGATACTTTGCATTATAAAACCAAATGGTAAATAAAAACAGCAGCACTGCACCCATAATTAAATAATCCAACATTTCTTAATCACCAATACTTTCTATTATCTATATTTATCTGTTTCCATACATTTTTTCATAGTAATCCTGATACTCACCGCTGATAATATTCTGCCACCATTCCTTATTATCAAGATACCACTGTACTGTTTTTACAATGCCGTCATCAAATTTTGTTTCCGGCAGCCAGCCAAGCTCATTATGAATCTTTGTCGGGTCGATTGCGTATCTTAAATCGTGTCCCTTTCTGTCGCTAACATATGTGATAAGGCTCTCCGGCTTGCCTAACAGCTCAAGAATTTTCTTTACAATATAGATATTTGTCTTTTCGTTGTGTCCGCCGATGTTGTAGACCTCGCCCACTCTGCCGTTGTGGATAATGAGGTCTATTGCCTTGCAGTGATCCTCTACATAGAGCCAGTCGCGCACGTTCTCACCCTTGCCGTAAACCGGAAGCGGCTTGTCCGCCAGAGCATTTGCAATCATAAGCGGAATCAGCTTCTCCGGGAACTGATATGGACCATAGTTATTTGAACATCTTGAAATCGTTACAGGCAGTCCGTAGGTTCTGTGATATGCGAGAACAAGAAGATCTGCCGCCGCCTTGCTTGACGAATACGGGCTTGATGTATGTATTGGTGTTTCCTCTGTAAAGAATAAATCCGGGCGGTCTAACGGCAAATCGCCGTAAACCTCATCGGTTGATACCTGATGATAGCGGGTTATTCCGTACTTACGGCATGCGTCCATAAGGGTTGCCGTGCCTATTATGTTGGTCTGTAAGAAGATACCCGGATCCTCGATTGAGCGGTCAACATGCGACTCTGCCGCGAAGTTTACAACAATATCCGGTTGTTCCTCCTCAAACAGCTTGTAGACCGCTTCTCTGTCGCATATATCCGCCTTTACAAAGCGGAAATTCGGGTTATCCATAACAGGCTCCAGCGTTGAAAGGTTGCCCGCATATGTGAGCTTGTCAAGACAAATTATTCTGTAATCAGGATACTTATTAAGCATATGGAATACAAAGTTGCTTCCGATAAATCCGGCTCCGCCGGTTACTATGATATTCATTTCTCAGTCCTCCAATAACGACAACAGATACTGTCCGTAATCTGTCATTTTTAATTCTTCACCACGAGCCTTTAACTCATCATCATTTATAAAGCCTCTTCTCCATGCAATCTCCTCAAGACATGAAATATAGAAGCCCTGCATCTCCTGTACCGTCTGCACAAAACGGCTTGCGTTAAGCATTCCGTTCGGGGTTCCTGTGTCAAGCCATGCCATACCGCGCGGCATAAGCTCAACCCTAAGCTTGCCCTTTTCAAGATATGCGTTATTTACGGATGTGATTTCAACCTCACCTCTTGCCGAAGGCTTTACATTCTTTGCAATTTCAACAACATCGTTATCATAGAAGTAAAGTCCCGGAACTGCATAGTTTGACTTAGGCTTTGCCGGCTTTTCCTCTATTGAAACAACATTGTGGTCTTTATCAAATTCAACAACCCCAAATGCAGTCGGATTCTTAACCTGATAGCCGAATATGACGGCGCCGTCAAGGTCCTTTTGCGCATTCCTGAGTATCTTTGTGAAGTCCTTGCCGTAAAAGATATTGTCGCCGAGAATAAGGCATACGCTGTCATCACCAATAAATTCTTCACCGAGTATAAATGCCTGCGCAAGTCCTTTTGGCTCGGGCTGTACCTTATATTCAATATGTATTCCGAGCTTTGATCCGTCTCCCAGAAGCTCCTCATATACCGGAGTGTCCTCCGGGGTTGAGATAATAAGAACATCCCTTATGCCTGCCAATAATAACGCCGACAGCGGATAATAAATCATCGGCTTGTCGTAAATCGGCAAAAGCTGCTTTGATGTGACCTTTGTCATAGGATAAAGACGCGTTCCGCGTCCTCCCGCTAAGATAATACCTTTCATGGTGTCCACCCCTTTTTATTTTAATATAATATCACAAATTCTGTCCACATCACTTAAAGCCAGATCGGCATATAACGGCAGAGTAAGCACCTGCTCTGCTGCCCTTTCGGCTATCGGTGCAGGCTGAATTTCAAATTTTCCTTTGTAACATTCAAATGAGCTTGTTATCGGATAGAAATACTTTCTTGCAAAAATACCCTCTTTCGCAAGCTCTTCAGCGACTTCATCGCGTGATTTTCCGAATACAGCTTTATCAAACAGCACCGGGAAATAAGCGTAATTATGCTTTACACCCTGCTGAGGCTTCCACGGCGTTATTCCGTCTGTTCCGCTCAGCCTTTCCATGTACCGTTCCACTGCCGCTTTTCTCTTTTCAATTTCACCGTCAACATGGCGCAGATTACAAAGTCCCATTGCAGCCTGAAATTCATTCATCTTTGCATTTCCCGCAATTTCGGGATAGCTGACCGCATCGCTCATACCGAAATTCTTCTGCATTTGCAGCTTGTCCGTTAAGCCTTCATCTGAGTATGCCACGCAGCCGCCCTCGATTGTGTTAAATACCTTTGTCGCATGGAAGCTGAACATTGACGCGTCACCGAAAGAACCTATTCCCCTGTCACCCACTCTTACGCCGAAGGTGTGCGCCGCATCGTAAATAACCTTCAGATCATGCTTCCTTGCAATTTCTTCAATCGCATAAACATCGCACACATTTCCGTAAACATGAACAGGAATAATTGCCGAGGTTTTATCGGTAATCAATTCTTCAATTTTTGTTACGTCAATCGTGTAATCCTCAGGATTAATATCGCAGAATACCGGCGTCAGACCGTTTCTGACAATCGCCTGTGTTGTCGAAGCGAACGTAAACGGCGTTGTTATAACCTCACCTGTAAGCTTCATTGCTGCAATTACAGCTTCAAGCGCAAGATGTCCGTTTGTGAACAGCGACACATTATCCGCTGACAGATATTCACAAAGCCTGTCCTGTAATGCGTTATGCTTTGCTCCCATGTTGGTAAGCCACCGGCTCTCCCACAAATCTCTTATTTCTTCTATGTATTCCTCAAAATCAGGCATTGAGGAACGGGTTACGTTAATTCTCTCCACGATTATTCATCCCCTGTAATTTTTATAATTCAACAGTTGCAATTCTCGGCTCGAAGCAACAGCACGGGCGCATACATACAATTCTTACGCCACTCGCTCTCTGCGGTCCTACCTTCATAAAGGTTGCAAGCACGGTTGTTTTTCCGTGCAGTCCCAGCGGACCTACATTGCTGCTGTTGACCTCATCTGTTATTCTCTTTTCAAATTCACTCTGTTCGTTGTACCTTCCGTCAACAAGCGCCTGCATCATCATAGACGCCGCTTCAAAATGTGAACGTCCTATTCCGACACCCAATGTACACGGTGTACAACCAAGCTGAGCGGTTGATTCCTTTGCCCAGTCTATAATTTCATTGATAACAACATCTGTATTATGCTTATGGAACACTCTGTAGGTCTTTGCCCTTATAGCCGGACCGCCTCCGAACATCATAATATGAAGTCGTATTACATTCTGCTCTGTTCTTCTTATAAGTATCGGCGCCATTTCAACGCCTGCCGAATCGGGATTAAGACCGCCCGATTGGTCAAGCCGCTGCGAATCATTACCCATAATACCCATAGGGCGTCCCGGCAGCGCTCTTAAACCCTGTCTTATACCTTCCTTTATCGCATCAAGCATATTACCTGTTACAGCGGCATCAGGGCCTATTTCAAGCACAACGTGCGGTATTCCCGAATCGTCACAGAGCGGACTGCTGTTCTTCTCAGCCGCTTCCGCATTGTCGAGGATCGTCTGCATAACCCACTTTGCGCGCTCATTCTGCTCCTTGTCTATTGCACAGGTATAGGCATCCTTTTTATCCTGTCTGAAGGTTGAGCCGGCTTCTACAAGCGCCCTGCTCACCTTTGAAATAATCTCCTCTTTATTCATCATAGATGCTCCTTCCGTGCGCTGCCGCTATAATGACAGGGTATTTATCGACATTAAGCTTATGAAAAGCCTCCATTCCCTCCTCCGGAAATGCAACGACCGACTGCTCAAGCGTTTTTTCGCCGAGCAATGCCGTCACCGGAGGAATAACCGCAAATACCGCGTTATTTTCCTCTAAAGCCTGTACGGTTTCCTTCTTTATCGCTCCCTTGCCGAGATGCATTTTAACTCCGTTTTCCGAAAGCGTTTTAAAGCTTGATTCTATTTCAAGCTTATTGCTTGAGGTCGGACCTACTCCCGCCGGACTTACAGCAGTATGGAAAATAACGCTGCCTTGCAGGTCTATGCCTGAGTCCTTTATTGAGCCGTCCTCACACATTGCCACAAGCTTAGGCAATACCGCATCTCTGCCGCAGAATATATCTCCCGATATGTATAGCATATCGCCGACATTAAGCTTTTCTATTTCTTCCTCATTGAAAGGTGTTTTTAATTCAAGCACTTGCTTTTTCTCTCCTTCTCTTTACATCGGCTGATATGCAGTTACATAAAACAGCCAATCCTATCGATATAACAACTACTATAACAGGCATAACATATAAAGCAGCTATATTTTCACTTATTCCTAAAGCACTGTATGCCTTCTCACAGGAATGCCATACAAACGGATGTAATATATATACGAGCATTGAGCACTTTTTCCTAAGCGCTGTATTATGCCGCTATGCTTTTCCGGATTATTTATTCCGTATAGCAATAATGCCGTTACCTGTGGAAATGTGACTATATTAATGCCGAAATCTCTCCCCATAAGATAGCGCTCAACCACACATAGTAATGTGCTTAATATAACGACACCAGTCAGAATATTATTGCTGAATTGAAGCTTCGCCTTATTTCTATGTATCCAATGCCCAAGCATAAATAACGGAAATCCTTCTATTAAAAAATTCCTGTAATAGAAATTCGGGATCGATATACCTATCAGATGAGCGCCCTGAGCGGCAGCTATATATACCGCTATCAATATGGGAATAAAGCAATACGCTAATTTGACAAGCTTCAGCTTTTCTATAATCGCATACATTATATAAACATATAACAATGCAAACATAAACCATAATTGTCCCGCTATTACCACAGGCTCATTAAATACAATCAAGTTAAAAATATTTCTTAATGATACATTTAATGCTCCTTCTTCCCCGAACACAAATCGTGCTGTAACGGCAACAAGAACATAAAAAACGGATGCGGCTATTGTAATCTTGAATATATGTTTTATTTTTAATACTCTGCTTTTCGCTTTTATCCCACCTTCATAAAAACAGAAATATCCCGATACCATAAAGAAAAACGGTACGCAAAACCTTGATATTGTCTGAATATAAGTACCCAAGGCTCCCGGAAATTCACAATGCATCAGAACTACGCATATACATGCAATTCCTTTTATAAAATCAAGGCAATAATTATATTTTCTTGTCTTTACAGCTGATTTCATATCTTATACTCCAAACAATTCAAAATAGCTGTTCTCGTTTTCTATAACACCATATGCTCTTGAACGCATGATGATTTTTTCCGCCCACCTTCTGTGAGGGCCGATCTCGTTCATACCCTTGGAGCCCTTTATTACGCCGCCGGAGGTGTGCATGATCTGATATGCGTCCTCATACTCTTCTTTTGTAACCGCAAGCATACCGTTTATAAAATTCAAATGCGTTGGGTGTATACAGGTTTTGCCCATAAATCCGTTCGCCTGATCCAGAATAAGCTCGCGCATGAGACCGTCAACAGCGTCATTTACAATCGCCTTGCGCTTTAATAACGTGTCCTGCAAGCTGTATTTCGGTAAATCAACATTGAATTTCATATTCTTATTCGCCCTGAAATATTCCCAGACAGGTCCCGATACGGTATAATCGTTATTTCTTGTGAATACGTTAAGAATATCCATAAGACAGTCACGTACTGTCATAATGTCATAAATCGTATAATTAATACCGCGTCTTACACCAAAGCATGATGAGAAGTCCGTTCCTCCGACACGCACGTTAAGAACAAGTTCCTTGTACTTATCCATCGTTTCCTTAACGCCGAGAAGCTCGTCCATTCTTGTTTCCTTAAAGGCAACCCTGCTGTCTTCAATAATAGGCATACCATATATTATCTCACCGTATTTATTATTGAGCTCCTCCAAGTGACTGAAATAAGCCTCAGCATTAAGAGTATTGAACTTAGGGAAATTAAAACCCGTAATAACCTTTATATGCCGCGGCTCAAGCATTTGCGCAAAGTGTTTGAACTGCTCAACGGAGCGTACTCTGAAAAATATCAGCGGTATGTCCTTATATGTAAGCTCCCCTCTTTCGAGCTTTCCGCTTATAACGTCAAGAAGCTGTACCGAATTAATTTCAGCTCTCGGAACATCCTCCTCCTTACAGGCATCCTCAAAACACATAACCATTGAGGTAAGTCCGGGGTGCTTTTTGTCAATAATAGCCTGAGCAAAATCCTTTGTTCCCGGCATGTACATTGTTGCGCCGAGACAATATTGCAGCAAAGCTCTCGGCGTGTATTTGTTAAACTCCTCCGGTTCCTTATAAAATTTGTAATCCGGATTGTATAAATGATGTCTCATTATCTGTTTCCTCCGATTTATTTAATCAAACCTGTATATCTCTCTTTTTAATAAATCCTCACCATTACTATCAACAACCTTTATTTTATCAAATGCTTTGACCGCATTTTCACGCAGCGCTTCATAACTGTCGGCTTCAAGTATAAATGCTCCGACACGATTTCCGCTTCTCATATCGCTGTCGATTATGTCGCCTTTCTGCTTATAGATAAATGTTTCCTTTACAATGCCTTCATTTTTCAGTTCATCAAGACCTTCTATATGGTCAAATTCTCCTACATTCATATATAAAAGGTTTGTTGAATAACATTTTTCCGTCACTTTTTTGTTAACAGAAATTGTCTTACCCATAAATGAATCGATCGCAGCCTCAATCACATCTACTCCTGCAATATTATGTATCAGATAGTAGCTGAGACCTCCGCCTATTCTCGGTGCAAATTCAAGAACACTTATATGTCCGCCAGTTACAATAGCCTGATAGAAAAACGGTGTGTTTTTAAGACCAAATGATTTGGCAATCTTAACCGCAATATCCTCCATTTCAGCTTTTAAAGCATCTGTAGCATTTACAGGCAAAATCGAACCGAATGACTGGAGAACCATTCCCTCACCCGATTTTATTTTCTGCTTCTGTCGTGAAAGGATAACCTCTGCACTGTTTTCCGTTGCAATGCAGTCAACCTGTATTTCATATCCCTCGTTAAAGCCTTCAATGATTGCTTCACCTGTTCTGCTGAGCTTTATTGCATCATCTGTAAAAATCTTTACTTCTTTATCGCTGTCCGCTCTGCGCACACCCTTTGAGCTGTTGCAGTCAACAGGCTTTATGACAACAGGATAATTCAGACCTTCAAAATCAATTTCGTCTACTGATTTTACAAGGAAAAAATCCGAAGTAGGTATATCATTATCCTTCATGATTCTTTTCATGAGACCTTTGTTTGTGACATCAAGTGATGTCTTATAGCTGTACGGATGCGGCAAACCCAATTTTTCAGCAACGTAGCAGCAGGTCGAGTTCGCCTGATCTATACAGGTACTTATAACAATATCTGCACTCTCGGCTTTTGCAAAACTATACACCTCATCAAGATCAAGAGTGCTCGCCTTGATATGCTTATCCGCCGCACTTACTGCCGGTGAATTATCAAGATAATCTATCAGTATTGTATAGTATCCTCTCTTCTTGAGCTTATTTATAAGTTTTACATGAGGAGCGGTTCCGCCAAGAATAACGGCCTTCTTTGTGTTTTCCATAAATAGTCCTCACTTATTATCAAATATTTTTCTCAGATACGGATTTTTCATTGCAGGATAAAATGCTTCACAGGTTCTGAGCTGACCGTGTGAATTTATTTCAAGTATTGCAAATCCATTTTCAGTTGGAATCAGATCCATAACAAGATAAGGTGTTACGGGTAAATATGCAGATACCTTTTTAACCAATGTTTTTAAATTATCCCAATCCGGTACAACAATACCTTCAAGCTCTTTTCCGGTATCGGGATGCCGTTTCATATGCTTATAAACATACTCCCTTTCAAAATAGATAGGGTTAAACATCGTTCCGGATTCTGTATCTATACCGCAATATAATGTTCCCGGATAATCCGTAACATAGCCTGCTTTTTTTGTACCCAATCTTATAGTGGAAGCAACGAGCTGAGGACCTTTATCATCATCAAAGACAACATATGCACGCATAACGGCAAAGGTATTCGGTCCCGTCAGTTCCGAATAAAAATGATGTGGTATTCCGTAATCTGTTATTATATACCCTGATAGATTATTTATTAAATCGCCAAAAGCAGCTTCGGTATATTTTGTTCCGTTTGCAATATAGTTTGATCCGTCATATTCAAGCTTATAAAAACCTACACCGTGTCCTCCTATTGTAGCTTTTGCTGCTATCGGTTTACTCTTTACCAACTCAAGAATATCTCTAACACCCGCCATATGCTTATTATCAACATCCAAAGGATAAATAGCAGACTTTTCTATGTAATAGTAATGTTTTGGCATTGACTCTTTAAACGGCGCCAATAAATAGTATGTGTTCAGCTTGTTCTCAAACCATGACTCAAACTCTTTATTCTTATAATTTCGTTTATTATAAAACACAAAATCCGATATGAAATCGCCATAATTTTCTCTTGTCATCCCATACCACTGCATCTTATATGCACCAAAGCCTTTTGAAGCAAACCATTCCTTGTCTGCCTTTGAAGCATACGGATAATCGAAATATATATCTGTGTATTCATCTGCCAATCTGTCAATTCTGAAGCTTACAACTCCCTCTTTATAAGCTATCATAGCATACTGAAGGTATTTAAGCTTTCTCTTTAATCCCTTCTGAGCCATAGCTCCGTTTAGAATATACCGCTTAAAGCTCCTTAATTTTCCAAGCATTTATCTTAATCCTCCCTTTGGTGACTGAACCGCCTCCGGATAATATGAATCTATTACGCGCTTAACAAGTGAAACCTGCTTTGCGCGCTTTTTCGCGTCACTCTCTGTGCTGTCCCAGCTGTGCGTCTGCGCAACCGAGCCGCCTGTTTTAAGATATATCGGCGCTGCGACTCTTATCATTTCGGGAACCTCATAATGACGGATAAAGCCTCCGGTCGATTTCGGGTTCTCGGTATGTATATCAATAGGAATATCTATAGCCTGTCTCATTGCCGCAAGCATCTGAAGCTGAATGTCGCGTACAGGGTTTATTGAGTTTGCGCCGATTTCTTCAAGCAGCTTTGCCGAGCACGGATTGCCGTGACCTGCATGAGCCGAAACCTTGAAATGACAGTCTGCCGGAATTTCTTCCGCCTTACGCATTTTATCAAGCAGCCACAGACAGCCTTCATCATATACAAGGAAGGAACGGCAGCCTAATGCCGCGGCTCTCTTAACATCCTCAACAGCTCTTACAATCTGCTCCTGTCCTCTTAATCTGTAGCCCATTCTTACACCCTCAACAGTGTTTACAGATGCGCTGGTATCTGTGGTCGCTCTGGGTCCTATTGCAAGGATAAGATCCGTATCGGCTTCCTTTGCAAGCTTGACCATTGCCATGATCTCATTATCGGTAAGCATCATAATTCCCTTTGTCTGGGTAACTCTGTGCAGATATATACCATATCTGTCCATCTCCTCGAGCAATGCTTCCATTACCTTAGGCCCCTGTATTCCGGGCACCTCAAATCTGTACTGACCTCCGTCATTGAAACGCTTCTCAGATGTCGGCAGATCGTACGCGTCGCCTGACGGTAAGCCTATCTTTTTTAAAAATTCTCTTGTTTCCTTCATAATATAACTCATTCCTCTCTCAGCTTTTATTAATAATAGTGTCTGTCAGCAAGGTGATCCTGTCGGCATGACCTGACCATTCCATCAGCTTTCTGAATTTATCTTTAATATCATTTATATTCATCGGATTTTCCGGGTCGCCCTTCGCAAAATCAACACGCTCTGTTATAACATTTTTATCATTGGTTACAACGCACACCTCCGCAATGCGCTGCCCGTTTTTTAATCCGTTGAATTCTTCCTTTTCATATATGCTTACTTTATCCATAAGCCGTTTTATATCTTCCCTTGAAATATTGTTATCGCTGTATGCTTCAAGACCGCCGGTGCCGAGTATATATGCGGCCGCAACGCTGTACGGCATGCTCAGCTTAGCCGAGCCTACGCCTTTTATATCCTTGTGGCTGTGACCTTTAATTGCCAAGCCATAGGTATAGATATTTATTCTGTCGATATTATCGGGTGATATATTGTATTTATTTCTCAATATTATTGCAGCCTCCATGGCAGAATGGCAGTGACGGCATGCGGCGTAGGGCTTAACATATATTTTTTCGATCTCAAAATATTCTTTATCTGCAAGCATACCCTCATGGTTCACGGCGCCGCCGAGCAGTCTGAACATTCCCCGTCCGCCGTACAAAATGTCATCCGGTCCCGGAACTGCGGCTCTTCCGAGCTGCGCCGCGGCTGCTCCCGACATAGCGGCATGTCCCGCATTATACGGCTTCAAGCCGGAATTATCCTCCTGAATCTCAAGCAGTCCGGCAGCGCTTGTAGCCGCCGCTGATACTGCTGATTTAAGCTGTATGGTGTCATAGCCTCTTGCATAAGCCGCTCCGACAGCAGCGCCTATTGTTCCGCAGGTTCCTGTTGTATGAAATCCGGCTTTTTTGTGCGCCGGCTGAATAGCGACCGCTGTTCTTACCGCGGCTTCATAGCCGAGAATTATTCCTCTCAGAACATCATCCATTGACAATCCGTCATTCTCGGCGGCTGCAATCACCGCCGAGATGATAACAGCGCCCAGATGGATCATTCCCATTCTGTGTCCGTCGTCAAGCTCTACGGTATGCGCATTAAAGCCGTTTATAAAAGCCGCTGTTTTCATATCGGTTTTCGCTTTATATCCCAATACGGAGCATTTTCCCGATTCTGCGCCGGGCAGCTCCTGTATGAAAATATTTCTGTTCACCTTTGCTCCGGCATAGGCAACGCCAACGTAATCAAGCAGACATTGTTTTGCCCTGTCCTTTACAGCTTCTGTTATGTACAGCTTCTTTTCCTCAAGATAATAAATAAGCTCATCAGTCAGATTTCTTTCCATGTCTACTCCTATATGTTCAGTTTATACTGTTCTATTTCTTCAAGCTTTCTCTCGTCAAACAGCTTTATATTCCGCATTGCATCACGCATCATCCGATAAAAGCTGTCATAGGTTATTCCGCCTATATGCGGTGTTGTTATTACATTTTCAAGCTTAAACAGCTCGCTGTCCTCTGGCGGCTCCTTTTCATATACATCAAGTCCCGCATACGCAAGCTTGCCGCGTTTCAGCGCTTGTACAAGCGCATCCTCATCAATCAGCGGACCTCTGGCTGTATTCACTATCACAGCTCCGTCCTTCATGAGCTTTATTGACTCACTGTTTATAATATGTCTTGTTCCGTCCAGAAGCGGGCAATGAAGTGATACAATATCAGACCTTATGAGAAGCTCATCAAGTTCAACTCTTGTAAGCCTCAGCTCCTCCTCAGCCGTCTTTTCTGCCGGGTATGCGTCATAATACAGAATATGTACATCAAAGCCTTGCAGCATTTTTGCTGTTCTGCGTCCAATGTTTCCCATTCCGATAAGACCCACTGTTCTGCCTCTCAGCTCATGATTTCTTACACCCTGCGCCTGCTTTGACCATACGCCGCTTTTTGTTTTCTCGTCAACCTGAGGAAGTCTTTTAAGAGAAGCAAGCATGAGCATTACCGAATGCTCCGCAACGCTGTCCGCGTTCACTCCCTGATTAACGTATACTGGTATATTCTTTTCTTTTATCATTGCCAGATCAAGACTGTCCAGTCCTACTCCCGTGCGCTGAAGCATTTTCAGCTTTTGAGCTTTTTCAAGAACGTCACGGTTTATTTTAAGTCTGCCGCTTGCCAGAAAATAATCTGCCGCACCGGCGTTTGCAATCAGCGTCTCTTGCTTTGCTTCATCAAGCACAAGCAGTTCAAACCCATCAGGAACCGCGCTTTTTATAATTCTCAGCGGCTCGCCGCTGTAATGATTTGTAAGCAAAATTGTTTTCATTATTTACGATCCTTTAAATTATTTCGTTAATCTCTTTCTAATTACAGGCTTTATAATTCCAACCAGATATTCAAATGAATCAAGCTTCAAAACAAATGAACCCGCAATATAAATTGCCGCTCCTGCAATAACCTGTATTGCAAGTGTAAGTATATTCGGCAGTCCCAACAATGTTATAAAGTTTACACAGAATCCCATAAACACAGCAAGAAGAATACTCGGAAGAATATCTTTAAGCTGAGCAATATAGCTATAGCCTAAAAGTTTTTTGTTGGGCCATGCGTTAATAATACTGCTTGAGAGTGTAGCAATCAGCAAACTATATGCCATTGCCATAATGCCGAACCACATTGTTGACACAAGCAGCGTAACACCTACTATTTTCTTTATAATCTCCATCTTTAAAAAGAGATCGCTGCGCCCTAATGCCTTTATTGCGTTTAAATTGGCTGTGTGTATGGGTCGAAACATATATGATATACAGAAAATCTGTAAGAACGGTGCACACGGTAACCACTTATCCGTTAATATAAGACTTATCAATGGTTTTGCCACAAACGCTAATCCGATCATCATCGGCGCCATTATGTACACGCTGGTTTTAATTGAACGGCGTGTCATATTTTTTACATGGTCCCTCTCATCCTGCGCTTTTGCCATTGCAGGCAGCAATACACTGTCTATAGACGTATTGATGTTTGTTACAATAAGATTCGGGAACTGCTTTCCTTTATTATAAAAAGCCAAATCAGCAGATGAATACATCTTTCCGATAATAAGCTGTCTGACATCATTATATACAGTATCTATTATGCTTGAAACCAGCAGCTTCCACCCGAATGAGAAAAGCCTCTTTAATCTTGCAAATGAGAATTTCAGGTGTGGTCTCCATTTCACTGTTATCCATAGTATAATCGTGTCTATCGTAAGATTAATAACCTGCTGTGCTACCAGTGCCCATACGCCAAATCCCATATATGCCATTGTTATGCCAATAACCGCCGCCGTTATTGTTCCGCCTAATGTAGAATAGAAAAAGCGTTTAAAGAGCATATGGCGCGATACATATGCCTGCTGCACATTCTTCACTCCCGATATAAGTACCGTAAGACTCAGTACACATATCAGCGGAACCATTGTCGGATCATTATAGAACTTAGCGATTAACGGTGAACAGACGCATATAGCTACATACAGCACTGTGCAGAATACTATATTTGTAAAGAATACCGTTGAAAAATCCAGATCATCAGCGTCTATTTTCTGTATCAGCGCATTTCCGAGACCGCTGTCAACAAACACCTGTAAAACTGTTGTAAATACCGTTATCAGAGCAATTGTTCCGTATGCGCTTGGTTCAAGCAGCCGCGCGAGAACTACGGATACGATAAATCCAACCAGCTGCGCCCCGCAGCGTTCTGCGAATCGCCATGCTAAGCCGGATAAAATCTTTATATTACCATTTTCCATTCTATCATTATCCTTCTTTCTTATTGTTTTTCAACCATTTAATTGCACTTGGCATAATAATGCCTAGTAAAACCTTTATCTTAAGTTTTATTGGATAATCGATAAATGCACGCCAATATTTTGGATTAATTAATGACCGATATTTTTCCTCTAATATGTAAATGTTCGCCTCTGACTTTATTGTCATTTTTCTAATTAATGGCTTATTCTCATCTGAAACAAAATCATATGCCAATTTTATAGCTTTTAAGTATTTCCTATTATGTATCAAAAATTTTTCCCTATTATTTTTTACTCTATCTGTCCAACTTCCTTCTGTACCTCTATTATATACTGACATTTCTTTGTCAATAAAATACAAATTTGCTTTTTCTGCAATATATATAAGCAGTGCTACATCACCATTAGGCATGGCTTTTGCATATTCGGGTTTATTACTAAAATATTCAGAATAAAATTCTCTTCTTATACAAAGAGTATTCAAATGAAATAAATCCGTTACAGCTATTTTCATCTTTTTATTTGATTCTACTATTCCTTCTGTCAACTCAAACTTTTTATTTGGAAAAAAACCTCCCTTTGTCTTGCCGCTTAAATCAATCCATTTTGCATAATGTGAGCATACATCAACATTTTTATTTTTTTCCATTATATTATATTGTGTCTGAAGTTTACTATCATCTGTCCAATAGTCATCACCTTCACATCTTGCAATATATTTACCAATCACCTTCGGCAAGATATATGTAGAATATATTTTTATTCCTTTTGAATATTGGTTTTCCTTTTGATATATACCTTTTATAATATTGGGATATTTTCGCTCATACTCTTTTATAATATCGGCTGTTTTGTCCGTAGATGCATCATCATGTACAATTACTTCATATTGAAAATCAGTTTTTTGATTTACAAAACTATCTAATGCTCTTTTAATATATTTTTCATGATTGTATGCTGTGCATATAACACTTACTTTTACATTATTCATCTTGCTATACCTCTGATTTTATTGGACTCATCATATCAAATCTTTTTGAACTGACCGGTTATACATACCGGTTAATTTCTCTACTATCTTTTCACAACGAACTTTCCTGTCCATTATTGGATTTATCCTTATAATGTTCCAAATATTTTTCTTAACTTGTTTTTAATTCTGTATGGTAAGCTTATCAGTCTATATATCTTTTCACCGGTTTTCAATCCATATCTTCTTTTTAGCTTTTGTGCAATCTTATGCCATTTAATGTCTTTTTCATCAAGCCATGATTGGTGATAATGATGAATAGATCTTGTATTTTGAGTTATTGATAACTCTCCTGTCTTATAGTCCATCGGGCAAAAATAATCTTTAGGATAAATATTTATTCCCATTATGTTCTGTATTCCCGGCTTCTGCTGTAAACCGTATTTTTTTAAAAGATCTGTTGTATGATACACAACTGTTACTTCATTTAATTCACCGTTATCCTTAAGAAAATGGATATTTTTATAATATTCAAGAATCTCTTTATAAAATGGATTTCCGGCTTCAACTCCCAGTCCCAATCCCGGATTTACTGTAAGTTCAGTTAAAATATCGGCATCTTCTACATACGGTCGTTCCTCACCCATGAATGCCCCGTTCTGAACAATATCATCTATCGGTTTTATTAGTTCAACATCAGTATCAAAATACAAACCTCCGTTATTGTATAATATATCGAAGCGTGCATAGTCACTGACAAATGCCCATTTCTTTGCCCTATATGCTTCTTTTATATAATTACAACTATTCAAATCGTAATTTCCATCATTCCACTCTTTAATTTCATAGCCCGGACAATACTTTTTCCAGCTTTCAATACATTTTATAGCAAGCTCCGGTTTCGGATTATTTCCAAACCAGCAATAATGAATGATTTTAGGTATCTCTTTTTTCATTGCCTCAAACCTCAATAATTAGGGATCTCACAGTAATCCAGAAATTCATCTAAACCGTTAAACTGTGATTTTTCTTTTTTAAAATATTCAAGACATTTTTCATAATGTCCCGACTGCATCATAAGCATTTCCAGATCTTCATTTATATCCTTATCACGATCTGCGAACAGCATACTGTATTCTCTCATAACATATTCATCAGGTCTGCTGCCAAATCTATCATAATATGCCCATGCCAGATCCTTCGCTTCCTGCACCATACGCTTCTTTTTCTTTTCATAAAATTCTTCAAGACTGCATATATATTTTGCCGGTGCTCCGGCATAAACGCTGTTTGGCTTGCAGTCTTTGCTTACAATAGCTCCTGCACCGATAATAACATTATCGCCTATCGTAACTCCACGCAATACGGTAGAATTCATTCCGAGAAAGACATTATTGCCTATCTTTACCTTACTCATTCCTCCGAGGATATTACCTTCTATTCCTGCCATTACTGACCAGCTGAAATCATGCGTAAGAATTGTGACTCCTTTAAGAATTTTCACATAGTCGCCTATCTCAAGCAGCCAGGGGGTGGTTGTATCTATCGAACAGGCTCGCGGTGCTCTTATATATGTACCCTTGCCTATTTTTACTCCGAGCTGCCTCAAATATTTTATATAGCTTTCTGAATCTGTTTTCTCTTTAAAAATCAATTTAAGTATTTTATATTTCAGCTTAGATTTAAAAGAATTTCTCGGAGTATATGTATTCCATTCTTCTCTGTCATTAATATTATATTTCATTTTATTACCTCTTTACTGCTGCACTGTTTTTTACTATATACGGTATTGCCATAAATGCATAAAATGTATATCCCATTATTTCCGATCTCAGAACACTGTTATAAAACGAAAAGAAAGCACCGAATATTGCAAGCATCTGAGCGCATATCAAAATATCCTTATTTTCATTAAAAGTTTTTCTCAGTTTTGTTGCATCCTTTAAAACCATAGCAAAAAATGAAAAATAGAATATCAAACCGATTATTCCGTTTTCCAGCAATATCATCGGTACCGAAAACCAACTATAATGTGTAGTTTCGCTATACTTTTTATAGAAATCTGTTGTAACAAGCTTAAAATTCGTAGAACCATCACAGCTTCCCAAGCCGCTTCCAAATATCCTTTGGAGTCCCGGTTCCATAAAATTATCAAAGCAATACTGAATGGCCGAAAATCTGTTTATATCTCCCTGACCGGTATATCCACGGCTTCCTGATGCATAATTATTAATAGTCTCTATTGTGAAGAAGTTGTTAAAGGTCGGAAATAACCGATATAATGCATTTATTGCAACAGGAACTGCGCAAGCAATCAAACCAATAATAACCAGCTTCTTAAAAGAAAAACGTGTAAGCAGGCTTGCTAATGCTACCATTACAGCCATAAAAAGAAACATCGCTTTCATTTCACCGATAACCGCAACGATCATAATGCCTGCCAATACTGCTGCTACTTGTATGATATTCACCTTCTTTTCCATATAATGGATGAGGCATATGCTTCCTTCTATAACCATCAGAACCTGCATAGGTCCGTTTCCGCCTAAGGTATTACCGGTTGAGAAATAACCTGCAATTCTGTCACCTCTATAGCCTTTTAAGAGATATTGGTACACACACATAATGGCGCTCAGAATAAACAGATAAAACAGCAAATTTATAAGCTTGTAAATATCTCTTGTTTCAAGAAACAATGTACATGCTATAAAGAACACATAAAATCTGAAAACATTTCTCATTCCCCAAAGAAAATATATGATAGAATAACCCTGTATAGCCCAGTTGGCAATGCAGTATAGAAAAAATACAACAGGTATTATATACCATACATGCTTTTTTTCATTCTTTGGCGTGTTTATGCAATACATAATAATATATACAAACAGAATTGCCGTTATGGCATCTGTGAGATAGTTTGCAGTTGAAGGTATTTTAAATGTACCTATCATCCATTTTATAAAAAAATTGTATACTACCTGAAAAAATATAAGATCTTTCGGCTTCAATCTTCTTATTTTCAAATTCACCTTTTAATTCACCAAACCTTTGTTATTTCAATTTTCTCGCAGGAATACCGCCTATTGTGATACCCGGTTCCTCAAAAGAATATAATACCACCGCTCCGGCCCCGATTTTGATATTATCGGCTATGGTTATGCCTCCGATAACCTTTGCTCCGACACCTAAGCTGACATTATCACCTATCACCGGAGCCTCAAAATCCTTTCCGTTATTTCCGATACAGTTTGAACCATGCAACCTGCAATTTTTACCGATTTTTGCATCGCCATTGATTACAATATTTCCCGTGTGATATATTGTAAGCCCTTTATCAAAGGAGTTTTCAAATATTTCAACTCCTAATTTTTCGCCCAGCCTGTTCTTGCGGTTTCTTGTAATAAGATACATTACACCATAAAACGGATTTTTTCTGTTATTGTAATAAAACTCTGTTTTTCTGAGTAAATATACATACTTCCGTTTAAGACGATTTGGCATATGTGTTGCTATATCCAAAATTCTATCCTTTTTTGTTTCAGATGTATATATGTCTTTTTCATATGAAAGATATTCTCGTAAATCCTGTCTGGTATGTATCATAATAGTCCTCTTTAACTTCTGATTCTGTTTCTCAGCAGTATCAGCTGCATATAGCAATTAAGCGCTGCTTTATTTTTATTTTTCATCAAGCTGAAGAATATTTTATATTTAGTATTCATATTATCTATAGGGTACTGTCGCAGTATATTTTCTACCTCTGTATCATTAAGTATCTCATTAACAAGCTTTTTCCTATCCTTTTTGTCTGCGCCTGTCATAATATCTGCTAACTGCAAGCGGCATCTGCCGATAAAACTCCTTGCTTCCCTCAGTCTGAACTCGTCATTATAATCCTTCAGCTGACGCATTATCTCATTATGCAATATTTTATTCTTTTCAAATCTATCTGAACGATACAATCTTGTAAGCGACGGTCCGTTCATGCAATAATAATATAAACAATCATCAACCGTCACCAATTTTTTTGAATATGTATAATATTTCAGATCAAAGATAATATCCTCAGAAATATACTGTCTTTCTGACGGAAAACGTATTTCGTATTCATCTATAATCTTCTTTGAAAATAAACCCTGCCACACGCACATCTGTAATGCATAGTCATCGTCTGCTTCCGGAACATTTCCGATCATGTTTGCTAAAATATAATCTATTATCTCTTTGTTTTTAAAACATCTCGTTCCGAAAGGAATTTTATTTCTAACGGATTTATTTGTATATTTGATATAGTGACCGCATAAGCATGTATCAGCATTATTTTTATTTAAAGCATTATACATAATTTCATACATGCTTGTTGAAACATAGTCATCCGAATCTATAAAAGAAACATACTTTCCATGTGCAACCTCCAAGCCGCTGTTTCTTGCAAATCCAAGACCTTCATTCTGCTTATGAATAACCTTTATTCTTTTGTCCTTTTCAGCCCATGCATCGCACATAGCGCCACAATTATCAGGAGAGCCGTCATCTACTATTATAATCTCAAGATTAACATAAGTCTGATTGACAAGTGATTCTATACACCTGTCAAGATATTTTTCAACTTTATATACAGGCACAATAACACTTATCAAATCTTCCATAGTTTACCCTTTCATATCAGAATCTGCTATTGCTTTTATATACAATTCACATAACCGCTGTTACTAAAGCTCTTTTCATATGCTTATTTGCTCATCTGTGCCGCAATATCGGCATCAACGATTTCTTCACCTGTTTTGCCTGCAAGCTGCGCCTTTGACGCTTCCGACAAACCGTCATTTACCACTGCGCACATATCGCAGGTACTGCACCTGTCAAGCTCTTCCTTTGTAACCTTGCCGTCACGGTAATCGCGGACGATCTTATTTTCATACATACTGTATTTCTTTTCCTTAAAGAAACGCAGGAACTTATGCTTCAGCACCCAAAGCACAGGAATCCATATGTACTTGTGCATTGCCGGTGAAACAGAGCCTATCATCCAGCAGTCACGGTCACAGCAACGTACCTTCTTACGAACATCTTCCGCCTGAGGGCTGTTCCAAAGCTCGTCCCAATCCTGCGTGTTAAGATTTCCCATGACCTCTTTATCCTTTGTTCCATTACACGGCATAACATCGCCGTACGGATCAATAAAGAATGTGTCAAAGGACATATCACACGGAAGCAGACGCTTTTGTCCGTATATGTAATTTATAAGTCCATGATTGAAATACGCTCTGAACCACTTTTTAGGGCTGTTTGACTTCAGAAGCTCATTTATCAAAT
The DNA here is from genome assembly GCA_051877435.1 of Candidatus Ornithomonoglobus sp. Lineage (GTDB taxonomy): Bacteria > Bacillota > Clostridia > UBA1381 > UBA1381 > Ornithomonoglobus. The sequence continues at coordinate 23,050 of JBJEIW010000172.1, forward strand.
CCTCGAAATTCTTTGCAACCATCGGTCTGTCATGGATGATATTTTTCGCTTCAACAAAATAGAAGCTGTTATGCAGCGACGCTGTCGCAAATTCCATATTCATTTCATCTGACAACTTATAAAGCGGCACTAAATCCGGCGCATTTTTATCCTGAACCGTCATACCAAAACCGACATCCTTCATGCCCATATCCACAAGCTTTTTAAGTGTTGTATATCCCTTGTTAAATCCGTCCTGCAAGCCGCGTATTTCGTTATTTGTCTGCTCGAGCCCCTCAATTGAGATTCTGATGCCAATATTCGGAAATTCTTTACACAAATCAACAATTCTGTCCGTAAAGAAACCGTTTGTTGAGATTACAATTCTATCACTTTTCTTGTAAAGCTCCCGAACTATATCCTTTAAGTCGGTTCTTATAAAAGGCTCGCCGCCTGTGATGTTTGTAAAGTACATCTTCGGCAGCTTCTTTATCGTCTCAATAGAAATTTCCTCCTCAGGTTTTGAAGGGCATTTATATCTGTTACACATTGAACATCTTGCATTGCAGCGGTATGTAACAATTACCGTTCCGTTAAGCTTTTTTTCTGCCATATTCTTTTCCTTTCAATACTTCTACAGTCTTATTAATAACTCTTTTCATAACTGATGCAAAAGCAGTTACAGCTACTAATACAATAATTGATGTGCTCATGTATGAAATCACATTCGATTTAAACAAATGCAATAACTCTAATTTCTCAACAACTCTGAAAATCATCATATGTGCAAGATATATTTCAAAGCTGATATTGCTCATGAACTTTGTAAACGGATTTGCAAGTATCTTGCTTTTGACTGAGATTGCATAGCATATCCATGATGAGAATAATATTATAAGCTTTATCGTTGATATGTCGATACCACCTATTTCATTCGGACTTATGTACCAGAATACGCTTATTACAATAACAGCAATAAGAAATATAATTCTGAACCTGCTTACTGTATTTTCAATATTATCTTTATATAGATATAGTATTCCGCCTGCGGCAAAATAGCACATCCATCTTGCAATATTACAGATAGTTCCTCCAAAATAATGCACGCAGATATAATTAATTACCATCGTCACCCCAAGAAAAAACCAGCCGCGCTTTTTGTTCCATATCATAAACACAAAGAACGGGAACAAAATATAAAACGCAAATATTACTCCAAGCGCCCATCCGACGCCTATTACCTCTATATCACAATTAGGAAACAGTCCATACATCAATGTGACATCACTGAAGCCTTCTATGAGACTTTTTGATGTAAAGCCTGAGATTATTATATCTATACATACAAGAAATGCGAAAAAAGGGAGAATTTTCAGATATCTCTTTTTGAAAAAGCTATCCAATGAAATTTCACCGTTTTTCACCCTCTCATAATACCCGCAGCACATTCCAAATCCGCTGATTATAAAAAATAACTCTACAAGAAGACCGGCTCGTCCAATAATATTTATTATAATGTTCTGCGGCAATTGATAATCGGTATTTGCCATTATATGCATAAGAATTATTCCGATTGCTGCAAAGGTTCTTAAGCCATCTAAATTGTCATATTTTTTCATATGCGCCCTCATATATTTTCATAAGCTTCCTGTAATAATCATCTATATTGTCAAACTTAATGTTCCTGCAGTTTGCGCTGTATTCATTAAGCTTATTTTTATCATTCCACAGCTTTTCTATCTTTTCTTTAAGTGCTTCCGCGTTGCCGCTTTCAAACAGCTCTCCTGTTTTTCCCTTTTCAATAAGCTCCGGTATTCCGCCTATATCCGCGCCTAAAACCGGTGTGCCGTACATCTGGCTTTCCATAACCGAAAACGGGCAGTTCTCATACCACTCTGACGGATATATGCTGAACCTTGCCTCCCTAATGAGCTTTTCAAGAGCTTCTCCCGTCTGAAAGCCTACATTCTTTATGTTCGGTACATTCTTTATTGTGTCCTCAAGCGGTCCCGTTCCGGCAAATATAAACTGTATATCCGGCATCCTCCTGCACACATCAATCAGCGTTCCTATTCCCTTTTCTATTGAGAAGCGTCCGAAATACAGGACATAATCCTTCTTCTCTGTTTCCTTCTGCTCAACCCCATCAATAAAGTTGTGCATTGCAATAGTTTTTTTGGCAAAAATCGGGTTCGTGTCAAGTTTTGTTTTCATAAACTCCGAGCAGCAAATCATCTTGTCTATATGCTTATACACTCCGTTGAAATTCCAGAAATATGCCTCCATTGCGCCGATTGCTGACTTTGCAGTTGATGCGTGAATACATTTACCCTTGACGCAATTCATAAATTTGCCGCCGAGACATTTCTCGCATATCTCATTTGTGTCGGGATTGTTAAGCATATGGTTTGGACAAACAAGCTGGTAATCATGCGCCGTAAAAACAATTTTACAGTCATGTCTGCACTGTTTTCTCCACTTTACAATTTCAAGTATCATCGACGGTGTGAGCTGATAATTGAAATTATTGAGATGCACAACATCCGGCTTAAAATCATCAAGTACAAGCCTTATCTTTTTTCTCGCCTCAGCCGAGTAAATCGTCTTTAACGGATATGTGAGCTTTGACAGCTTTGAGCCCTCATGAAAATCCATATCGCTTGTATATGAATTAACACGATTGCCGACACAGCGCCCCTCATGCTCCATTCCGAAATATTCAACCTCATGCCCCTGTGACTTCAGATAGTCACCGAGCTTAAATATGTAGGTTTCCGAACCGCCGTTGGGGTAAAGAAACTTATTAACCATCAATATTTTCATTAAAAACTTTCACTTCCATTATTTTTGTATTGACAATGTAAACCCTTTGTAATATAATAAATACAAAGGAGATGATTATATGGCTACTATACCTACACAAATCAGAATTGATTCCGATATTAAATCGCAGGCAACCGAGCTTTTTAACCAGTTAGGGCTTGATATGTCAACCGCTGTAAACATATTTCTTCGTCAGGCAGTAATGAGACAAGGACTTCCTTTCTCTGTTGAAAAGCCACATTACAAACAGGAAGTTATTGATGCAATGAATGAGGCTTTACAAATCAGCAAAGATCCTAACGCCAAGCGATACTCTTCATTTGCTGACGCTTTAAAGGATATCGACTTATGAAATATGAATTAATTCTATCCAATAGATTCAAAAAGTCTTTAAAGCGCTGCAAAAAACGCGGACTTGACATCAATCTTTTACAGGCAGTTGTTGACAAACTTCAAAATGGAGAACCTCTTGAAACGAAATACCATGACCATAGCCTGAAAGGCAGTCTTAGTGATTTCAGAGAATGTCATATACAACCGGACTGGCTGCTAATCTATTTAATAGAAAATAATATTCTTACCCTTACTTTGGTTGACACCGGAAGTCACTCTGATTTATTTGATATTTAGGGACTCACAGGGCGCTGCATCATGCAGCGTTCTTTTTCATTCCTTATACAGCTCCAAAGTCCTGTCTACAACATCATCCCAGTTGAATCTGCTGCAGATATATTCGCTTGCATTTTTCTTATACTCTTGTACTGATTGTTCATTATCACAAAGCATTTGCAGCTTAGCCGATAAATCATCAATATTACTTTTTCTGAACGTGACAGCTTTATCTCTGATAACCTCTGTACACTCAGGAATATCCGACACAAGACAGCAATTGCCGTAGCTCATTGCCTCCAAAAGACTTATAGGCATACCCTCCAGATCGCTTGGGAGTGTATAAATATATGCGCTGCTGTACAGCTCCTCTAATGCCTGCCCTTGTACAAAGCCGGTAAACATTATACGGCTGTCATCTTTTGCAAGCTCCTGTACTTCATTCATAAAGCTGTTTGTATCGCTTGCTCCTCCGGCTATTACAAGCTTTTTATCGGTTTTTACTTTTTTAAATGCTTCTATTAAGTATAAAATTCCTTTTTCAGGAACAATTCTGCCTAAGAACAATATGTAGCCGTCTTTTTGAAGTCCCCATTTTTCAGTTATCAATTCCGGCGGTTTAATTTCCGGCTTGTCCACTCCGTTCGGAATGAATACCGTTTTCCTGCAGTATGTATCCTTAAAATACTGCTGAACATTCTTTGAAAGAACGATTATTTCATCGGCATACCTTACTGCCGTTTTTTCTCCGAATTGCAGATATTTCGTTGCAAAACCACCCCATTTTGCTCTCTGCCAGTCCAGTCCATGTATTGTCGCAATAACTCTTTTTCCGAAAAGCTTCGGAAGCCATGTCATTGCGCATGGGCCTTCAGCATGAAAATGAACCACATCATATCTGCCAAATGCCGTACATAAAGCGGCGGATAATGATGAAGTCATTGCGGCAAGTCCCTTTTTATCTATAGTTAAAGCTTTTTTGAGCCTAACTCCCTTGTATTCCTTTAATTTAACGGTTCCGTATTCCTTACCGGAAACATGACCGCCCATTCTGTTATATGCGGTTACACTATGCCCCCGCTGCGCCAACCTTGTTGACAGCTCATCAACAACAATTTCAACTCCGCCCTCTCGTGACGGGATACGCTTGTGACCAAGCATTGCTATTCTCATATATTAATACCTCTGTAATCAATTTACTGCATTCCATAAATTCTTTAACTTGCCTGACTCCTCTGCATCAATAGTGAAAGTCGCATTAAGTCTGTCACCTATACTCTTACTTCCATCACATAGGATTCTAAACAACCTGAGTATCCATATAAAAGGTAACAATAAACAGCATTTTTTTAATATAGGATAGTTTTTCTTTAATTTTGAATATGGCACAAATACATTGCTCATAAACCGCTTATACCTATACTTTGCAAGCTCTCCGGCATCATCTGCAGCAATACTCGCCCGTATTTTTTTATAATTTTCTTTTGTTCCGAAGCATCCGCTTTCAAGCACAAATTTCTCCAGTGCAAGCACATCATCACTTACTTCGTCCCTGTCACTGAACCAGTATTCCGCAATTTCTCTTGCCATTGCTTCAAATTCTGTTATATTGGCAACGTTAAGTATCTTCGTAAGTTCTTTTCTGTCAAAGCTGTTACCGTATACCTTATTAAGAACCCATATGTCACAGATGAACTTGATTCCTGCACCTTCATTTTTAATATGCTTGCAAAGATGCGCTATTATAAACGCATAAAAGCATTCTTTACTCATTTCATAGCAGTGCTTTGTTCCCGCTTTCAGCCTAACTTCATTCCATATTTTTGAGTAATAATTATAAGCTCTGTTACTTTTTTCAACCAGTCTGTTATGTACCTCTATCAAAATATGCGGTGGCTTTCTGTAACCATCATGGATTTCCATTTCGTCAAATTCATCCACAACATAGCCGTTCGCTGTCATCAGCTCTTTTATACGCTTCCTATCCTCAGGACGCACAAGAATATCTATATCACCTGACTTTCTGTAATCAGGCATCGGATACAGATTCCGGATGACAATTCCCTTTAACGGTAAAAAATCAACATCTGCTTCTTCAAAGATCTCACAAAGACTCTCATATTCAAGTGCTTGAGTAGCTTCTACCATTATCTGAATCTCATATGCTGTCCTGAACTGCTTCATTATCTCTGTCGGAACATTTATTTTTAAATCACGCAGTCCAACATAGAGCATATTCTCCACACCGTGACTTCTGCCGAATGCGAAAAGCTTCTCAAAGTCGATATTCTCCGGCAGCTCCGGCACATCTCCGTTAAGCACATAACGGATTAATTTAATTGTATAGCTGTATATCTGCTCCATTATGTACTCTCTCCTTTTCATCTTGAACCATCGCCCTTTAAAACTGCCGGTATGGTCTTTAGTATTATCTTCAAATCAACCCATGCATTTCTTTCATTTATGTAAGCGTTATCCAGGCGCATCCATTCATCAAAATCTATATCACTCCTGCCGCTGCACTGCCAGTAACAGGTTAATCCCGGCTTTACGCAAAGGCGTCGCATTGCGTACTCATCATACTGCATTACCTCATGCCCCAGCGGCGGACGCGGTCCCACAACACTCATATGTCCCACTAATATGTCCCATAATTGAGGCAGCTCATCAAGTGAATATTTGCGGATAAACGCTCCCACCTTTGTGACACGCGGGTCATGCTCCATTTTAAACACGGGGCCGTCCATTTCATTTTGTTCAAGCAGCCCTTTCTTCATTCTATCTGCTCCTAAGCACATAGAGCGGAATTTATGCATTTTATACAACTTACCGCCCTTGCAGACTCTCGTCTGCGTATATATTGCAGGTCCGCCATCCTCTAATTTTATTGCGATTGCCACTATTGCAAACACCCATGACAACAGAACAAGCGCAATCAATGATGCTACTATATCAAATACCCTCTTAAAAAAATCATAAACAGGTTTCTGTTCTTCCTTTGGTAATGGCCTGCACTTGACATGTATGTTTTTCCATGCATCCGGGTAATTTTCTTCTATTTTATTTACCGAAGCTCTCTGTGACATCATTTACTCTCCTTTTGTAAACCCCAAAATCAGTCCAAAACATTTATACTGTTGCCGTCCAGTCCACCCCTATTTCCAGCAGCCTTGCCTGTTGCTCGGGCTTCATTCTGCCCTCCCGAAAGCATTTCCGCTGGTTACCAAGCCAAACTGCAACACGCTTTTCTTCCGAATTCTCAGACATAGTTTTAGGCTGACTGCATCCGTGTGTCTCATAAAATATCTTTGCTTTTTCGAAGTTAATTTCCCAGGTTGTCTTTTTCTCCCACACCATGCCTATGGCATTAAGCGCCTTTATCTTTTCAGCAGAAAGCTCATTTGACCTGTATGCCTCTCTTTGGGCATATACCCACGCGCCTAATCTGAACCCGTCCGCTGTGGTATATTTTTTCAGCATATTGAGATCGCCGTGTTCTTTGTAATATTGGCGGGCATACTCAAGACCCTTATCCCAATAAGATTTTATTTCCCATGTAAAGCCTATCTTATCAAGCAAAGCAATCTGCTCTTGTGTAAGCTCATTATTTTTTCTTTTTTTTCTTTGCATTTTCAACCAGTTAGCAAGGTTAGTACCGCTTTTGCCTGTATAATTCTTGTTAACAGCAAGACTGCAGTTCGCTTCGTAATATGCCTTTGCATCCGCGTAAACATCCTCCCATGCTTTATCCGCCCAATGCCTGGGCTGCAAATTTATCGGTAGCTGTTCAAGCAGCCTTCTTTGCTCCTGCGTCAGCTTCTCATTTGCTGTATACAGCTTACGCTGTGTATAGATCCATTTTCCCAGCCAGACACCATCAACTACTGTTTCCTGTGAAATCTCAACCGGACCGTGTTCTTTATAATATTTTCTAAGCAGCTCATACCGCTTTAACCAAGGATTCTGCGGCCAGACTATTCCTATTTTTTCAAGTCTTGACCTGCGTTCCGGTATTATCTTATTCTGTCTGTATACGGCTTTTTGATGCTGTACCCATGTACCGAGCGGATAGCCTGCAGGTGAAACATATGATGCAGGTACATTCAGATCACCATGCTGATCGGCATATCTTTCCGCCTCCCGGAATCCGATTTCCCATTTATTATCAGATCCTTTAGACCATATCATACCGATATCGTCCAATCGCTGTATCTGCTCCGGCGTCAGCGGTGTGCCCTTACCTTCGCCTGTTTTCATCTTACGCATACGGCTTATCCATGAGCCGAGCCTTATTCCATCCGGGGACACATACTTTGAGGGAACATTGAGATCTCCGTTTTCTCTGTAATATTCAAGAGCCGCCAGATAATTTCTCTCCCAGTAGTAGTCGAGCTTATCCCACAGCATGCCTATATCCTCAAGCAAAGCCTTGCGTTCCGGTGTCAGGTATTTTGAGTGGATACCGGCTCTTTCCCATGTTCTGATTCTTGCAAGCCATTCCCCTAACGGTCTGCCGTCTTTGGTTTTGTATTTCACAGGAACATTAAGATTTCCATACTCCTCATAATACTCCTTTGCGGCCTTGTAGTTGCTATCCCAGTTGATGTCCGTAAAATTGTCCCATACCATACCGATCTCATCGAGCTTAGATATCTGCTCATCGGTAAGCTTGCCGAGCTGGATGCCCTTTCGGATATTTTTCTGATTGAATATCCAGCTGCCTAAAGAATATCCTTCATCTGTCTTATACCTTGCCGGCACCTCCAGATTCCCATATTCCTCGTAATACTGCTTTGCTTTTTCATACATCAGCTCCCATGATGCGGAAATGACCTTGTCAAGCTGAGCAAAAAGCTCGCGGCAGTTCCTTACCTCGTCAATAACCTCAAAATGCTCATTGACTATTTCCTCTTCCTCTCCGAGGCTTCTGTAGTATGTAGCGGCAATAGTCATTTCCTCCTCAACAGCGCCTATATCACACTTTCATGAACACCAATCTTTTCAGTAAGATAAATATTGATCCGTCAAGAATACATATACCCAACGGCGAAACTACCGATCCCGCAGCAGAGTGTGCTGCATACGAAAAATCGATCGCAGAGCACGGCGGAGTTGATTTACAGATTTTAGGTATAGGCAGAAACGGTCATATCGGCTTTAATGAGCCGGGTATGCGTCTTAATACCAAAACTCATATAACCGCGCTTACAACGGACACTATAGAGGCAAACGCCCGCTTCTTTGAGAGCAGCTCAAAGGTTCCCACTCATGCGCTTACGATGGGTATCTCCACGATCATGAGCTCAAAGAAAATTATTCTCCTTGCGACAGGCCGCTCAAAGCACAATGCGGTAAAGGAGCTGCTTTCTACCGATATTACCACCGACAATCCCGCTACGATGCTTAAAATGCATCCGGACTTTACACTTATCTGCGACAGCGAGGCTTATTCTGATATGCACATCGGCGTTGATATAGGCGGAATGAGTATTAAAATCGGCGTTGTTGACAATAACAAAATTATCGACCGTCACAGCATTACGGTCAGCGGTGAACAGACCTGTGAGGATATAGTTGAGGCTATAGCCGAAGCATGTAATAAGCTGGCGGCTGAATACGACATCCGCTCAGTGGGTGTAGGTACTCCGGGCGTTATAAGACACGGCAGAGTTTCGGCGGCTAATCTTCCGTTTAAGGATTTTAAACTCGAAGAGGAGCTTTCAAAGAAAATCGATCTTCCTGTCATTGTTAAAAATGACGCTTCATGCGCGGCTTTGGGCGAGCAGCTTGCAGGTGCCGGCACAGGCGCCGAGAATATGCTGCTTATCACACTCGGCACAGGTATAGGTGTAGGCATTATCATAAACGGTACAATCTATTCCGGCTGCGGCGCCGCAGGTGAAGCAGGTCATATGTGTATTTCCGTAAACGGTCTTGACTGTTCATGCGGTCAGAAGGGCTGCTGGGAGCAGTACGCATCAGTGACGGCATTGAAGAGACAGACTGAAGATGCGGCAAAGGCTCATCCTGACAGTATTCTCGCCGGACTGTGCGCCGACGGTGTGAGCGGAAAGTCTGCATTTGAGGCTGCCGCACAGGGCTGCGATACGGCAAAAGCAGTGCTTGATGAATACTTCGCTTATCTTGGTGCAGGTCTTACAAATCTTATAAAAATATTTGACCCCGAAACCGTTCTTATTTCGGGCGGGCTGTCAAATGAAGGTGACAATCTCCTTATTCCTCTTAAGGAGCGTCTTGCACCGTTTACCTCTGTTAAAATTGCAGCTTTAAAAAATGATGCCGGTATTATCGGCGCGGCTGCATTAAAATAATCCCTCTCTATATTCAATACATTATATTTAAATAATGTATGTGGCAATGGGGGTGTAGCAAAAAAATTGCCACACCCCTTTTTGTTATTTATGTACACGACCCATACACTATGTGACATTTCATCAAAAACCACCTCATTCGGTCTCAAGGTTTGATTCTATTTTATAATTACGAGGATTGGGTTCTCCCAAAATTAATCAATTTTTGATGTGTAATTACACATCGGAAATTGATTTATTTTTGACTTTGTGTAATTACAAAGTCTGTGCTTGCACCGTAGCGAAACGGAGGTTTCAGACCCATTTTTACTTTTCAAAAGCTGCTCATTTTTTCATGATTATTTCTTTTGCTCTTTGAATAAACCGATTGATTTTAAATATATCCTTTCAGGGATTTTATATGCAATATATCTAAGCACATCAACCGCCCGCGATACACAATAGTTTGACATTTCCTTAAAGCTCAGAATAGTCATTCCGTTTTCATTTGCTATATGCTCACGGTCACTGTCCGAATAAAATCCCTCAATATCCGCTGCGTCAAATTTCTCGCATCGTTCGTATTCGTCCGCAGCCTTCATCAGATAACGTACTGCGTTCAGAAATCTTTGATCACCTATAAGCTCCGATACAATATTTGCTTTTTCATTAGCCTTACAATATTTTTTCAATGCCGTAAGGTTATTTACTGCATCATCGGATAATCCCAATTGCAATCCATAATTCGTGTTGCGGCGTTTCTCATTATCTGTTTCACCTAAAAGATATTCATACGGAACATCAAAATACTTTGCAATTTTCTGAAAGCTATAAATATCCGGTGTTGTATTTCCATCCTTCCATTGTGCGATGGTCTGCCGTTTTACTCCAACATAATCAGCCACCTCCTGCTGAGTTTTTTCTCTCTTTTCCAACAATTCTGACAGTCTATAAGAAAAGTTAATTTTTCTTGCATTTCCCATTTCAAAAGCTCCTTCGTCCCAATCAATTGCAAATAATTGATTGAGTAATTTTTCTATGCTATTATTATAGCACATCATATCAAACAAAGCAACAAAGTTAAAGGTTCGTCTATAGAAAATAACGTAAGAAAGGTTGATTCTGTGGAGAACAGCAATAAGCGAAGGTCTGAAACAGGCAAGACGAAAATAAAGGTCATTTCGATTTATTCAGGCAATAAAAATATGAATGAAATGTTTTCTCAGATTGCTTATGAGCAGGTAGAAAAAAAGTTAAAAAACACAGACTGATCGCTTGAATTTCAGGGGCAATTATAGTATAATGAACTTGTACTCCATTAATTGTCCCTAATTAATTTTTAGGAGGATTTTATTATGGGACAATATATAGCAGGACTTTATTTAAGATTATCAAAGGATGACGGCACCGATGCGGAAAGCGCCAGCATCCAGACACAAAAGACAATGCTCACCCGCTATTGCAGGGACAACGGAATAAGCATCTATGATTATTACATAGACGATGGATTTTCAGGAACGAATTTCAATCGTCCACGGTTTAATGATATGCTTGCAGACATTGAGACTAATAAAATAAATTGTGTTATCACAAAGGATCTGTCACGACTCGGACGTAACTATCTTCAGACAGGAATGTACATTGAAGTGTATTTTCCTGAACATGGGGTAAGATATATTTCGCTCAATGACGGAGTCGATACTCTTTCATCTGCAAACATGGATATCACTCCGTTCAAAAATTTGATTAACGACATGTATGCTAAGGACATTTCAAAAAAGATCAAATCTGCAATCATAGCGCGTCAGAAGCAGGGCAAGTATATGGGGACAAAGGCTCCGTACGGCTACTTAAAAGACCCCAACGACCACAATCATCTTATTATAGATGAACGGTATGCTCCTGTTGTAAGACGCATATTTGCTCTTGCGAAAGAAGGTATGGGGATTGCCAAAATACGCAGAGTGCTTACAGCCGATAAGATACCGCGTCCGGCAGCAGTCGCTTATGAGCAGGGCTTTGATTACATGGACAGAAACCAGTACGGCAACTATCTGGAGGATGAAGAAAACCGTTATACATGGAGCAATAATTCCGTGCGTGATATTCTGCGCAATCCTGTATATGCAGGACATATTGCAGGTCAGAAGCGACCGAAACGTTCTATGAAAACAGATAAGCGTTACAGACCGGGCAGTGAAAAGTATTTTGTGGTGGAAAACGTACACGAGCCTATCATTCCGCCAGAAGAATGGGAGCTTGTACAACAGCTTATCACAAGCCGCAGAATAGAACGTAAGAACGAAAAATATGATAATATTTTCAGCGGCTTAATAAAATGCGGTACCTGTGGTTACGCTATGTCTGCATCACATGCCAATCGCCGTAAAAGACCTGAGGTTATTGATTGCATCACATACACTTGCAGCAATTATCGTACATACGGCAAAGAAGCCTGTTCAAAGCACACATTAGAAGCAAGAGACTTGCATGATGCGGTTTTAGCAGACATCAGAAAACACGCTAAAATGGCATTGGAAAATGATGATAGATTTATAAAGTCCATTATTAATAAATTAAATTTAACATCTCAAAAGGAAAACAAAGCAGCTAACAGAGAGCTTAAAAAAGCAAAATCACGACTTTCTGAACTTGATAAGCTTTTTGCAAAATTATATGATACAATGACAAAGCAATTTTTGAGCAAGACAAT
>JBJEIW010000173.1:0-8423 GCA_051877435.1 Candidatus Ornithomonoglobus sp.
TTGCAATTTCGGAATCACAGGAAAGAATGGCGGTCGTTGTACGCTCAAAGGACGCAGACACATTTATTAAATACGCTCACGAGGAAAACCTCGAGGCAACAATAGTTGCGGTCGTTACCGACCTTAACCGTCTGCAGATGACGTGGAGGGGCAAAACGATCTGCGATATTTCAAGAGACTTCCTCAACACAAACGGCGCAACAAAGAACACAGATGTAGAGGTGGAGCTTCCCGATGAAGCTGCATCGCCGTTTAATAAAGAGGTATCGGACGTTAAGGCGCAGTGGCTCCAAACACTTTCCGACCTCAACGTATGCTCACAGAAGGGCTTATCAGAAAAATTCGACTCAACCATCGGCGCCGGTTCGGTTCTTATGCCGTTCGGCGGAAAGTATCAGCTCACACCGACAGACGGTATGGCTGCAAAGGTTCCGGTGCTTGAGGGGCAGACAAACTCGGCTACAATAATGACCTTCGGCTATAACCCGGAGATCTCAAAGTGGTCACCTTACCACGGCTCAACCTATGCGGTTGTTGAATCCGTTTCAAAGGCTGTTGCAATGGGCGCGGATTACAAGACAATATACCTCACCTTCCAGGAGTATTTTGAAAGACTCGGCACAGATCCGAAGAGATGGGGCAAGCCGTTCGCGTCGCTCATGGGCGCATACAAGGCTCAGCTTGCGCTCAGCATCGCGGCCATCGGCGGCAAGGACTCAATGTCCGGTTCATTTAATGAGCTTGACGTTCCCCCTACCCTCACATCGTTCGCGGTCGCTCCGGCAAAGGCGGATAAGGTAATTTCACAGGAATTTAAGAAGGCAGGCTCAAAGCTTATATATTTCCCGCTTGCTATGGACGAAAATCAGCTTCCCGACTGGGATGCGTTAAAGGCTATGTATGAAACCGTTCACGCGGCAGAAACAGCAGGCAGGGTTATTTCGGCAACAGCCGTTAAGGGCTTCGGTCTCGCGGAGGTTATCGCAAAGTCAGCCTTCGGTAATATGATAGGCGCGGAGCTTAATGAAAACGTAACACCGGAGCTGCTCTTTAACGCTCCGCTCGGTTCAATCGTTATTGAGGCCGATGAGGAAATTGAGGGCGGTATCGTAATAGGTACAACAGGCGGAAACGCGCTTAAAGCGTGCGGCGCTGAAATTTCTCTTTGTGACGCGGCAAAGGCATGGACAAGTCCTCTCGAAAAGGTATATCCGACCCATGCGGGACACTTTACAGAGGAGCCGGAAACCTACAGCTACGACAAGAGAAGTATCACTGTCGCAGGAGAGAAGTTTGCAAAGCCGAGAGTATTCATCCCTGTATTCCCGGGAACAAACTGTGAATACGACACGGCAAGAGTATTTGAGCGCGCAGGCGGCGCTGCCGATGTATTCGTTATAAGAAACCTCACAGGTAACGACGTTGAAGAATCGCTTGCGGAGATGAAGAAGAGAATAGACAACAGTCAGATAATCATGCTTCCGGGCGGCTTCTCAGGCGGTGACGAGCCGGAGGGCTCGGGTAAGTTCATTGCCACAGCCTTCAGAAATCCGCAGGTTAAGGAAGCGGTTATGAATATGCTCAAAAACCGTGACGGACTTATGCTTGGTATCTGCAACGGCTTCCAGGCGCTTGTAAAGCTCGGGCTTGTGCCTTACGGTGAAATCCGCGATCTTGACGCGGATATGCCGACACTGACCTTTAATACGATCGGACGTCATATTTCGAGAATGGCATACACAAGAATCGCGTCAAACAAGTCACCGTGGTTTGCGAACGTCAACACAGGCGATATTCACACAATCGCGCTTTCACACGGAGAGGGCCGCTTTATCGCGTCACCTGAAACAGTTGCGCAGCTTGCGGCAAACGGTCAGATCGCAACTCAGTATGTAAATCTTGACGGCAAGGCTACCTATGACAGCGAATGGAACCCGAACGGTTCGGTTGCTTCAATCGAGGGTATTCTCTCACCTGACGGACGAATCCTTGGCAAAATGGGACACAGCGAGCGTATCGGAAACAATATCGCTTCGAATGTTCCCGGCTCCAAGGACCAGAAGCTTTTCGAGGCAGGTATAAGCTACTTCAAATAATACTGCAAGATAACAAAAGGGGCTGTTCAAGTTATACAGCCTCTTTTGTTATACAAAAAACCGGAGAAATTATATGCTCTCCGGTTTAAATATATATATATAACTGTTAATTACTTGTTAAGCTTAGCCTCGTACTGGAGAATAAGATCAACATTAGCCTGCTCTATCGAATTCAGATTTGATGCCTCATTGTCATAGTTATATGAATTCTTTATCTTATACCATGAACATCCTGAGAAATACTCTCTGAGATCAGCGTTCTGAAACTTACGTCCGTGACGCGCGAATATTTCGTTTCTTCCGATGTAAAGCTCCGCAGCTGTCTTGCCCGCCAGATCGGCATCCGTAAGCTTTTCAAATCCCGAATTCGGGAACACATACTCTCCCGTATAATTTGTTACCGTGGTGATCTCATATACATCATTTCCGTTAAAAGTCTCACTGGTCTTAAAGGCTGTTATCGTCATAGGTCTGCCGGCTACAAATGATGTGGTTGTATTCGAGCTTACCTTTGCATAGTAGGTCGCGCCGTTATATTTAAAGGACATATAGTTCTTTCCGCCGTTTTCTACTACCTCAACGCCCGTTACAAGCGCAGCTGTGAACTTGCCGTCCTTATATCCACCCTCACTGCTGTAAGGCTTGCCGCCGAAGCTCGGCGATGAAACCGAAGCAGAACCTCCGCTTATAGAACCGCCTGATGAAGCGCCTGTACTGCTGCCGCCTGATGAGGCACTTGTACTGCTGCCACTCGAAGAAGCGCTTGTGCTGCTGCCTGACGAACTGCCTCCCGATGCGCTGCTGCCGCTGCTTGTGCTTCCGCTTGTCGGCTTCCAGTTTGCCCCGCCCGACGAACTGCTGCTGCCTGACGTGCTTCCACCGCCTGTTGATGTGTTCTGAGCTCCGCCGTCAGTATCAGTCTCCGTCTGATCCTCTTCACCGTTCTGCTCAGTTGGTACTTCCTCACTCTCTACCGGAGGCGGTGTAATATTATCCAATGAATCGTCAACCGGCTGCTGCGTCGAAATTATCACATCCGGAGCCTCCTCATGATGCTTCCAGAGCGTATAACCGCCATATCCGCATCCCGCAATGACAACAAGTACAATAAGAGCGATAATTGCCTTATTGCGCGCCTGTTTTCTTTTCTTGAGCTTTCGTCTTTTCTCTATTTCCTCAAGCTGCGACTGCTTTTCGGCACGCATCCTTTCCATCTGCCGTCTGCGCTTTATCTCGTTTTCATCAAGTATTTCTTCTATTTCATCATCTGAATCTTTATTGCCAAGACTTTCATCATTACCGCTCTCATTTACCACGCCTTCCTCTGAAGCCGCTTCTGACTGCTCCGCAGCTTCCGGCTGTACTTCAGGTGTCTCGGTAACCTCAGGGACAATATTCTCCTCATAGGTCTCTCCGCAGAACGGACATTCTGCCGCATGGTCATCTATCTGAGCGCCGCACTGTTTACATATCATTGTATATTCCTCCGATCATTCAATATAAACGGTTTTTATCGTTTATGTATTATGATATACTTAAATTATATTATACAATATTACATATTAATTGTCAAGTACACCCCTTTTACTTTTCTATTACAAATATTACGTTTTTCATTTATTCGTCCTCGTCATTCTCCGTGTTTTTTTCAAGTGTCAAAGAATCAAGCTTTTCTATGAGGTCAAAGTTTTTCACTCCCGCTTTATAGCCCAGAGTGGTCGCTATCATAGGTACAACGAGCATAAGTATCTGACCGTATACCGCTATTCCTCCTCCCTGACTTTCTACAAATCCAAAATACGGGCCTGTCCATATATAAAACAGCAGATTAACTCCAATCGCCCAAAGACTTGTCAGATACGGAACTCCGTTTTCATCAACAGCCGAAAAAAAATGCCAGTCGAGCTTATAGATAATAAGAAAAATACCGACCGATGCGCTTATTGCAAGCCCCCATAAAAATCCCCATTTCAGCTCAGGCTTAAGAGGCGTATAGGGCTTATTATCCCATGCCGCAAGCTTTCTCGCATAGCTGTATAGCGCAAGACCGTAAACGACTGTAAATATTACGGCAACAACCTGTCTGCCGATTGTCTTATCGAGGAAATACCAGAATGCTACAGCCTCGAATACTATTATTATCAGAACAGTTGTAAGATGATGCAGAAGCATATACCCGAACTGATATTTGCGTGTTATGTCAATTGAATTTCTCATTTTATAGTCTCCTTTGCTGAATAAATCCCCGCCAGATGCCCGCTTGACCATGCCCATTGGAGATTATATCCCCCGCAGTCACCGTCAATATCAAGCACCTCACCGCAGGCATAAAGCCCCTTAATAAGCTTTGATTCCATAGTAACCGGATCAAACTCGGCAGTCAATGCGCCGCCGCGTGTCACCTGCGCATTATTCCACGACATTGTGCCGGTTATCTTAAATTCCCATGCTTTGATTGCCGACGCAATTTTTTTTATCTCCTCCTCGGAAAGTGTCGCAGCAAGCCGTGAAAGCGGGGCAATGCCCACCGATTTTAATAATGCCTGTCCCACGCGCTTATTGAGCATACCCGTAAAAAACTCCTCCAAGGGAACGTTATAAAGATAGGCGCAGCGTTCATACAGCATTGAAATAACATCACCATATGAATATTCAGGCATAATGTCCGCCGCAGCTGTCTTTTCACCTTCAATATACGCCGAAAGCGAGAATACCGGCGGGCCTGAAAGACCGTAATCCGTAAATAACAGCTCCCCCTCCTCCGAATGCTTTCCGATGGTGAGCTTAGCGTTCAGCTTTATTCCTTTAAGTTTTTTCACTACCTCAGTTTCCGTTTTAATCTGGACAAGTGACGGACTGAGCTTTGTAATTCTGTGTCCAAAGCGGCTGAGCAGCTCAAATCCGCTGCCGTTTGAGCCGAGATTCGGTGATGCCTTACCGCCTGCCGCGATAATCAGCCTGTCGCAGGTATATTTATCTCCGTTATAAGGGACAATTTCAAATTCGTTTTTTGTTTTCCGCGCCGACTTCACATCAAATCCGCATATAGTTTTTACACCCAGCTCATCTGTTTTTCTTCGCAGAACGTCAAGAACAGCAGATGCTGTATCTGAATACGGATAAATCTTCCCCCTCTCCTCTTCCTTCCACAAAATACCCAGACTACTGAAAAAATCAAGAGTTTCCTTCACCCAGTATCTTTTAATTGCACCCCTGACAAACGATGGATCTGTACCGTGATAGTTTTCATATGCCGCGCCGGAGTTTGTCATATTGCAGCGTCCGTTTCCCGTCGCAAGAATTTTTTTGCCGACACGCTTTTCACGCTCAAAAATAATGACTTCATTCCGCTCCGATTTTGCCGCAATCGCCGCAGCAAGTCCCGATGCGCCTCCGCCGATTATGCCTATTCTCATTCCTCAGCGTCCTCCGTTTCGCCGTCACCATCTATATCCTCAGCGTTAGCATCAGATACCGTTTCCTCATACTCTGCCTCGTCATTGTCTTCATTTTCAGAAGCCTTCCTTATGGCATTGGCGCGTACCTCAAGCAGCTCGGATATGGTCGCTCTCAGGATTGCCACAACCGGAACCGATATAAGCATTCCTACAAAGCCGAACAAGGTGCCGCCCACGGATACTGCTATTATAATTGTCAGCGGACTTATTTCAAGCCTTGTACCCATAATCTTAGGCGCTAAAACGTTACCGTCAAGCTGCTGGAGAACAAGCAGAATTATCAGACACCATATTGCGTGGAAGGTTCCTCCGGATATGAGCATCACGATGCCGGAAACAACCCACGATATAATAGAACCAAAATACGGAATCATATCCATAAATCCTATAAACATGCCAAGCAGCAACGCGTACTTCTCACCCATAATAAGGAGTACCAGAGTACAGACCGCCGCCATTACAACACAGCAGATCAGCCTTGCATAAATATACTGTGTAAAAATCGCGTTGACGCTTGAACAGTGCTCCATAAATGTGATATATCCATCGCTGCGCGCAAAAAGGCTGATTATCCTGTTTATACCTTTCAATATCCTTTCCTTTTCAAGCAGCATATAGATAGATGCAATAAGAGCAATAAACACGTCCAGAAGTCCCGATGTAAATGACATAACGCCCTGAGCATATTTACCGATTGTGCCGACATTCAATACATCCGATATCATGGACATAACATTTATTGTATCCGCCTTAAAACCAATCTTCTCCAGAATTTCAATATTATTCAGAAACTGTACTATCGACCCCGCAAATTGAGGCAGATTATCATACATGTCCATTATATTACGGTATAATGCCGGCAGCAGCGCGCCGAGAACAGCCACAATAGCAATTACAAACAAAATATATATAACCGCTATACTGATTGCATTCGCATGCTTTTTAAGCTTTTCCGACTTTGCCTTGCTTACTATAAAATCTGTAAGCTTTTTAGCCGGAATATTAAGCAGATAAGCAATCACAAACGCTATTATGAAAGGCTTTGCCGCATCCAGTATCTTTGAAAAAATCGTACTGAGATAATCAAAGCTGTCAAAGGTTTTATATACTGCAATCAATGCGACGCCAAGTACAAACATAACCGCCCATTTGGTATTATTTTTAATCCATTTCAGCATATTTGACTATTTTCTCCTTCGCGTTTATTATCGTTAAACGAACCGAGGCTGAGCAGACATACCCGTCCGCAGCAGCCTCAGAATTATTACAGTGTTAAATTAATCAGCAGGTGTTACAATAATAAGTGTTGCAACAAACGCGCCGTTTGAAGTTGTTCCGCGGCATTCAACAGAATCTCCGACAGCTATCGACTTGAAGTCCATGCTCTTGCCGGAAGCGGTAATTACCGTAGTGCTGTTTGATGTTTTATACACAGGAATCGGCATATCATAACCTTCCATGAGTACACTTATAAAGCCGTAGCTTGTGTTAAGCGCTGTAACCGTACCGTTTACGGCACCTCCTGTTTCTGAATTAATGACTGAGGTCGAAACCTGTATCTTTGTTACAGCTGATGACTGAGTTGTGAGCGTTACGCTGTCGCCGACTCTGAAGTCATAAAGCGAACCGCTCTTCTGATTAACCGTTATATCACACTCTGCGGGAACCTGATATGTCTTTTCCTTACCGTCAACTCTTACTGTGATAGACGGAGTTGACGAAATTATTACCTCAACAATTGTACCCGTTACAGTATTATAGGTCGAACTCGCCTCTACTGATACGATCTGACCGTATTTAACAGTAAGCGTAACCTTATCTCCGACATATACAGATGAAAGCTCAATATCATTGTTATTCTTCTTTGCAACAGCATCCGAAGCTACAGGATATGTCCTTCCGTCATATTCGCTGTTTGATGAGCTGATTGTCATCGTGAGAGTACCATCGTCGCCTATATCAAACGCCGTGACAGTTGCGCCGGTAATTGTAGTCGACTTTTCACTTGCCGAAACTGCAACAACCTTGCCGTTTGATAATTCAAGCTCCACCTGATCACCTGCCTGAAGGCTCTTGATCGTTGCCGGTGTGCCCTGATATGTAATAGGTACATTTTCTATACATGTGTAGGTTTTAACGGTTACAGATGTGCTCGACTCCTTAACCTTCAGCTGATATATACTTCCCAATGAGCTGTAGCCCTGATAAACCGCGGTTATTGTCTGCTCGGGCTGATCCGAAATTGCATCTACGGCAATGACATTATCGCCTGAAAGCTGAAGGACAACAGGAAGATCTTCCTCGTACTCATTGATAGCCGCTACAGCGCCGAGCTTTGTAAAGCTCGCATTATCGGTGTAAAAATAAGAAACGTTTTCACCCTTTACATTAACGGTAACAGTCTGTTCTGCCTCGTCAATATCAACGAACCTTCCTCTTTCAAATGAATAATCACAGTTTTCAACCACTCTGTAAAGTATAACAGCCATCTGCGCTCTTGTCAGTGTACCGTCTGCCTGAAATTCGTCATCAATGCCGTTCATAATACCCTGATCGGTTACATACTGAACATAAGGCTTTATGTTTGTCGGAATTGAAGCGGCATCTTTATAGTCAAGAGATATTGAAGCAGCCTTAGCCTCAGCCTCGCCGCCCATTGCCTTTGTGATAATGATCGCGGCCTCGCCTCTTGACATGTCCTCATTCTTGACGCTGCCTTTGATGTATGTTGTAAGATCCGACTTAACCAATGCGCCCTTATACAGCATATACGCGATTTCATCCCCGCCCCATGAGAGCGAGCACGATGTCACATCATCAGCATATATCTCATTCGCCAGATCAAGAAGCTCTATGTTGTCAGCATCAT
>JBJEIW010000174.1:0-2024 GCA_051877435.1 Candidatus Ornithomonoglobus sp.
AAACGAGGTATAAAGTACAAGCCTAAAAACACAATAAAATCAATTTCGGAAAAAATCTCCCCGGTTAAGTCTGTAAGAAAAATGCGTATACCTAAAACAGCACAGCGTACTGTAAAGAAATCAGCAAAACGAGCGGCTGTCAAAACTCAAAAACAGGTTACAAAGCAAGCGGCAAAACAGGCGGCTAAACGCGCAAAGGAGCTTGCACAGCGGAGCGCACAGGCGGCGAAGGCAGCTGTGAAAACAACGGTAAAAGTCACGGTTAAGATTGCACAGGCTGTTGCAGTAGCAGCGAAAGCAATTGTTTCAGCATTGGCAGCTCTCGGCGGCTGGGCAGTATTGCTTGTGGTACTTATCATAGTTATTATCATAGCGGCAATAGCGGCAAGTCCGTTCGGGATTTTTATATCTGAGGAAGTTACGGAAACAGGAACTATTCCTCTTTCTCAGATTATATCCGAATACAATATTGAGCTTACACAGGAGGCAGAAGATATAGAACTGTCCGTAGAGCATACAGAGGTCGAAGTCATTGACAATCAGACCAATGCGAATATTGTCATAGCTGTATTTGCGGCAAAGACAGCAGGCGCGGAGGATAACACAGCAGAGGATGTTGTTGTATTTGATGATGCAAAGGCGGAGAAGCTAAAGGAATATTTCAGAGCATCTAATACGGTTCAATATACCGTAGAGGAAACACAGGTATCGGAAACGGAAACGACTAAAAAGCTGACTATTACAATCAGCGGAAAAACAAAAGAAGAACTTATGGATGAATACGGTTTGACGGCAAAACAGCGTGAAGCGGTTGAAACCCTGCTTGAACACGGCGATGTACTGACCTCATCAAGTCATAGTTTGGCTATTACAAATGCCGATGTACAGAGTATTATAAACGGACTGCCCTCATCATTGTCGCAGAAGCGGAAGGACGTTGTTAAAAACGCAGGCTCACTTGTGGGAAAGGTAAACTATTTTTGGGGCGGCAAAAGCAGCGCCATAGGCTGGGACAGCGCATGGGGCACTATGCAGAGAGTGACCGCAGCGGGAAGCCCTTCCTCCGGAACAATCCGCGCGTTTGGTCTTGACTGCTCAGGCTTTGTATCGTGGGCGTTCAATAACAGCGGTATGTATGTCGGTGACGGAACATACGGACAGCGTGATCGAAGCACACTGGTATCGGCTTCAACGGTGCAGGCGGGAGATCTGGCATTTCTGCCGAGCTACAGCCATGTCGGTATTGTTGTGGGACAGGATACAAGCGGAAATATCCTTGTCATCCATTGCTCCAGCAACGCAAATAACGTAGTATTGTCTACGGCATCAAGTGTGGGATTTACGGTATTCCGCAGACCGAATTGCTATTAATACAGAGGAGGGGATTTATATAAAAAGAATTATGTTGTTGCTTATTGCCGCTGTATTTATGCTCTCAAACAGTATTTGCAGTGCGCAGGACATAACGGAATATCTTGACGGACGTGCGGTAAATGTAATTGAAACAGATAATGAAATAAATATCTATATGCTGATAAGCATGACGGGCGATGCGTCAATGTATATGCTGCCGCATACTGCCGTTACATATGAAAAAGCCTTTTACAGAGGTGTCGAACAAATGTGGGAGGGCAGTTATATGGGTAAGGATGTAAATGTTATCATAGAGAAAACGGGTGCAGATGATGAGAGAAAGCATATCAAGGTTATATTTGACAGAGTAAAAAATGCCGACAGCTTCAGCTGCGCATCAAAAGCTGAAAATACAATATGGATATACTCAGGTGACGGAAGAAGTGTATTCAGTATATTCTACGACTATCAATGGTTTGTCTATACCTCCGGACACGAAATGGGACACCAGCTTGGGCTCGCTGACGCTTACAGCGATAAAAATGAGCTTGTACGGACAAGTCTGAAAACACCGATGAATTATATCAGTACACCTCATGCGCAGGAGGTGGATTATTACATAATGCTAAAGCATAGAACATGGGAAAATGATTATGTGTATAATTACAGTG
>JBJEIW010000175.1:0-34909 GCA_051877435.1 Candidatus Ornithomonoglobus sp.
CGTCCATCTGAGCAGCACCTGTGATCATGTTCTTAACGTAGTCAGCGTGTCCCGGACAGTCAACGTGCGCATAGTGACGGTTGTCTGTCTCATACTCAACGTGAGCTGTTGAAATTGTGATACCTCTTTCTCTCTCCTCCGGAGCCTTATCGATCATATCGTAAGCTTCGAACTTAGCCTGACCCTTCATAGCCAATACCTTTGTGATAGCAGCTGTAAGAGTTGTCTTACCGTGGTCAACGTGACCAATAGTACCGATGTTTACATGCGGTTTTGTGTTCTCATATTTAGCTTTTGCCATTGGAATTTTCCTCCTTAATGAAAAATATATAAATTTACACTTGTACTTGTAGTATACTATTTTTTTTATAAAAAATCAAGTGTTTTTTGAAAAATTATCTACAAAACGGAGATTTTTTCTCCGTTTTGTAATTTAATTCTCAGTAATTTACAGGAATTAACCCTGTTTTCTGTCGTTTACAATCTTCTCCTGGATTGATCTCGGAACCTCGCTGTAGTGTGACGGCTCCATTGTATACTGACCGCGTCCCTGAGTACCCGAACGGAGAACTGTCGCATAACCGAACATTTCCGCGAGCGGAACGTCAGCCGTTACCTGTGTAACGCCGCCTGAGCGTGACTCCTGGCTCTTTATCATACCGCGTCTTGATGAAAGATCGCCGATAACGAAGCCGAGATATTCATCAGGAACGATTACGTTAACAAGCATAATCGGCTCCTTGATAACAGGATCTGCCATCTTCATACCTTCCTTGAATGCCATTGAAGCGGCAATCTTGAACGCCATTTCTGATGAGTCGACCTCATGATATGAACCGTCGTAAAGCGTAGCCTTAACGTCAACAACGTTGTAGCCTGCAAGCACACCAGACTGCATTGCGCCCTGGATACCCGCGTCTACTGCCGGGATATATTCCTTAGGAATAGCACCGCCGACAACCGCGTTAACGAACTCATAGCCGCCGCCTTCCTCCAGCGGCTCGAGCTTGAGAAGTACATGACCGTACTGACCCTTACCGCCTGACTGACGCGCGTACTTCTTTTCGATATTAACAGGCTTTCTGAATGCCTCACGGTATGATACCTGCGGCTCACCTACATTAGCCTCAACCTTGAACTCTCTTAAAAGACGGTCAACGATGATCTCGAGGTGAAGCTCACCCATACCCGCGATGATTGTCTGTCCTGTTTCTTCATCTGTATAGGTCTTGAACGTCGGGTCCTCTTCCGCAAGCTTTGCAAGAGCAATACCCATCTTCTCCTGACCTGCCTTTGTCTTAGGCTCGATAGCAACTCTGATAACCGGCTCCGGGAATTCCATTGATTCGAGGATGATCGGATGATTTTCGTCACAAAGTGTTTCACCTGTTGTTGTGTTCTTAAGACCAACAGCGGCGGCGATATCACCTGAATAACAAATATCTATATCCTTACGGCTGTTTGAGTGCATCTGGAGAATTCTTCCCATACGCTCCTTATGACCCTTGCATGAGTTAAGAACGTATGAGCCTGCTTCTACCTTACCTGAGTAAACTCTGAAGTAGCATATCTTACCGACAAACGGGTCTGTAGCGATCTTGAACGCAAGAGCTGCGAACGGCTCGTCGTCTGATGACTTTCTCTCCTCTTCTTCGTTTGTATCCGGGTTAATACCCTTGATATGAGCGATATCAGTCGGCGCCGGCATGTAATCTACAACAGCGTCAAGAAGCATCTGAACACCCTTATTTCTGTAGGATGTACCGCAGAGCATCGGAACGATCTCGTTGTTGATTGTAGCCTGACGGAGAGCCTCCTTGAGCTCGTCAACAGTGATTGAATCAGGATCCTCAAAGAACTTTTCCATGAGATCTTCATTAGTCTCACAGATAGCCTCTACCATGCTGTCATGGTATTCCTGAGCCTTATCCTGCATATCCTCAGGGATCTCTTCGATTCTGATATCGTTGCCGAGGTCATCATAATAAACCTCAGCCTTCATTGTCATAAGGTCGATAATACCCTTGAACTCGTCCTCAGCGCCTATCGGGAGCTGGATCGGAACGCCGTTAGCCTGAAGTCTGTCATGAACCATATCTACAACTCTGTAGAAGTCAGCGCCCATGATATCCATCTTATTAACGTATATCATTCTCGGTACGCTATAATCGTCAGCCTGTCTCCAAACTGTTTCCGACTGCGGCTCAACTCCGCCCTTAGCGCACATTACTGTTACCGAACCGTCAAGAACCTTAAGTGATCTCTGAACCTCAACCGTAAAGTCAACGTGTCCCGGTGTATCGATAATGTTGATTCTGTGTCTGATACCGCTCTTATAGCCTTCCTTCTTTGTCCAGAAGCATGTAGTAGCGGCAGATGTTATGGTAATACCACGCTCCTGCTCCTGGGCCATCCAGTCCATAGTAGCAGCGCCGTCATGAGTTTCACCGATCTTGTGGTTAATACCTGTATAATACAGAATTCTCTCTGTTGTCGTAGTCTTACCGGCATCGATGTGAGCCATGATACCGATATTTCTTGTATTTTCGAGTGAAATTTCTCTTTTAGCCATTTTAATTTCCTCCTTTCAGAAAGGATCAATAAAATTGTATAATTACCATCTGTAGTGAGCGAACGCCTTGTTGGCCTCTGCCATCTTGTGAGTGTCTTCTCTCTTCTTAACCGAGCTTCCCGCACCGTTAATGGCATCCATGATCTCGTTTGCAAGTCTTTCCTTCATGGTCTTTTCGCTTCTCTCTCTTGAATAACGTGTGAGCCATCTCAGACCGAGTGTCTGACGTCTTTCAGGACGAACCTCGATCGGAACCTGATATGTGGCACCACCTACACGTCTTGCCTTGACTTCGAGAACCGGCATGATATTATCCAATGCTTCCTTGAAAGCATCAAGCGGCTCCTTGCCTGTCTTTTCCTTTACGATATCAAATGCGTCATAAACTATTCTCTGAGCAACGCCCTTCTTACCGTCGAGCATTATGTTGTTTATAAGCTTTGTAACGATAACGTCATTATAAATCGGATCCGGCAAAACTTCTCTTTTTGCTGTAAAACCTCTTCTTGGCACTTTACTTCCCTCCTTCATAGTATGTGCGGAAATTTAATTCAATACAAATCCGCATTTTCATGAATATCACAGGTACTCTGAACTTAGTATTTCAAAATTCCGTCAGCGCAATCGAGACTATATATATCAATAACTCGCTATGCACTTGTGATATAATTAATTTTTTCTAAAGCTGAAATTAATTATCTTAAATTATTTCTTAGCAGCCTTAGGTCTCTTTGCACCATACTTACTTCTTGACTGAAGACGTCCGTTTACGCCCTGAGCGTCAAGCGTACCTCTGATGATGTGGTATCTTGTACCCGGAAGATCACGAACACGTCCTCCTCTGATAAGAACAACACTATGCTCCTGAAGATTGTGTCCGATACCCGGAATGTAAGCTGTTACCTCGAAACCGTTTGTAAGACGAACTCTGGCGATCTTTCTGAGCGCTGAGTTAGGCTTCTTCGGTGTAGCGGTTCTTACAGCTGTACAAACGCCTCTCTTCTGCGGTGAAGGCTTGTCTGTAACCTTCTTCTTCAAAGAGTTGAGGCTCTTGTTCAAAGCCGGAGCTGTTGACTTCTTCTTTGTTGTCTTTCTTCCGTTCTTTACCAACTGGTTAAATGTAGGCATATCGAGTTACTCCTTTCTTTATTTTATATTTTGATAGCTGCCTGCGCAACCTAAACTATTGTATACTATTTTATGTTAATTGTCAAGTATTTTTTTTATTTTTAAACTGTTATTTTATGCCGATTTTATTTAGGTTTTTTCTGCTTTCTTTTGTTAATTATTACAGTATTTAATTTTGAGTAATAAAAACAGGATTATGTGAAATACTATTTCTGAAATCAAACGATTTTCATAAAATTAAAAATCCGGAGGAAAAATATGAATACGTTAAAGCTGGCTTTATTAGCCATATTATGTACTGCGGCTCTTACTGCCTGTTCTACAAAAAAAAATTATGAGAACTCAACGGCTACCAATGAGCCGAGAACAACCGAGGCTGCACAGCATACGGAAAACACCAATCATAACGGCAATAACACCTTAAATGACAACAACAACGTCAATAACGGCAATAATACGCATAACGGCAACGCTGTAACGGATGCTGCCGGAAATATTATTGACGACGCGGGCAACATTGTCGAAGATGCCGGAAATGCCGTAAATGACGCGGCGCATGACGTAGGCAATGCAGTCAAGCAATAAGCTTAAATTAAAAGAGGACCTGCAAGAGTAACCTACAGGTCCTTCTTTCAATTATTGCCGAACAGCTTCTGCTTTCTTATATCATCACCGTAAAAATACAGCATATCAAAGTCCTCAAGTATCCTTGAACTGAATCTCTTTGAATAGCGTTTTTCAAGGTTTTCAAAATTCAGATTTGTATTTATTATCATTTTCTTTTCATTGCTCATTCTCTCATTGACGAGATCAAGAAGATACGAATTGTTGTTTTTATAAACAGCCTCTGTTCCGATGTCGTCAATAATTAGCAGATCGGATTTATAGACATCCTCCATTCCGTCGGTCAGCCTTCCGAATTTTTCATCATCGAACATTCTGAAAAGTCTTGTCGCCCTCACATAAAAAACGGTTTTACCCCTATCCATCAGCGCCTTTGCTATACAGCTTGACATAAAAGTCTTTCCAAGTCCTGTATCGCCGTAAAAAACCATGCTTTTTGAAAAACGGTCAAAGCCCCTCACAAAATTTTCACAATAGCTTTTTATGTTTAACATATTATTATATGGACTTCTTTTCATTCCCTTTGGAATATTTTTGCTGTAATAATCCATGCTGAAGGTATCAAAATTCTGTTTTTTAAGCAGCTCATTCATATTTGAGAGCTTATAAAGGCGGTCTATCAGCTTCTGTCTGAAGCAGGCGCAGCGTCCCTTTCCTTCAACATAGCCCGTATCCCTGCAAACAGGGCAGCGGTATCGCAGAGCGTCAAAGTCCTCTGGTATTCCATTCTTTTTAAGCAGCTCCTTTTTTCTCTGCTTCAAAACGGCGAACTTGCTCCTCATATCCTCTTTAAGCTCTCCCTTATCGGGATTCTGAAGAATAGCCCTTAAGGTATCGCTGCCGATCTCATTTATTTTTCTGTCTATTTCCCTTATCTCGGGAACCTTTGAATAAACAGCCTCAATACGCGCGTCACGCTCCCGCTTATCCTTTGCGAGCTGCTTTTCATAATCATCTATTATACCTTCAAAAATTTCATTATCCATTTTTCAATATCTCCGAAATTTCATCCTTTTTTAAAAGTATTTCATCAAATCTCCTGATATATTCAAGAGGATCCTTGAAATTAAAAACTCTGCTTATGCCTTTTTCCGTTACAGCTTTTGACGAGCCGCCGCCGCCCATCGCGATGATCGTCTGCTTTTCCTCCATTATGTTGACATTATAAACGCTCATTGTACCCGGCTTTGCATAGCCCACATTTTCAAGATTGCCGGAGCTGTTTTTCTGCCGGTACATATAATATGGTGCATAACCCTCATCATTCATGCGCTTCTGAGTATACGAAAGCATACTGTTCATATATTCGCTCTTTGCAAGCTCATTATCCGTCATTTTAAAATATGCCTTTTTCTTTAAGCACAAGGAATGAACGGTTATATTTTCAGGCTTTAAGGCTATTACCTTATCGAGGCTGTTTTCAAACATTTTCGGTGTTTCATCCGGCAGTCCGGCGATAAGGTCCATGTTTATAACGTCAAAGCCGATTTTCCGTGCCGCTTTATACGCGTCATAGATCATATCGACGCTGTGGCTTCTGCCTATTTTTTTAAGCGTTGCATCATTCATGCTCTGAGGATTTATACTGATACGGTTAACTCCGTATTTTTTTAATACCCGAAGCTTTTCCTCGGTTATCGTATCGGGTCTGCCCGCCTCAACGGTAAACTCTATAAGACTTCTCATATCAAAATTATCATACAGCCTTCTGAATATTCGTTCAAAATATTCTGCTGTAAGAGTTGTCGGAGTTCCGCCGCCTATATAGATATTCTCGACATATAATCCGTTATTCCTTATAATTTCCGCCGTCTTTTCTGTTTCAATCTCCAGCTTATCCACAAACTCCGCCATATATTTTCCGCTAACCCTTATATCAGTCGATACAAAAGAGCAGTAGACGCAGCGGGTCGGACAGAACGGAATCCCTATATACAAACTTACGCTGTTTTTCCCTATATTTTCAAGAAGCTGCTTTTCGTTTGCGGCAACTGTAAGCGCAAGCTCCGTTTTTTCTTCGGATACCTCGTAGATGTCTCTGAAAATATCACGAATCTCCCGCTCGTTATAGCCCTCCTCATAAAGCTGCCTTGCGTTCTTTGCCGGTCTTATGCCGCACATAACTCCCCATGAAAAATTTATTTTTCTGATCTTCATTGCGGCATGGGAAAGTGATTTTGTACAGGACGCTGTGAAAATCTTTTTTATAAGCTTATCGGATTTTCCGTCCGCGTCAAATTCAAAGCTGTAATCTTCAAAATACGACCTTCCCTCAAAAGCTATATGCGTATACACATTTACGACCTTTTCCGAATAAACGAAGTTCTGAGCTATCGTTACCTCCTCGTTATCCGAAAAGAAAAGTCCGGCAAACAATCTCGCCTCATAATCACAGCTGTAGCCGTTCTGTATTATCAGTATCATACCTTAACGCAGAAGTTAAACTTCTTTTCGTAGCCTATTTCCGTATCATGTCCGTGTCCTGAATGGACAACAGTTGCATCGGGAAGTGTATAAAGCTTTTCCTTTATTGCTTTAAACAATGTTTCCTGATTTCCGGTTGGAAGGTCCCAGCGTCCGCAGGAGCGCAGAAAAAGAGTATCTCCGCAGAAAAGCTCATTTTCTATATGATAGCATACTCCGCAGCTCGTGTGTCCCGGTGTGTATATGCACTTAAAGGCAAGCCCGTCAAGCCTCAGCTCCTCACCGTCCTTAAGGACAATATCGGACTTTATTCCCTCTATCGCGTAACCAAGACCATATTGCGTAAGATTTATATTCGGATCTCCTATATTTATTCTGCCCTTATCACCTGTTACAATTTCCGCGCCTGTTTTTTCCTTCAGCGGAACAACGCTCATTATATGGTCATAGTGACAATGGGTGAGAAAAATATATTTAACCGTTACTCTGTTTTCCTCTATCATTTTTTCAATCTGAGCCATAGAGCAGCCGGGATCGATTATCACACCGTTCTTTGTATTCTCATCAAAAATGAGATAAGTATTTTCGTTTGTTTCATTGTAGAATATTGACGTATATTTCATAAATTTACCTCTGTCCGATTGACAAAATCCGCCGTGGCTGTTAATTATACAGTCTTACCGGCAGCACCATATAGGTATAGCGGTCGCTTCCGTCCTCAGGCTTTATAAAGCAGCCGCTTGTAGGAGCGGAAAATTCCATGAGAACATTTTCCTCATCACATGAATTGAGCGCGTCAAGCATAAAGCGGCAGTTGAAGCCTATTGTTAGGTCTCCGCCCTCATGCTCTACCTCAACACAGTCGTTTACATAGCTCTTTACAGTCTTGCATGAAATATCTATCTTATTATACGCGATGTTGAGCTTTACAGGCATTATATTTTCGGTCTTTGAGGAAAGGTTGTCATTTATTATAAGATTTGCTCTTTCAAGGCTGTTTATAATTCTCTGCTTATCAGCCTTTACTCTAATAGAATTTGTTGCTGACAAAATCACCTCATATTTCAGAAATTCTCCGTCGAGAAGTCTTGAATATACCTGGAAGCCTCCGAAATCAAAAAGAATATTCTTATCCGATACTATCATTTTAAGAACAGCAGCTTCGTCATCCGATAATAGCTGGCTTATTTTTGAAAGGGTAATTCCGGGAATTACAAATTTCTTTTCATCTCCGGTATCGGCCGCAGGTATCTTGATAACGGCAAGTCTGTGTGAATCGGTGCCTACAACGCTCAGCTCCGAGCCCTTGAAGTCAAATAGCGCTCCCGTAAGAACCGGCTTTCTTGTTTCGGACTGTGAGATAAAAGGATACACCTTTCTTATGATCTGCTTAAGCTCTCTCTGGCTTATTTCCGTCTGATACTGCTCCTCCACAATAGGAACATCGGGAAATTCAGTTGAGGACATACCCTGTATATTGAATTTGCTCTGCTCACATTCAATATCGGTTACAAAGTTTTTGGGATCAATTGTTATTTCCACATCACCCTCGGGAAGGCGTCTTACTATTTCACCGAAAATTTTTGAAGGAAGCGCTACGCTTCCGCTTTCATATACCGTTATATCCGCGTTGTATTCAATACACAGCTCAATGCTGTTTGTTGTGAAGGTAACATGACCGTCGCTTTGGGCATCTATCTTTATACATTCAAGTATCGGATATGAGCTTTTTACTCCTATGGCCTTCTGAATTATGTTTACAATCTGGTTTAAAACTGTTTTGGAACATATAAATTTCATTTATCTCAAACTCCTTTAAGTGTGAATTTCTTTTTCAACACCGGCAAATCCGGATTTTTTTGCATATATATTTATATATTATATTATTTTTTATAGTAGTAGTAGTAGGGGCGCGCAAATCATTGAAAAGTCATTTTTTTCTGACAGTTAAGCCGTTTTTTATTCACAGCCCCTGTTTATTACCGGTTGATAAATTACACGGTGATATTTCCATAAAATGAGAATAATTTTATTATAAACATATTATACTCAGGTTTTCCACTATACAGACTGTAAGTCCTTTATAATATAGTCGATGTTGGTTTTAAGGTCCTCGTCAACAAGACGGTCCTTTTCAATTTTATCAATTCCGTGCATTACCGTTGTACGGTCCTTGTGAAATGCACGTCCTATGGTTATGCTGTTCATATCCGTAAGCTTTGCACACAGATACATCGCAACCTGGCGCGGCACGACAAGCTGTCTTATACGGCTTTTTCCTAAAAGCTCGTCCTTTGTTACATTATATACCGTGCAGACCTTTTCCATAATCTTATCGGGTGTGATCTTTACAATTCCGTCCTTGGGAAGAATTGATTCTATTGTATACTGGGTAAGCGCAAGGTCTATATCCTTGTGCTTAAGCTGCGCGAGGGAAACAAGCTTTAACAGCGCTCCCTCAAGCTCACGGACGTTTGATTTTATCCTGTCCGCTATATATTCGAGGATATTGTCGTCTATGTTGTATTTGTTTACCTCGGCTTTTTTACGGAGAATAGCAAGACGCGTTTCATAATTAGGAACAGCCACATCTATCTGCAGTCCCTGGGAGAAGCGTGTTCTCAGTCTTTCTTCAAGGGTGATAAGATCGCTTGGCTTTTTATCGCTTGTGAGAACTATCTGCTTGTTCTTTGACGAAAGCTCATTAAAGGTATGGAAAAATTCCTCCTGAAAGCCCTCTCTGTTTTCAAGAAACTGTACATCGTCGACAAGAAGAACGTCAACGGTTCTGTATTTCTTTCTGAAATAATCCATTTTGTAGTTCTTTATACACTCGACAAATTCATTGGTAAATGCCTCTGTCTGAATATATATGATCTTTGCCTCGGGATTTTCCTTTTTTATTTTGTTTCCTATGGCGCACATGAGATGAGTTTTGCCCAGTCCCGAATTTCCGAAAAGAAAAAGAGGGTTATATATATGTCCCGGATTCTCGCTTGTGCTTATTGCGGCGGAGGCGGCATATTCATTTGACGAGCCTATTACAAAGTTTTCAAAAGTGTATTTAGGATTAAGATTCGATTCATCCTTCTGATATTTTGCGGGAGCGGCAGACGGTTTTGATTTTGCAGCCTTTAAAGACTGTAGAAATTCATCCTTTTCTTCCTCCAGTATAACCTTGAGTGTGATCTTCTGTCCGGTATGCGCCTCAAGGACATTTTCTATTTTGTCCTTAAACCGAAACTCAATCATATTTCTGTTTATGGGGCTTGGAACGGCTATTGTAAATACCGAATCACCAAAGGAAACGACCTCGGCGCGTTTAATATGAACGGTATAGCCTACATCACTTCCTACAGCCGTTTTTATGGTATCCTGTATTTCCTCCCATATTTTTTTACAGTCCATAATTAACTCTCCTTAGTAAAAATCATACATATTGGTTCATTCTACATTATATCATAAGGATCGGATTATTGCAATAATTTATTTTACGGAAATTAAAATTATGTATGATGTGTGTAAATTTTTTGTACAACTTCTTGTATTAATAAAAAAAATAAGTTATAATTAATGTATAAAAAATATTGAAAAGAGGGTTTATATGAACAAAATAACTCTGTTTGCCGCTATAGATATAGGCTCTTCAAGATTGGGTATGAAAATATTTCAGCTTGATAAGGGAACCGACAGCATAAGAGTAATAGAACATTGTGAAAGTAATATTGCCATAGGCAAGGAAACCTATAATTACGGAAAAATAAGTTATGAGCTTACGGTTGAGATATGCTCCTGTCTTGAAAATTTCAAGCGTATTATGAAGGAGTACGGTGTGAATAACTATATCTGTTATGCAACATCGGCAGTTCGCGAGGCCTCAAACAGTGAATATATAAGAGATCAGATATTTATAAGAACGGGTCTTAAGGTGAGCATTGTTTCAAACGAGGAGGAGCGTTTTCTCCATCATAAGGCTCTGGCTCTTAATATGAGCAATTTCGATGATATTATAAAGGACGGCGCGATTATAATTGATGTTTCGGCGGGAAGCCTGCAGGTATCAAGCTATGAGGACTCAGAGCTTAAATTTTCTCAGAATCTCCCTCTCGGCTCGCTTCGTATTATGGAGCTTATATCGGGTGTAAATAATAATACAATAGGTTTTTCAAAGCTCTTAAAGGAATATACATCAAATATGCTGGAGATATATCAGAACAGCTTTTTCACAAATCCTAAATACAAATCAATAATTCTTATAGGCTCGCAGACAGATAATATAAAGTCGGCGCTAAAGCTTGAAAATGATACTGTTATATGGGAGAAACTCGAGGAGCTTTATACGGAGCTTATGGATAACGGCATATATGAATTTTCTGATAAATATGGCTTCAGCAATGAGGAGAGCCGTCAGATAATGTCGTCACTGCTGCTTTACAGACCCTTTGCAAAAAACAGTGAAAAGAAAAAGATTTATATGCCGGATGTTGATTTTACGGATGGGATCTGCGTTGAGTTTGCGGAAAAAAATAAATTCACTCATACAAAGCATATATTTACAAACGATATAATTTCAAGCGCTGTATATTACGCAAGACGTTATAATATAAATATAAAGCATGTAAACAAGACCATGGAATATTGTGAGGAGATATTCAAGGCTCTGTCTAAAAAATTCGGTCTTTCAAAATCTGATCTCATTCTGCTCAAGGTTGCGGCAATATACGCAAATACCGGTCTTTATATAAATGTAAATGATTATAATGTATATTCATACAATATAAAGAAATCAAATATGCTTCTGGGACTTTCAAATAAGGATAATGACATAATATCATTTGTCGTACTGTTCCAGAACGGTATATTTGAGCATGAGGGATACAAGTATCTTACAAAGAGCAGAAAATTACAGATTTCAAAGCTTTCATCAATACTTTCACTGGCGCTGGCGCTTGATTTTGAATATAAGCAGAAGATTGAAAGCATCAAGGTATCATTAAAGAACGGTGAAATGATAATAACGGCTTTAACGGACTCGGATATAACAATGGAGCAGTGGCAGTTTGAGGAAAATGAAAAGTTCTTTGAAGAGGTATTCGGTATACAGGCAAAGCTAAGGATCAAGAATATATAACAGGAGAAAAAAGAAATGGAAATTAATTATTCAGCACCGGAAAATTTTATTAACAGAGAGTTATCATGGCTTGACTTCAATTTCAGGATTTTAAACGAGGCAAGAGACAAAAACCATCCCTTATTTGAAAGAATCAAGTTTCTTGCAATAACGTCATCAAATCTTGATGAATTTTATATGGTGCGTGTAGCATCTCTGAGAAATATAACCTCGGTACAAAAGCGCGACGCTTCGGGACTTACCGCAAAGGAGCAGCTTAAGGCTATTTCAAAGAAAACACATAAGCTTGTTGATATGCAGTATTCGACCTATGCGAGAAGCCTGCTTCCGCTTCTTGCAAGGGAAAAGGTGAAAATTGTAGGATTTAATGAGCTTGACGAAAAGCAGAGAAAGTATATAACCGAGTATTTCCACAGCGATATATTCCCTGTTCTTACACCTATGGCGGTGGATTCCTCAAGACCCTTCCCTCTTATTCAGAATAAGGCGCTTAATATCTGCGCTCTTGTAAAAAATACAAAAACAAAGCAGAAGGGCTTTGTAACGGTTCCTGTTCCGGGAATATGTCCTAGAGTGATTCGTGTTCCGTCAAACGGCGGCGCGGCAAGGTTTATACTTATAGAGGATATAATTAAGGAATTTCTGGGGGAGCTTTTTACAAGCTACACAATAATAAACAGCGGAGTATACAGAGTTATGCGTGACGCCGATATACCGCTTGATGAGGATGACAGCGAGGACCTGCTTGAAGAAATCCAGAAGAATCTTAAGCAGAGGGAAAGAAGCCAGGTTATACGTCTTGAGGTTGAGGACATTATAGTTGAGGATTTGCTTAAAATACTTACCGATGAGCTGAAGGTTAAAAATGATGATGTATATCTTATAAAGGGTCCTGTGGACTTGACATTCCTTAATAAGATATACGGTCAGGAGGGCTTTGACGAGTATAAATATAAGCCTTTTACACCTCAGATTCAGAAGCGCATAAAGGAATGTGATAATATATTTGATGAGATCAAAAAGGGAGATATATTTTTCCATCATCCGTATGATTCCTTTAAGCCTGTTGTTCAGCTTATAGAAACCGCGGCAGATGATGAGGCTACGCTTGCGATAAAGATGACGCTTTACAGAGTGAGCGGCAATTCGCCTATTATAAAGGCGCTCGCGCGTGCGGCTCAGAACGGAAAGGCGGTAACGGTGCTTGTTGAGCTTAAAGCGCGCTTTGACGAGAGCAATAACATAGTATGGGCAAGAAAGCTTGAAAAAGCGGGTTGTCATGTTATTTACGGACTTTTAGGCTTAAAGACCCATTCAAAGATCACGGAAATCATAAGACGCGAGGAAAGCGGCATCATCAAGTATGTGCATCTGGCAACCGGCAATTATAATGATGTGACGGCTAATTTCTATACCGATATGGGTATATTCACCTGCCGCAAGGAATACGGTGATGATTCGGGAGCATTCTTTAATATGCTTTCGGGCTTCTGCGAGCCGAAAAAATGGAATAAGCTTATTGTAGCGCCGATATGGCTCAGAGACAGAACACAGAGCTTTATTGAGCGTGAAATAAGAAATGCCGAAGCGGGAAAAAAGGCGCATATTATAGCGAAAATGAATTCGCTTGTTGACCCGCAGATAATCTCTCTGCT
The DNA here is from genome assembly GCA_051877435.1 of Candidatus Ornithomonoglobus sp. GTDB lineage: Bacteria > Bacillota > Clostridia > UBA1381 > UBA1381 > Ornithomonoglobus. Next base: position 13,535 of record JBJEIW010000175.1, read on the forward strand.
TTATAAGGCGTCCTGCGCGGGAGTTAAGATAGACCTTATTGTAAGAGGTATATGCTGCTTAAGAGCGCAGGTACCGGGACTTTCGGAAAATATAACGGTAAGATCAATTACGGGTCGTTATCTTGAGCATACGCGTATTTATTATTTCTACAACGATGGCGACGAGAATATTTTCTGCGCGTCCGCAGACTGGATGAACAGAAATCTTGATAAGCGTGTTGAGATTATGTTCCCTATTGAGGATGAGCTTATCCGTGAAAAAATAATGCACGTTCTTAATGTTCAGCTTGAGGATACATTAAGAGCATCTGTTCAGCTTGACGGTGAATACAGCAAGATTGATCTCAGAGGAAAGACTAAATCCGACTGTCAGATCGTAATGATGGAGGAGGCTGTAGAAGCCTGCAAGCCGGATGATGAAATAAGCAGTAAGAGGGCATTTATACCGAGAGAAAGACCTGAGGAGGATTAAATGAAAAATGTTCTTATAACCGGCGGCAGCCGCGGCATAGGAGCGGAATGCGTCAGGGTATTCTCTGACGCGGGTTATAGGGTATTCTTTACTTACAAACACAGCGATAAAATAGCACAGGAGCTTGCGCAAAGCACCTGTGCTGTTGCTGTTAAATGCGATGCTTCCTCATTTAAGGATACCGAAGCCGCAGCGAGTCTTATTCATAAAACTGGAAGCATTGATATTATTATAAATAATGCCGGAATTTCACAGATAAAGATGTTTCAGGATATAACCGAGGAGGACTGGGACAATATGTTTGATGTAAATGTAAAGGGTATGTTTGTGACCTCAAAGGTGTTTCTGGACGATATGCTCCGTAAAAAGTCCGGCAGAATAATAAATATATCGTCAATGTGGGGCGAGGACGGAGGAAGCTGCGAGGTGCATTACAGCGCGTCAAAGGCGGCTGTTATAGGCTTTACAAAGGCTCTGGCAAAGGAGCTGGGACCTTCGGGGATAACAGTTAACTGTATATCGCCGGGGGTGATAAATACCGAAATGAACTCATATTTATCACAGGAGGATATAAATGAGCTTATTTATGAAACTCCGCTCGAAAGAATAGGAGCAGCGTCAGATGTTGCAAATACCGCGCTGTTTCTTGCATCTGAAGCTGCGGGATTTATAACAGGAGCGGATATTCCTGTTAACGGTGGTATAATTATGTAAACTTCGAATTTTTTATCCACATTTTATATTCTAAACTTATAAACACAAAAAATGGCATAAAAACGTGATATGAAGAAAGTTATACACATTTTCCACATACTTATCCACACCTTATGTTTATAAAATTAAAAATAAAAAATGGCTTAATAAAGCCAAAAATCATGGTTTACCATATTTTTATGGTTTATTATTACACCTGTATGACAAAAAGTGTGGATAACTCGTGGAAAAAGTGGATAAATCCATAATAAACTGCATAAAAACGGGAGCGGGGAAAGGGGATTAAGTTATTCACACTTTGTTGATAACTTTAAAATGATAAAAATATGATAACACCGAGATTGAATTGTATAATCAATTATGTAAACGCTGACACAGCGGCGGATATAGGTACCGATCATGCGTATGTATCGATTGAGCTTATAAGAAGTGGCAGGGCAAAGAGAGTTATTGCCTCAGATGTGAGAAAGGGACCTCTTGATATAGCGAATAGTCATATAGAAAAATACGGACTCTGTGACAGGATAGAAACAAGGCTTGGCGGCGGCTTATCGGTTCTTGAGCCGGGCGAGGCGGATACGATCATAATAGCCGGCATGGGCGGCGAACTGATTGAAGAGATAATAAGAGCGGATGAAGCAGCTGCAAGAGAGTCACAGTTGATTTTACAGCCTATGAATTCACAATATGAGCTTAGAAAATATCTTATTGAAAACGGATTTACGATTGAAAAAGAGGATATTGAGCGCGAAGGACACAGGGTATATAATATTTTAATTGTAAAAAGCGGAGAACAGAAGCCTTTTGAAAAGGATATTGATTATCATCTTCCGCCTTATCTTTATGACCATGAAAAATTCGGAGCGCTTCTTGAAAAAAAGCAGAGAGAATTTACAAAGATCATAAAAGGTCTTGAAAAATCAGAAAACTGTGATATAATTAGATTGGAATATTTCAAGGAATGCTTCAGGGCTTCGGAGGTTATTAAAAATGCTGTCAGTTAAGGATATTATTGAAATTATTGAAAGGGCTGCTCCTTTGGATTTACAGTATTCATGGGATAACTCCGGCTTTTTATGCGGAAGTATAAATAAGGAGGTAAAAAAGCTTTATCTGACGCTTGATGTGAATATGTATACGGTGGATGAGGCTGTAAAATCGGGAGCCGATATGATATTGTCACATCATCCAATTCTTTTCAGGGGCGCGAATAATATAAATTATGACACACCACAGGGATATATTTTAAAGGAGCTTGTAAAAAATGATATGGCTCTTTACGCATCTCATACTCCGACAGACTGCGCAGACGGCGGAATTAATGATGTGCTCGCCGATAAGCTTGGTATTATTAATAAGAAGATAATCGAAAAAAATGATAAATACGAGGGCTGCGGACTCGGACGCTGCGGTGATCTGGAGAGCGCCGTTACTTTAAGGGAATTTGCCCAAAAGGTAAAGCTTGCGCTTAAAACACCGTTTGTAAGAGTATGCGGTGATTTGGAAACAATAATAAAAAAGGTGGCTGTGGGAGGCGGCGCCTGTGATGAGCTTATTCCGGCGGCTAAAGAGTTAGGCGCGGATGTTATGGTTACCGCGGATATGAAGTATCATATAGCAATGGAAGGCGTTGAAAGCGGAATATGCGTCATAGATGCCGGACATTATCCCACGGAAAATTTTGTTATTGAAATTTTTGAATATTTATTAAAAAATGAAGATATAGAGATTATCAGATCAACAGAAACGGATGTTTTTAAATATATTTAATAAGATTAATATTATCTATGGAAAATATTTGACATTTCGTTTAAAATAGTATATAATAGTTATGCTTTGTTTTTCAATTTAATTATAATCTTAATTTTATTAAAAAATATCCAAATGAAAAAATGTGAAAAAATATATATTTTTATTAAAGGAGAACTTTTATTTGTATGTATGAATTTGAAAAATTGAATAGAATGAAAAAGGACGATCTGAAGGAAATTGCGTCAGATCTGAATATCACAAAAATTTCAGCAATGAAAAAGCTTGATATTATTAACGCGATTATAGAGATGCAAAAGAACAGTGAGGAAGAAAAGACTGAAGACCATTATGAGCCTGTAAAAAGACGAAGATTAGTTAATGATGAAAAAGAAAGCAGTTCCGATAAAAATAATCTGATAATTGACAGGACACAGGAAATAAGGGCAAAAAAAGCCGATTCGGATATTGGAAATACTGAAGAGCTTGAACATAATGAAAAGACAGCACAGGTTCCGAAAAAGCGAGAGCGTCCGGCGGATGTAACGGAAATATGCGGCGTACTTGAAGTTGTAAATGAAAGCTACGGATTTTTAAGATTTGAGAATTTTTCAGCGTCAAACAAGGATATTTATGTTTCACCGACACAGATAAGAAGATTTAATTTAAAAACAGGAGATGAAATTGTAGGAGACTGCCGTATGGTTGAGGACAGTACAAAATCATCCCCGTTACTGTTTGTAAGAAGAATAAACGGTGATCCGCTTGAAATAGCATTGAAGAGAAGACCGTTTGAAAAGCTTATACCTGTATTTCCTATTGAAAAAATAAAGCTGGAAACAGAAAGAAAAAATTACGCTACAAGACTTATGGATATTATTTCTCCTATCGGTAAGGGACAGAGAGGTATGATAGTAGCGCCTCCTAAGGCAGGCAAAACAACAATTATCAAGGAAATAGCGCAAGCTATAAGGAAAAACAGTCCTGATATAAAGCTTATTATTTTACTTATTGACGAACGTCCCGAAGAGGTTACTGATATAAAAAAATCAATAGACTGTGACGTTATATATTCCACCTTTGATCAGATGCCCGAAAATCACTGCAAAATGGCTGAGCTGGTGCTTGAAAGAGCGCAGAGACTGGTTGAGCAGAAAAAGGACGTTGTTGTGCTGCTTGATTCCATCACCCGTCTTGTAAGAGCCTATAATCTTACGGAGCAGCCCTCGGGCAGAACACTGTCAGGCGGACTTGAGCCTCACGCGCTGTATAAGCCTAAGAAGTTTTTCGGCGCGGCAAGAAAAATAGAGGACGGCGGCAGCTTTACTATAATAGCCACTGCGCTTGTAGAAACCGGTAGCCGTATGGACGATATGATATTTGAGGAATTTAAGGGAACGGGAAATATGGAGCTGAAGCTTGACAGAACGCTTCAGGAAAGACGTATATTCCCTGCGATAGATATACTCAGATCCGGTACAAGACGTGATGAAAATCTGCTTACAGCGGAGGAGCAGAAGGCAGGCTGGGCGATAAGACGAGAGCTTGGCAAGGATAATATGAATCAATATGTAAAAATATTACAATTATTGGAGAGAACTGATAATAACAGTGAATTTATTAATCTTCTTATGAAATAATATAAAACAACAGCGGCAAACATTAATGTAAGCCGCTGTTGTTTTATATTATTATTTAATAATATCCGTACCCATATACGGAACAAGCGCCTCAGGAACTGTGACTGTTCCGTCCTCATTCTGGAAGTTTTCAAGAATTGCCGCAACTGTTCTGCCGACTGCAAGACCTGAGCCGTTAAGAGTATGAACAAACTGCGCCTTATCCTTAGGGTTATCCTTATAGCGGATATTAGCGCGGCGCGCCTGATAATCCTCAAAGTTTGAGCAGGAGGAAATCTCGACATATCTGTTATATGACGGCATCCATACCTCAAGGTCATAGGTCTTTGCCGATGAGAAGCCGAGGTCTCCTGTTGTAAGGCATACTACTCTGTACGGGAGTCCGAGTCCCTGGAGAAGCACCTCCGCGTCGTTTGTAAGTCTTTCAAGATCGTTATAGCTGTCCTCAGGCTTTGAGAAGTGAACCATTTCTACCTTGTTGAACTGATGCTGTCTTATGATACCTCTTGTATCACGACCTGCGCTGCCTGCCTCTGCGCGGAAGCATGCGGAATATGCGCAGTATCTGATAGGAAGCTTTGAGCCGTCAAGGATTTCATCACGGTGAAGATTTGTTACAGGAACCTCTGCCGTAGGAATGAGGAAGAAGCCATTATTTGTTACCTTGAAGGCGTCCTCTTCAAACTTCGGAAGCTGACCTGTGCCTGTCATTGACGCGCGGTTTACCATGAACGGTGGGAATATCTCGGTATAACCTCTTGAGGTATGTGTATTTAAGAAATACTGTATAACCGATCTTTCAAGTCTTGCGCCGAGACCCTTGTATACGGTAAAGCGTGTGCCGGCAATCTTTGTGCCTCTCTCAAAATCAAGAATATCAAGATTTGTACCTATATCCCAGTGAGCCTTAGGCTCGAATGTAAATTCGCGCGGTGTACCGTTCTTTCTGAGCTCAAGATTTTCCGTGTCGTCCTTGCCTACAGGACAGCTTTCATTGGGAATGTTCGGAATACGGAGCATAAAGCTTCTGAGCTCTTCATCAATCTCTCTTACCTTTTCGTCGTCAGCCTTGATCTCGTTTGAAAGCTCTTTCATTTCCTTGAAGATCGGAGCTGTATCCTCTCCCGCCTTCTTCATTGCCGGAATCTGCTTTGTGATCGCGTTCTGCTTTGCCTTCTTATTTTCAACATCCGTAAGCAGCTCGCGGCGCTTCTTGTCAAGCTCAATAGCCGGAGTTATATCAAGATCATTGTATCTCTTTTTTAAAGCCTCTCTGATTTTGTCAGGTTCATTTCTTAAAATCTTAATGTCTAACATTTTAATAGTCCTTTCATTCGTTTATTTGATTTTTGATCTGGTCATATAATATTTTCTGATTTTCTGTAAGAGCGTTTTCATCTATGGAGCTGAGAATTACATCCGCGTTCTCCTTATCACCCTTTGATATATAACTGTTAGCCTCTAACAGATTATCATACGTTGTTAATTCATTCTTCAGCTGACTGTTTTCTGTATCAAGAGCTGAAATAGTATTTGTCATTTTAGCAATTGCCTCATTATCTGGCGGTGTTGTTTTTTCTTCTGCCGCTTCGGTCAACTCAGCCGCCTGTTCTGTAATTTCAGGAAGCTGCGCCGTTGATTTTCTGAGAGCTGAGAGATTTGTCTGCCCGAAAAATGCTAAAATAATAAGTATCAATGCCACGGCGAATATAAGAGCTGTGTATAAAAACATTGATTTGCTTTGGTTTGGATTTTGTTTGTTATTGTTACTCATTTGTTTTTGCCTCTGTTATTCAATATTTCCCGACATTGCTTTTCTTATGGCTTCATTTTCCTCATCAAGGAGCTTTGTTCTGCTCTTTCCTTCCTTTATGGAACGCACATAGGTATTTGATGAGCTGTTACCGTAAAGTGATGTGATAACAAAGCCGTCATTGTATTGGTTGAGTACGGCAAGAGAAAAGCTCTGGTTGCCGTGAACATCATCAAAAGCGTTAAAGTTCACAATACCTGTTTTTGAAAGTGTCATATTGACCTTGGCTTCACATGCCGAAATTCTTTCTGACATACTGCCCTCGGAGCTTATTTTTAATTTTTTCTGAAGGTCACGGACATTTTCATAATATTTATTGAGATTCTCAATAAGATCTCCGTCCTCCGAATATTCAAGAAGATTGTTGAGCCTGAGGGCATTTACAATACCTATCACAATTGACGCTATGACAAATACAATAAGTACGATTATTATAATTGCTAGGAGCTGTTCATTCATTATGTATATTCCTTTCTGTATTTTTTATTATTCAGTTCTGACCTAATAATGAAAGAATCCTTTCAAGATCGTCATTACCGAAATATTCAATTTCTATTTTTCCCTTTTTATCACCGTGGAGCAGCCTTACCCTTGTGCCTAATCTGGAGGAGAGATTTGATTCAATGGTATTTAACGCCTCCGCGACCTGCTCGTCAATTACCGGTTTTCTTCTTGCAGGTCTTTCCTTCTGCAGCTGCTTAGCAAGAGCCTCTGCCTGACGAACATTGAGTCCCTTTGAAATTATGCTTTCAAGCACGGCATTCCTTATTTCTGAATCTTCAATTGATAAAAGCGCGCGGGCATGTCCGCTTGAAATCTCACCTGAAATGAGCTTCTGCCGTATGTTTTCATCAAGGGAAAGAAGTCTTATGGAGTTTGCAACGGCGCTTCTGGATTTGCCTATTGTCCTGCTTACCTCCTCCTGGGTCATATTGTATTCGTCAATTAATGCGCGGTATCCGAGAGCCTCCTCAATCGGATTAAGATTTTCACGCTGCAAATTTTCTATAAGAGAGATCTGAGCGATTTCAATATCCGTATAATCTCTTATAACGACCGGAATTTCCGTAAGCCCCGCTTTTTTTGCCGCTCTCCATCGTCTTTCGCCTGCAACGATTATGTACATATCGCCGTTGGGGACTACGATTATAGGCTGTATAACTCCGTGTTCTCTGATCGATTCCGTAAGAGTCTCTATTTTTTCCTTATCGAACTGCTTTCTCGGCTGTTTTTTATTTGGTTCTATCTGAGTTATACGGAGAGTTTCTACCTTGTCATTTTCCTTGGTGATTTCATCCTCTATCGGCGAGCTGTCCGCAAATAAAGACTCGAGACCTCTGCCGAGACGTCCTTTTGGTTTAGCCATGATTCACCTCACTGATTTTTCTTAATTACCTCTTTTGCAAGACTCATATAAGCGTCCGCTCCCTTTGAGGTTCTGTCATATTTTATTATAGGCTCACCAAAGCTCGGAGCCTCTGAAAGCTTTATATTTCTCGGTATAATCGACTTATATACAAGGTCGGGAAAAAATTTTTTGACCTCGTCAATTACCTGAATTGAAAGGTTTGTCCGTCCGTCATACATTGTGCCGAGAACACCTTCTATTTCAATTTTTTTGTTATAGGTTTTCTTTATCTTCTTGATTGTGCTTATAAGCTGCGACAAGCCCTCAAGAGCGTAATATTCGCACTGTATAGGTATGAGAACACTGTCGCATGCCGTCATAATATTTATGGTTATCATTCCGAGCGCCGGAGGCGCGTCAATAATTATAAAATCATAATCATTTCGCACCGGCTTTAAAGCCTCTTTTAAAAACTGTTCGCGCTTGTCCTCAAATGCAAGCTCAATTTCAGCCGCGGATAAGTCCGATGATGACGGGAGAAGATAAAGACCGGAATATTTTGTTTTTATAATTGCATCCTTGGTTTTTGACGGGTCGATAAGACAGTCATACACAGTAAGCTCATAATCCTCTTTTTCATAGCCTAAGCCGCTTGTGGTATTGCACTGCGGGTCACAGTCTACAACAAGAGTTTTCTTGCCTTCATATGCGAGACAGGATGCAAGATTAACAGAGGTTGTAGTCTTTCCGACTCCGCCCTTCTGATTTGTGATTGCTATCACTTTCCCCATTCTTAATTATGTACTCCCTTCAGTATTTTACTATATTATTATACCACAAATTTCTCAAATGTAAATGTTTCACGTGAAACATTTTAAAAAAAATTTATAATATTATAATTATATGACCAAAACAGGGTATATATGAATAATTTTTAATTGCCGATACATAATAATTTTATAAATATTCGGGAGGATGGATCAGTTGAATATATTAAAGGAATTATTCAGATATACTCCGAAGAACGAGCCTGAAAAATTTATACTCTCAGAGCCGGAAAAGCCGGAGTTTGATATAAGAAACGATAAAAAGTATGAAAACGCTTATGTATCGGATAATATAGAAGTGAACAGAGCGTATATAAAGAAACGTTTTAATTTCCCGCTGAATAATGATGTTGTAATAAGGGAACTGAAATTGAAAAATAATATAGAGGCGTTTGTTATATTCTATGACGGAATGACAGACAGTGATTATATAAATAACAATATTATAAAATCACTTCTGGAGCTGCCCCACACAGCGGACGGTAAATTCAATGACGCTTTATATGAGAAATTCACAACGCATTCACAGGCGGAGACCATACAGGACTTTGATGAAATTGCTGATGAAATAAATTTCGGCTCATGCGCTCTGTTTGTTGATAAGGTTGATACCGCGTTTGTTTTTGATGTAAAGGGCTGGGAGCACCGTGATATAAGCAAGCCGGAAAATGAGCAGAGCATATACGGCCCGCAGGAAGCGTTCGCCGAAATGATAAGAACAAACACCTCTTTAATAAGGAAGATTCTCAAAACGGAAAAGCTTATCGCGCTCGGCGTCAAGGTCGGAAATGTTTCAAAAACAAGAGGAGTTCTTTTATATATTGACGATATAGCGAATAAAAAGCTTGTACATGAGGTTGAGAGAAGAATAAACGGAATTTCGATTGATTATATAATGAGTATTGAGCAGGTGCAGATGTTTGTCGAGGACAAGACAATGCTTATAACTCCGCAGACACTTGCGACAGAAAGACCGGACAGAGCGGCGCGGGCGCTGACAGAGGGACGGTGTGTTCTTATTCTCAACGGCTCGCCCAGAGCCTTGATAATGCCGTCAAACGCGTTTGAGCTTACGCACGCGGCATCGGATGAATATCTCAATGTTCCCTTTGCGAATATGTCAAGACTTATAAGAATATTCGGAATGTTTCTGTCGCTGCTTCTTCCGGCGCTGTATCTTGCGATCACTCTTTACCACCAGGAAATAATACCGACTTATCTTTTGTATTCGATAAGCGCGTCAAGGGAAAACGTCCCCTTCCCCAGCCTTGTTGAGCTGCTGTTAATGGATTTGTCCTTTGAGCTGATAAGAGAGGCGGGAATCAGAATGCCCTCTCCTATAGGCTCCACCTTAGGCATAGTGGGAGGTCTTATTTTAGGACAGGCGGCGGTCAGCGCGAAAATTGTAAGTCCTATAATGATCATAGTGATCGCGATAACAGGAATAGGCTCCTTTGCGACCGCGGATTATAATCTCGGATGGACATACCGTATATTAAGACTGGCGTTTATTTTTCTCGGGGCGGCTCTGGGCTTTTTCGGAATTGCCATAGGAATTGTTTTATACGGCTTATACCTCGGAAAAATAACAAGCTTCGGTGCGCCCTTCCTTTCCCCGTCGCTGAAGTTAAGAAACAAATCAATGATATCCGCGGTAATGACAAATAATATTATGAGCAAAGAGAAAAGACCCGGATTTCTGAAAACAAAAAATAACAGCTCCGAGCCGAGAATCAGCCGGAGATGGTCATTAAAGAATAAGGATGAATAACATGCTTTCAAAAAAACAACTGGCAGCTATAACTATAAACGCCATAACCGTAAAAATGCTTATAACCTATCCGAGATCGCTTTTTGTTCTCTGCGGCAACGCGGCATGGATAAATGTAATTTACTGCACTCTTATAGCTGTGCTGATATTTCTTGTCACAAGGCTTGTTTATAAATATGATTATAATGTGATTGAACTTGCGGGCATGGCGGGCGGAAAGGCTCTCAGAATAATAACGGGAATTGTTGTTTTTGTTGTACTGGGACTTAATTTTTTCAGTATTCTGAGAATATTTCCCGAAATGATAAGACTTGTGCTTCTTCAGAATACCTATCTGGAGGTAATAGGACTTTCGTTTGTCGCGGCGCTGGTTATAGGAGCCTATTGCGGAATTGAGGCTATAGGCAGGGCGCATATGATATTCATACCGCTTGCGGGAATTGCATTTATGATATTCATTCTGCTGCTTATTCCTTCTTTTAAAATTGAAAATATTTTTCCCATACTCGGAAACGGAGCGTATAATATTTTTGCAAAGGGCATGTCAGGCTTATCTATTTTTTCCGATTTGCTGATGCTTAATATTCTTATACCGCATATGAAAAATATTGAGGATTATAAGTCCACGGGAAACAAGGCCGTCTGGATCGGCGGAGGACTTGCTTTTCTTATTGTCGCGGCATACAGCCTGTCATATGTTTATCCGGTATCGGTAAATTTCCTCGCGCCCGTTTATCAGCTTGAAAGACTGATAAATCTAAGTGATTTCTTTTCAAGATTTGAAGCGGTATTTCAGTTCATATGGTCAATTTCCATTCTGCTTTACGGCTCCTTGTATCTTGCAGTTTTATCAGAGGTATGGAAGGAAGGCTTCGGACTGAAATTCAGCAAGCCGCTTGTTCTGCCGATTATCACAATACTCACAGGCGCGATTCTTATACCGGACAGCTTAAACAGCGTGGTCATCTGGGAATATATCATAAATAAGTGGATTTATATTCCCGCTTTGGCAATACCGATTATTATTGGAATAACAGGACGTATAAGAAGGATAAAAAACAAATAAAATGTTTCACGTGAAACATCGGGAGAACAAAAATGAGAAAAATATCTGCAATAATTTCAGTAATGCCTTTGCTGCTGCTTCTCACATCATGTGTCGGAGAGGAGCCGGACAACAGAGCGTATGTGACCGCGGTGGGAATAGATAAGTCCGAGCAAGGCTATGTTTATACAATACAGTTTGCAAATCCTACTAAGATCAGCGGCGGCGCGTCCGAGGAGGGCGGCTCCGGCGGACAGATAGTGGAGAACATAGCGGTTGAGGCTCCCTCCCTGTATTCAGCGGTTAAAAACGCAAACACGATAGTTTCAAAAACCATGTCGCTCTCTCATGCAAAGGTGATTGTGGTTTCCGAGGAAATCGCAAAGGATGGACTTGATGAGATTAATGACGTAATTTCAAGAAACAACGATATAAGACCTGACGTATATGTGGCGGTCGCTGAAAATTCGGGAAAGTATATCGAGGAGGTGAAGCCCGCCATAGAGCTGAACCCTATCAAGTATTATCAGCTGATATATGAAAACAGAAGCGGCTCCTCAGTACCGCAGAATACGGCATTTGATTTATATACCTCCTGTAAATCGGGTGATATTGACTGCGTTCTTCCCCTTGCGGGAGTTGCCCAGACAGAGAGCGAAGACTCGGGGAGCGGAGCAAGCGGCGGAGGAAAAAGCGGCAGCGAGGAGGAAAGCAGTGAAAATAAAAGCATAAAGGACGCGCGTATCAATGAGCAGGGCTTTGAAAATAAAACGGAAAGCTATATGGCGGGACAGGCGGGTGAAAAGATAAAAAATAAAAGTCAGTCGCTGGGAATGGCAGTATTTAAAGGGGATAAATATATAACAAAGCTGGGCAGCACGGAAACAGAGCTTTATAATATATTAACGGATAAATTCAAGGATAACAATATAACCTTTTATTCCGAAAGCGATCCCCAAAGACCTATAACTATAAAATTGGAGCAGACAACGGCGCCGGAATATAAAATAGATATAGAGAACAAGAAAGCGGATATATATATAAGGCTTTACGGAGAGCTTCTGTCCGCGTCAACGGATCACAGGAAGGACAGCACAATAACCGAAACGGATAAAATGTCATCGGCTATGGTAAGCAGCGCTGCAGAAAAGCTTATAAACGAATTATATAAGAACGCAGACGCGGATTCACTCGGCATTAAAAGAAAAATAAAGAATAAATTTATAACAAATGCGGCATATGAAAAATACTGCGAAAGCTTTGTTCCCTCCGAATGGAGCTTTAAGGTGTACACCGATATGAATTTAAAAAGAACGGGAATGACCTATTATTATTGAGGTGAAAAGACAAATGATATTAAATGTAATTTACGGAATACTGATACTCTTTATTCTGATAAGAACAATAGCGTTCGGTATATACTGTGTAAAGGAAACGGGTATTGCAGGCGGTGTAAGCGTTTTTGTTCTTGCTCTTGGCGTTGCGGCAACGGGATATATGATTTTATTTACGGGAAAGGGACTGGCGTGATATGCCAATCCCTTATTTGAATACCTCGTCAATCGCGGTCATACATATTTTGATTGTATCCTCCGACATTTCATCAAGCTGAGATAAAGGGAGAGGATTTGTTCCCTTCCCCAGCTCTACTGTAAAAGCCTGTTTATGATATTCTTGAATGTACCAGTCCTTTGCTCCTCCGAAGGCTGCTGTTCCTGTCGGGACGGCGGCACGATATCCGCATTTATCTGCAATGGCTTCGGCTGTGGCTTCTGACCTTTTATTTTCCATACCGTTAAAATCATAATATATCTCCTTTCCCTGACTGTGAAACGCGATAAACAGCTCCGGCTGAGTTTTGTTAAGGAATTTTGTTAAAGCTCTTGTTTCAAGCTCCGATTCGGGATATTTGCCTCCGTATTTTGTCGGAGCAGGTGAGCTCAGAATACTTTTCCATGAAGCGTTAAAGTTATGGTTTATATCGACACCCATCGCGTTCGCCTGCCATACCCTTGAAAATTCCGTTATTCCTATTTCCTTTATAAGGCGGCGGTGAACTACGCTTTTAGGATCTATTCCGTTTACGGCAATATCGACGCCGTCAGGATTGATCATAGGTATTATGTAAACCTTAATTTTATCATGGTATTGTGTAAGCTTTGAAAAATATTCGGCAAAGCTGATAAGCGCCGGAGCCGTAAGATATTCAAGTCCGTGAAACGCCGCGGCAAAAACCGCGCATTTCTCCCCTGTTCCTATTGATATACAGTACAATAATCGGTTCATTATCGTTTTTCCTATTATGAATGTGGTTTTAAATTCAGTCATTTTTCCGGATATGTATTCGTAATCATATTTCATCACACCACCTCAGTAGAATATATGTCAGAAATTCAATTTTAATTCCACACAAATTCCTGATTTCTCTCATAATAATTCCAAATTTATGGTATATAATTCAGACATAACAGAAAGGAGTTGAATATTATGAAAAAAACAAAAATCATTTTTACTGCAGCAGTTCTCACGGCGGCTGTTATAACAGGAGGCTCGGCTGTCGCATTCGGTGAAGAAGCGGAAACCGATACCGCAGCCTACAGCTACACGACAGGACAGCAAAAATGCAGTGAAAGACATTCAAAATTTGAAAAGGTATCAGATTTTGAAACTGATGAAGAAAGAGATGCCTATTTTGCAGAGCAGGGAATAGGCAGAGATGAAAACCCTTATGTAAAAGACGCAGAAGACGCAGATGATGCAAATGATGCAGATGATGCAGAAACAGCAGACGATACCGCGTCCTACGGTTATTCAAAAGGAAAGCAGAAGCATACTTCAAGCGAGTACGACGGCAAAAATGTTGAGGAACAGCTTGAGGACGGAGCAATTACTCAGGATGAAGCCGACGCAATCAAAGCGGAAGCCGGCATAAAGCATGATGAAATTCACGCAAGATTTGCCAAATAATCAGTTAACCGTTATGAAAATGATACCGTAAGCATGGAATCCCCTGTCTTATAGACGGGGGATTTATAATATTGAAATAAAATTTTTTAATAATAATTAAGGTAAATTTAATAAAAATATGTTATAATATTCACTAATAAAAACAAAATCGCAAACGGAGTGAGCTGCAATGAAAAAAATATTGATGGTTGACGATGAGGCTGATATACGCCGGTTAGTCCGCAAATATGCCGAACGGGATGGGTATAATGTTACAGAGGCCGCCGACGGATTGGAGGCTGTTTCTCTTTGCGCGGAAAATGACTTTGATATAATAATAATGGATATTATGATGGAGGAAACGGACGGTTATACAGCGTGCAAGAGAATTAAAAAATCAAAAGATATTCCGATTATTATGCTGTCGGCAAAGGGAACCGAATTTGATAAGCTGTTCGGCTTTGAGGTTGGAGTTGACGATTATATGGTAAAGCCTTTTTCTCCGAAAGAGCTGATGGCGCGTATAAATGCGATTATAAAACGCTGCAAGGTCAATTCCGAACCGAAGCCTGAAAATCGTATAAGCTTTGACGGTTTGCAAATTGATACATTGGGAAGAAACGTTTATGTAAACGGTAAAAAAACGGATCTTACAGCTAAAGAATACGATCTTCTTGTTTATTTTGCAAAGAATAACGGAATAGCCTTGACAAGAGAACAAATTCTTGATGCCGTATGGGGATATAATTATTTCGGCGATGACAGAACGGTTGACTGGCAGGTGAAGCTGCTCAGAAATAAGCTCGGAACACTTCGCGGCTATCTCAAGACTATACGAGGGGTGGGATATAAATTTGAAGCTTAAGTCCTTTGGTGTAAAGCTGTGGCTTTATTTTGCTTTTTTTACGGTAATTATTTTTTGCATACTCTGGCTGCTGCAAACAGTTTTTCTGCAGAGCTTCTATAATTCTATGGCAATCACAAATGTGAAAAAAGCCGCGGAGCATATTTTATCCGAATCCGACAGCAGCGATATATATAGCTTTATTGACGCTTTGGCATATAATAACTCTTTGCTTATTTTTCTGACAGACACAGCCGGAAGCACTATATACAGCACAGATGAGCATTCTGCTCTTTACAATAAAAATACATTTCATCATAGCTCTGACAACCTTAAAAATAATCCCTATTATAATGATGGCGAGCTTATGAACTGGCAGATAGGAGCGCTGCGTAATCTGCCATACGGTTATGATTCATTTCTTAAAAAGCTGTCTGAGAGCAAAAGCGGCACTGTAAGCTATAAAACAGAAAACGGTTCCTCTTATATTTACGGAGCATTGCTGCCTGAAAGCTGGTCAGTTTCTAATAATGTTGGCAGTGGTGAAGCTGTTTTGTATATTTCATCTGCATTGGAGGCGGTGGGAGGAACTGTAGGAATTTTGCGTATGCAGCTTATATGGACAACAATTATTTCTCTTGTAATAGGTATTATAATCGCATATTTTGCGTCACGCCGTTTCAGCGCGCCCGTAGCGTCCATATCGGCGCAGGCAAAAGGACTGGCGGACGGAAATTTCAGCTGTGAATTTCAAAAGGGCTTTTGTTCGGAGCTTGACGAGCTTGCCGATACCTTAAGCCATGCGGCTGAAGAATTGAAAAAAACAGATGAATTCAGACGCGAATTTCTCGCCAACATATCACACGACCTGCGCACTCCGCTCACCATGATAAAAGGCTACGCGGAGGCAGTAAGGGATTTTTCATGGGAGGATGAAAAAGAGCGTGAAGAAGATTTAGGAGTTATAATCAGAGAAGCCGACAGGCTGACAGGACTTGTAAATGACATTCTCGAATATTCCGCGCTGCGTTCAGGAAACGGGATTATTAAATGTGAAAATACTGAAATAAGCGCTTTAACACAAAAAGTAATATCAAATTTTTCACGGCTGTGCAAAAATAACGGGTGCATTATTCAGTCAGCGATAGAACCTGAGCAAACAGTTTACGGAAATAAAGAACAGATGGAAAGAGTTCTGTATAACCTGATTGACAACGCAATAACACATTCGGGAGAAAATAAAAAAATTGAAGTTGTACTGAAGCATATAAACAATCATGTCAGAATTGAAGTACATGATTTCGGAAAGGGAATTTCAAAAGAGGAGCTTCCCTACATATGGGATAGATATTTCACGCTAAAGCAGCAAAAGCGGAATGAAAAGGGTTCGGGACTGGGACTCGCTATTTCAAAAGAAATTCTTTTGGCGCATAAAGCCGATTTTGGAGTTGAGAGTGAAATGGGACAGGGCAGCATATTCTGGTTTGAACTGAAAAGCGTATAGCTTACGCATTATGAATAAAATAAAAAAATTACGGTATGCTAAAGCAGAGGTGAATTATAAATGGGATTTATTTTTGCAATCATATCGGGTGCGGCAATGAGCGTGCAGGGTGTGATGAACACAAGGCTCGGCGAAAAGATAGGAATGTACGAGTCAAATATGTATATTCAGGGAACGGCGTTTATTTTATCCTTAATTGTAATGTGGATTATGGGAACCGGAAATTTAAGAGCGATCGGCGAGGTAAACAAGCTGTATCTTTTCGGCGGCGTTCTCGGGCTTGTAATAACGCTTACGGTAATGAACTCAATGAGCAGATTAAGCCCCACAGTGGCAACCTCGACAATACTTATAGCGCAGCTTGTAATGGCGGCACTTATAGACGCCTTCGGATGGATGGACAGCGAAAAAATTGCCTTTGACTGGACAAAGTATGTTGGTATCGCGTTAATGCTCGGCGGTGTACTGCTGTTTAAGTGGCAGAAATAATATCCGCTTATACTCCCCTCGCGTCCGGCTCCCAGATGATTTTATGCATCTGAATCTGAAAACGGACATCCTTTAAAACGGGGTCCTTCATAAAAAGCTCAATTACGTCCTTTAATTCGTATTTGCCGAATACCGTGCCGCAGAAAATATATGGCGCGTTTTTGCCGTATTTTTCAATGAGATTATGCGCATAGGAGGCGGCAACTTCCGCGTCCTCCTCCGAGCCTATAACGAACTTTAAGACATCGCGCTTCTGCAGCTCGTCATAATTTGAAAGACGCATGCTGTACATCTCGCCGCTTGAGGGCAGCTTAAAATCAATCGTGAAAAACAGATTTTCACTGCATCTTATAAGGTCACGGAAGGCTGTTATATCGCACGAGCCGTTTGTCTCAATATTGACCTCATAGCCAAGCTGACAAAGGCTGTTCACAAGCTTTATTGATTCGGGAAACAAGAGCGGCTCCCCGCCTGTGAGAGTTACGCGCTTGTATTTTCTGTTCACATATGAAAGAATTTCACTGACAGTCATTTCCTTAGGCTTTATATCGCTATATTTTTCCGGCTCCACCGCATACATCGAATCGCAGTAGGAGCAGCGCAGATTGCAGCCGACAACCCTTATAAAGGTGCACAGCTGTCCCGCGCGTATTCCCTCACCGTCGATACTGTCAAATATTTCGGAAATAAGCATTTGTATCTATCCTTTCCCGTCAGTGTTTATTTAATATAGGAGGCTATGTTATCAATACTTTCCTGGACGTCAACCCTGTAGCAGCAGGGCGCCAGAGCGTCACAGATATATTTTGCCATGTTTTCAGCTGTCGGATTAAAGTCCACAACGTCATTTATTACCTTGTGGTCAAACTTGTCCTGAATCTGTCTTTTGATATGGGTGAAGTCCATAACCATTCCGTCCTCGTTAAGAGTGTCCGAACGGAGATACACGTCAATTATCCAGTTGTGACCGTGGAGATTTTCGCACTTTGATTCGTAGCTTAATTTAAGCTGATGCGCGGCGGAAATCTCAATTCTTTTTTTTACCTCATACATTTTTCTTTTTCTCCATATACTGCTCATAACCGCGGCGTCTTAGGAAGCATGCCGGACAGTGCCCGCAGCCTTCGCCTATAACGCCGTTATAGCAGGTAAGCGTCTTGTTATATATTTTATCGATAACACCGAGCTTATCGGCAAGCTCCCAGGTCTGAGACTTATCGAGCCACATAAGCGGCGTGTGTATTACAAAATTATATTCCATCGCGAGATTGAGCGTGACATTGAGCGACTTAATGAATATATCGCGGCAGTCGGGATAGCCCGAAAAGTCCGTTTCGCATACGCCCGTAACGATTTCCGTTATGCTGTGGGTTTTCGCGTAAATTGCCGCATAAGAGAGAAACAGAAGATTTCTTCCCTCAACGAAGGTGTTCGGCGGCGCGCCCTCCGGCTTTGTTTCCTCAACAGGAATATCGGCGCGGGTAAGCGAGTTTGCCGAAAGCTGATTTATTATCGGTGTCGGGATAACCTCGTATTTTATCCCTTCTTCTCTGCATATATCAGCCGCGCACTCCAGCTCTTTTTTATGGCGCTGACCGTAATCAAAACCGACAGCCGTAATATTTTCCTTACCGAACTTCTGAGCAGCCCAGTAAAGACAGGTGGTGCTGTCCTGACCGCCTGATAAAACAACCAATGCTTTTTTCATCTCATGTTACCTCTTGCTTATATTATCATTACAGTGAGAGCGAATTAAAAAGACGCTCCTCCGCGATTTTCTCATATTTTGTACCCTTGCGTCCGTAGTTTGCAAACGGATAGATCGAAATACCGCCGCGCGGCGTGAATATGCCCTTGACCTCAATGTATTTTGGGTCCATAAGCTTAACGAGGTCCTTCATAATTATATTCACGCAGTCCTCGTGGAAGTCACCGCGGTTGCGGAAGCTGAAAAGATACAGCTTTAACGACTTTGATTCAACCATTCTTTCACCCGGAATGTAATTGATTTTTATTTCCGCAAAGTCCGGCTGTCCCGTGATAGGACAAAGGCTTGTAAATTCGGGACAGTTAAAGGACACCATATAATCATTGTCCGGGTGCTTATTTATAAAGGTTTCAAGAACCTCGGGCGCGTAATCGTCCCTGTATACTGTTTTTTTGTTTCCGAGAAGGGAAAGTCCCTCCTGCTCCTCTGCTGTTCTCGGCATATTATATCAGCTCCTTGTAAGCCATTTTAATTTTTGTTCCTTGCCGTGCTTCATAATTTTTTCAAGAGTTTCACGGTCGTCGTTGAGCGCTGCCTGCTTCATAATTTCAAGCGTGTCCTGAAATTCGGTGATGCGCTTTGCCAGCTGCTCCTTGTTTTCCACAAAAAGCTCGCTCCACATTTTTTCGTTTATAACCGCTATCCTCGTGCAGTCCTGAAGGCTTCCGCCGGCGAACGCTCCCGCCCTTTCAAGCAGCGGATTGTCGCAGAGCGCGACGGCTACTATGTGCATAAGCTGTGAGGTATAAGCGATAATGGAATCGTGTTCGTCCGGTGAGGTTGTCGTAACAACACGGCAGCCTATGTACTTTGCCATTTCTCTTATAAGCTCTATTGTTTCCGGTCTGCTGTCCTTATCGGGCGTAATTACATATGGCGCGTTATCGAATAATGTGTCGGTTGAGCTTTTATATCCCCCGACCTCTCTGCCCGCCATTGGGTGACCGCCGATAAATTCGACATTATCCGGCAGAATTTTCTTCATTTCGCGGACAATAAAGCCCTTTACTCCGGTAACGTCCGTTATGACCGCGCCGGGCTTGAGCCTGTCGAGGTTATCGCGCACAAAATCTATATTAAGCTGCGGATAAAGGCACATGATTATAAGATCCGCGTCCTCAATAGCCTCTCCGGGTGTGTTATACGCCTCGTCAATAACGCCGTCAGCAAGGGCAAGATCAAGACTTTCCCTTGTTCTGTTATAAGCCGCTATTGCGCAGTCATGAAAGCCGCGCAGACGTCTTGCCATCGAGCCGCCTATAAGTCCGAGACCGATAATAGAAATCTTCATAATTTAAAATATCCTTTCCTCTGTTGAAAACAATTATAGCATAAATATGGGTTATTTTCAACCTTAATTATTCCCGTAAACCGAAATATTATAAAGAATAACATCTCTGCGCTGTGTGTAGAAAGCAAGCAGCGTCATCCACAGATACGGCATAAGCAGAGCCTGAGCGAAATAGTATACCGGTATGGACATCGAAACGGTAAACACAACAGCCGTAAGGAACATATACAGTATAAACGAAAACTGTATACAGAAGTATTTCCATCTGAAGCCGTGCATGATGTTAAAGGAACGGTTAAAAATCTCCTTTGTTCCCATATCGGGATTTTCAGCAAGTATCATAGGTATTGCGCTGTACTCATAGCTCTTATATATAACCGGTGCTATGCACGCAAACGTGGCAATCATGGCAACAAATGACATAACAGGCAGATAAGCGCAGTTCTCAATAATATATGACGATATATTATTAAGCATATCCGATGAAGGACTGTCGATAAGCTGCAACATCATATTATAGATATTTGCGATAGTGTCTGTTGTAACCGAAAGATAAGCGATAATTCCGATATACAGAGCCATAGGGATTATTGCAATAAGTCCCCACAGCAGCAGATAAAGATCGCGCAGGAACATGGTTTTCAATGTATTCTTAAAGCCGTTTGTATATCCGGAGAGAACATCATTGAGATCAAAGCGTTTTTCCTCGGTGCCGTCCGCGGGCTTAATATTTAGAAGAAAGCGCATATATCCTACCATGAAAATATTAAAAACAAAAATTTCAAATATAATATTCAAAATATAGGTTATGGCAGTATTAAAGCCTGTGAACTGTCCGGTGAGATACCCTATAAGATACACCAGATAGCTCGGTATCATATATATAAGCGTGCCGACAAATGCGGGACCATAATTTCCCATTAACCTTTTCCGCGCTTCCAGTTTATAAAATGCAGAACTGTACATAATAAAATCCCTTTCCTTTTTAAATTAAGTATATAATAACACAAATTTTTAAAAAAGTAAATACCGCGGACATGAAAAACAAACCGGTTCCGATTTTAAATTCCGAAACATATCTGAAAACACGGATAAAATTTTTTTGAGTTTCCCCAAAAAACAAAACAAAAAAGCCTACAATCTGCATAACTATG
>JBJEIW010000176.1:0-8251 GCA_051877435.1 Candidatus Ornithomonoglobus sp.
TTTGATGACAATATTGTATCACCACAGGCTATTCTAAAATCGCAATCAATGTGAATCGCATATTTGGGCATTAATGATTCTTTTATCTCATATCTTCCCGTTTCAGTTTTATATGCGGTCTTGCTCTTTATAAAATCCCCAAAACCTAAGTTAATCATTGTGCCTGCCCTTGATACTTGATTAAGTTTTTTTCCTCTAATATCAGCAAGCCTGTTTACAATTTCATTTTGTTCTTTTTTATTCATTTCTATATATCCATATTTTCAGCAATTAAGCCGAACAATCCCAGATCACGATTTTCAGGCTTTCCTACTACAGAAACCCTGTCAAGAAACACATTCCTGCTTTCACATGACACCTCAGGTAACAGCACACAATCATAGCATGCTGAATAATTCAAGGAATCAATCGCCTGATCCTTTGAGTTAATGCATATAGGATCACCGCTGCACCACAGCGCCTTACGAAGCATATTATCAATAATATTTTCCATTGATTCTGCATTTTCTGCTATACTTGTTAATCCTCCAAGGCTTCCTTCACTGTCAGAAGATGCCAGATAAATCAATATGCCTGACATACCGCTTGATTTTGCATCTCCAAATGTACAATAAATTCTCTCCTTCATTGAAGCAGCATTATAGCCGCATTCAGCAGCTAATTGTCTTATCAGCATATGAGAGATGGTATGCAGCAAAACGAATCGCTCAGAGAACCTTTCTTCAAACATATATGAATTTTCATATGCGTTTTTCATTTTATCGTATCGACTCCCTACTCTTGCCTCCCACGCATCAATAGCTTCTGAATTAAATTTTATGAAAACTCCTTCGCCATTTAATTTGATTCCGGGAAGCCATTTTTTCTTTTCCATAGAAAGCGGAGCTATTCTCTGATCCTTTAAAGAACTGCCTGACCATGGAGTTAATCTTGTAAAACCACATAACGCCGATATTACAGTTAGCTTATCTATTGCAACAATCTGATCGATAATAGAATTATACTTTTCAGGAACTTCTGTCTCCCTGGCAGCATATTCCCCTTCGTTCTGCACAGTGCCTGCAGAAAGAGCAAGATACTCCTCAAAAAAAACATTTTTCATTGTCATTTCTTGCTTATTATTTTCTTCAGAAGCATTCACTAATTCATATGCGTGTAATAGTTCCTCCAATGATATCCTGCCATCATCAGGCAAGACACAATCCTCAATATATGCTGTTTTATCTGCCGCATGGCTGATATCTCTGTATTTTCTCAATATCAGCTGAATTGCCTTTCTGCTCCACGGCGGTATTGATAATGCACTTTGTACCACAGGGAAATATATGCCTGATGATGATCTGAGCCGCACTACCAGCTTTTCATTGCAGCCTTTGTCTGCAAAACGACGTGGTCTGAGCAAATGCGGATGATATGCAGTGCACCGATAGCCGCCAAAGCCGCTGTCACTAAATGCATCTCTTATTCTTCTTGTCGCCTTGCATTCTGTACACTGAACTATTAAAGAGTCTATATCCGCCCTTTTATCCACATTATACATCGCCAGTCCAGGCGTTTTTTTTTGCTTGGACATTGTTCACCTCTATGTACCCACCAATCATAGGGGAAATCTGTCATATGTCCGTTATTGCATACCATAACAAATCTTGAAGCCACAAGTGTATTGGAACAATTAACACATTTAAACACACCCTTTACTTGCTTTGCTTTTTTTGATGGAAACAAGCCATTGCAGTTTGGACAATATAAAATATCCGGAAAGGTATATGACGGAATGTCATTGCTCTTTTTCCATACACCTATATTCTCTGCTGGTTTAGGCTGTAGAAAATATTGCGCCCCTGTAAGCTGCTGCAGATTTTCATTATAGAGTCGCAGCTCCTCTTCATCCGCCCACTCATCTACACCCGCTATGATAACAGTATTATCCACAAAATCAACTATGGAACCCACACCGTATGTATTCATCAGTTGACTTTGGCGCAATTCACCTACATTAAACATTTCTGCAGCTTTTCCCGCTGCATTTCCCTTCGATCTTAATTTATTAAATAAAGCCATAATTGTATCTCACTATTCTTCAAATCGCGATTTTATGTAAATATTGCTTACCTTTTCAACATTTCTTAACGAATTTAAAATCAGTGGAAATCTTTCTGTTACCTCATTATTATCCTCGGAATTAAGTAAGCATGGTTTGTCCTTACTATAATACATAAAATCATCACCATATTCCTCTGCTAATGCCTGCCATTCTTTTGACACATCATCTATCCATTCTGCTGCATACTCATCTGATGCCGGATAGATGTCATGTATCCTTTTAAGCATGGCCTTCTTTATCTCATCCACACCTTCAAGCTCATCATAATACTGTGCAGCAGCTCCATTATCATTCATACCCGGTATTATATGTCTAACAAGACCTATAAATACCCCTTGAAGTGTCTTCTCTATCGATCTTGATGAAAATGGAGTGACACTTGTTGCTTCCACATATTTATAAAAGGTTTTATGATAATATGTGAACTGCTCATAGTGTGATTTATCGCGGGCGCGTTGATTATTGTACATTCCTATTACCAAACCCGGATTTGACCGTCCTACGCGGCTCGTTGCCTGAATATATTCGGAGTTGGTTTTAGGCTGATTGTACATCGTCATTACACCAAATCTATCTATATCAATTCCTACAGACAGCATATTGGATGCAAGAATGTACGAATAGCATCTGTCATCAGTGTATCGTTTTGACAAACGCTCCAATATATTTTTAATATCTCTTGAGCTTTTACGGCTTGTCAGTTCATCAGCAGTGCGATATTTAGTAAAGTCTTGTGTACTCATACCGACATCATCTGCATATCTCTTGAATTTATGATTAATAAGCATTTTCAAATATGCGGATAATCTATCATTGAGTATGTTTGCTGATGCGCCTAAATCCTTGATGGCGTTAAAATAACCAACTATTGTAAAATACTGATCTATTACCTTTTCCGGCATTTTCTTTTTCTTAAAATATTCACGAATGAATATAAGATTTGCATATACTCTTACAATAAGATCAGCTAAACTTCCTCCTGTCTCACATAACCCTACATATGTTCTTGTAGGTCTTTCATCATCCGTTGCTTCTTTTGCAAAAAATGAATCTCTTGCATCCAAACCGTTAGGCGGGAACTGGAACATATCCCGATCATACAATTCTTTTATCTGCTTTTTCGCATGGCAAACCGTAGCGGTTGAGGATATTATTTTAGGCTTTTTACCCTTATGGCTGCACAGCATATCTACCGCCAGTTCATATGCACCTGCAAGGGAACCCAATGGACCGGATATGAGATGAAGTTCATCCTGAACAATCAATTCGGGTGCATCAACATCTTCGGGACAGAATAAATTTTTAGCCCCTCCTTCCCATACAAGTCTTGCGAACTTATCTACAGTGCTTAATACAAGAGTAGGCCGCATATAATATATATCATCATCAACCAGATAAA
Source organism: Candidatus Ornithomonoglobus sp. (assembly GCA_051877435.1). Taxonomy (GTDB): domain Bacteria; phylum Bacillota; class Clostridia; order UBA1381; family UBA1381; genus Ornithomonoglobus. Next base: position 3,504 of record JBJEIW010000176.1, read on the forward strand.
TCGGCAGATGATCATGAAAATCACATTTGTTGCTCGGACATCTTATTTGCATATGTGTTCCTATATAATAATCATTTGGATCAATTGTTTCTCCGCACCATGGGCATTTAGTTATCTGTACCGGATTTCCCTCTTTAACAGAATCCTCACCGTTATTAAAAATTTTATTAAGTTTTTCTTCCGCACTGCCCTCGCCTTTAAGGTGATTTGGTGTCATTCCGCTTCCTATCCATAGTCCTATATTTATCTCACCGCCGGAGATTCCGTATTTACGTCTCAAAAATTCGCATGCGCAAATAAGAACGGTTGCGCGTTCAAATTGCTGTAGAGTCAGTAAACGCAGCGTGTATCTCATAAAGATCGTTACACCATCCTGAATCGTATTCTTTTGGGTTAACCGCCTTAAAAAAATTACAAACGCACATACACCGAGATAAGCCTCTGTTTTTCCTCCGCCCGTAGGAAACCACAATAAATCAACAGTATTTCTAAATTCAGACTTTTCATCAACAATATCCGGCAATATCTGTATAATATATGCCAACTGAAACGGATACCATTTTACTTCATCCTCATTACATCTTTTTGTTTTCCTCATTTGAAGGAGCATGGCTTCATTCATCAGCAAAAAAGCCTGCCATGCATCATCATCATTTTCCAAATATTTAACTCCATTCTTCAGCCGAGTGATACATATATCTATATTCTTCAGATTAATATCTGCTGCCCATCTGTAAGCCTTTAGACTATTGGTAGTGTTTTGCAGCTTTTTATACCACTCCTCATACTCGGCAATGAATTTATACAGGGCTTTTGTTGCACTTTTCCTATCCGTATTCTTCCAATAAACCATCGATAAAATGTCATTGTTATTGATTGAAGTCGGCATCATAAGTCTAACCTTTTGATGCGGCAGAAAATCACTTTCCACAGAATGTACGTTTGTTCTGCCAATACTTTTTATCGCGCAGCCATGCCCATAAGCATAATTATGAACATGCCTGTATAACATATCATTTATGCTTCCTTCCTCATCTGCCCTCTTATTTGTATCCGAATTTAACGGAACAAAGCCCTCTCTACAGTCAATACGCAGCTTACACTGGAATAATGCGGCCTCATTTTGCGCGACGATTTTCTGCGAAGCAACTCCGGTGTTTGAAATCGATATTGTAATCATTTTTCCTTGCGGTACTTTTTTTCTGTAATGACATTGAATATCAATTGCAGGATTTTGCAAATCAATCGCATTGCTTACACCCGGACAATGCAGCGGTATATCTATTTCAGCAAATTCCTCTCGGGCTGTTCTGCTATAATAATGATTTGCCCTGCCATCCTCTGATGTTTTTTCTGTATGATTATATGAGGCATACGAAAATGAAACGTCTACGCTTTTTGTACAGAATGGAACTATAACAGAAATTGCAACCGCTGATGGCTTGTACTTATTTGCATCTCGGATACTTGCGTTTTCAATTTGTTTAAAATCTTCTACAGTGTCATCATCTTCACAGATTTCAGCATCTTGTGTTTCACCTGTCCGTCTTGGCCAAAGAATACCCATTGCATATACGTTCAGCGGAGCTTCATTTTCCAACACTTCATCTTTGGAAACAGGACCTACAAGCTCCTTATCCAGAAAATCTATTATTGTATCTATTGCCTTATAGTATGATTTGTATTTTCCCATGGTTACTTTCCTTTATTTAAATTCTGCCTTTGCAAATCCTGTTACTTCCACCCCCAGCCATATCTGAGAGCTGTTAAACTGTCCCTTAACACTTACCTTGTGGTCTGTGGGAATACAGGTAATAATGTCCGATACATATAATCCTGAGAATCTTTGTGGGATATTCAAATGATATGATGTCATTTTAACTGCATTCCACAAATCAGATATAGCTTCATCTGACAAATATCCAATAATCGTGTCATTATGTTTTACCACATAAAAACTATTATCGCTGTTTATTGACTCTACCACTAACGGATCATCCTTTTTTACTTGCTCTGCTATGTAGTTCTGCTTATTTATGGCATCCTCAATTTTACCGCTTGCAAAGCTCTGCGGCACAAAATCTCCATTCAATCCTATCACTACATTTGTACAATGAGTATTGTCATAATGAAAACTATATCTCAGACACCTTCCGCTTGCAACACGCTTGAACATCCAGTCACTTTTTCTTTTATTTATCAAATATAATTGCTCTCTGGGTCTGGTAATTGCTACGTACCTTACACGCGCCTCTTCCGGTGATTCTGTCGCGCCGTTAAAATCTGTTGTTAACAAATATACATTATCAAACTCATTTCCCTTTGCATGATGTATTGTTGAAACAAACAGTCTGTTATTATTATTCTTAAGAAAAATATCAGGCAAGTCTGCTCGATTTCTTAATTTTTCTCTGATCTTTGACATTAACAAAGTTGGATTATAGTCGTTTTCTTCACACAGCGAGTGAAGGGCGTCAAATTTGCTTTCAGCATCCGCTGTATCGTTATTAACCCTTAAACAATATCGCTCTATAAATTCATCATGACCGATATACGCCTCACAATAGTCCCATAGTACATCGGCAATCCATCTATTCAGCTGTGGAAGTTGCCCAAGCCCTCGAAGTAATGTATGCTCAACCCGTTTGCTATGCAGTATTGAGCTAACCTTTTCTGCTTCCCCATTACTGCGGCATAAGATTGCAGTCGTTTTATTGCTTTCAATAACAGGAATAAATTTTTCAATTTTCTCTTCAAGTTTTTCAACGCTCGATATCTTTTCAAAAATCAGCTTATTGTGCAGCTCTGCAGGCTGATTCAACAATATATTCCTTACTGAATCGGATAGCTTCTCCAGAGCTTTACTCTGACGTTTATTCACTGTGATTTCATATCTTAACACATCATGTGGCAATGTTTTTTCCAGCTCACTGTAAAATTCAACTGAATTTATGTTATCTGTTTCATCATCACAATCGTAATCATAAATTGCCTGACATTTGTCTCCCAAAAGCAACCAGCCGGAGTTTAAGTTTTTGACAAGATTTAATACCATTCGCGCACGTTGATTTACCAAATCCTGAAGCTCATCAATTATGACATATCTATACTCTTCAAAATCGCTTGCCTCAAACGCCTCATTAAATTTCTTTATTCTGTCATTATAATTCAAACTTTCAAACTCTATTCCTTTAGCAATAAGATAATTTGTTGCTAATGAATCAAAAGTACATACATTTATATTTCTTGCGTAGACAGGCAGTATACCCTTTGCAATATTTGCATCTATTCTGTCTTGAATAACCTTCTTGGCTGCTCTGGTGTAGCACAGCATGATAATTTCTTCCGGATCGATATATTCATTACTCAGCAGAAACAATATTCTTTGTATTGCAGTATATGTTTTTCCTGTTCCCGGTCCTGCATTTACCAGTATATGACTTGTTAAATCTGCATTGATAATATCACCTGTCTCCTCTATATGTTTAAAATCATTATGTTTTTTGTCTAACAGCGCTTCTGTAATATCAACAGGATTACCGTAAAACTCACTGTCGGGAGCATTGCATTCTTCTTCTATAATTTCATTTATGTTTTTCAGCGTATCATCGGTGTTGTCAAAACTAATTCCAAGATATGTGTATTTTAATTTTTTTCCCGGTTTTATTTTCTGTGTTTTATGCTTCCCTTTATTTCTTTTAATGCGTGTCGCATTGCTCCTGCTCATGCAATCATTATATAAATGACATTCTGTAACCTCACATCTGCATTCGCTTATGATAACACCATTCTTTTTCACCCTGCCATAGCTTTGTTCGTAATCCTTATCCTTAGCATAAAAACAGGTGAACTCCAAAATTTCTTTTTGCACATCATTTAATGTATAACCGCGTTGTTTTAACTCTTCAAGAAATTTTTTGCCTGTAATGTTCGTTAAATATCTTCTGTCATCCATAAAATGCTCTGTTTGCTGCACATAAACATTAGTTGCAATTGTTAAATTTGATTTTTGATTAATCATGGTATACGCCTCTATTGTCACTCCGGTAAATCCATTAAATTATAATAAAAAGGTAATTTGTTGAATTCTATTTTTTCAGAATAGTTTTCTCCTATAGCTCTGTTTTTGATAATTATCGTTGCTATCTGGGAATCATCAATGCTTGCTTCAAGCTTTAGCTTTTCTCCTAAATATCCTTTTGTCTTTACATCCAATGTTCCGTATAACGCGGTATTGTTGCTATTTGCAAAAACGAACTGAGCGCTGTAGGAATCCTCCATCAAAGCAAAAGCAATCGGCGGTTTTTTAATTCCGGCATAATCCTGATTTTTTATTAGAACAGGATATACTGACATATCTGACATGACTACGCCAACATTATCATTAAGATATAATTTTGATCCTGACATTGCAAGCATAGCGGCGCCTTTAGCCACTGCCCACTGAGCATCTTTAGGCAAAATAACCTTATCCTTAAAAATATTCATTATAGCCTTTTCAAATGGTCTGAGCTCACTGCTGCCGCCCGACATTACTACAACATCAATACCTGCCGCTGTAGTTCCGGCTTTCTGCATTGCGGTATCAATAACATTAAGCACCTTGTCTTTAATTACAGGTGTAACAATCTCTTCAAAAGTGTCAAAGGTTATTTTCTCAACTTTTGTTCCGAATTCACCGTAATTTCTAAGAGTAGTGACAGAGTGGGTGAAGACGTTATGGATAGCCTTAACATACGTCTTGGATT
>JBJEIW010000177.1:0-1997 GCA_051877435.1 Candidatus Ornithomonoglobus sp.
CAGAGAGTGAATTATGACATACAAAAACCGGCAGCGGGCTTTATCCGCTGCCGGTCGTGTTTTGTCGGAGCAATTTAAATGACATTTTATATTTACAAAAAGGTGAAATTGTGCTATTATATAAAATCATAGGGGCAGACCGCAGTCGTTTGCATACGGAGGAGGCATACAATGAAAATCAAAATTCCAAAGGCTCCGTCCGAGCTTATAGAAAGGCTTTATAAGTCGGGCTATAAGGCGTATATAGTCGGCGGCTGTGTGCGCGATACGGTTCTGGGACGGGCGCCGCATGATTATGATATATGCACCTCGGCGCTGCCGGAGGAAGCTATTGAGGTTTTCAGAGATTATCATGTGATTCCGACAGGACTGAAGCACGGAACTGTAACCGTTATGGCGGAGCATATGCCTTATGAGATAACCACCTTCAGAATTGACGGCTCATACAGCGATAACCGCAGGCCGGACTATGTTGAGTTTACAACGGATATAGAAAAGGATTTGTCAAGACGCGACTTTACAATGAACGCCATAGCCTTTAGTCCGTATGATGGAATATCGGATCCTTTCGGCGGCGTAAATGATATAAAAAACGGCGTAATAAGATGCGTAAGAAATCCCGATGAGCGTTTTAAGGAGGACGCGCTGAGGATTTTAAGAGCGTGGCGGTTTGCCTGTCAGCTCGGCTTTGATATTGAGGAGGAAACGAAAAGAAGCGCTTACCGCAATATCGGACTGATTAAAAATGTGTCGGCGGAGCGTGTAAGGGAGGAGCTTTTTCGGATGCTTGATTATCCCCAAAGGCTTTCGGATTATATTCTAATGAAAAATCCCGATATAATAAAAGCCGCCGCGGGCTGCGGGGAAAAGAATTTATATAATCCGTCCGCGCTTGCAAAAACGGAGAGCAGTGACAGAATAGTAAGGCTTGCTGTTCTGTTTGGCTGCAATTTCAGAATGAAGGCTGACGAAGCGAACAGTACAATGCGCCGCCTTAAATTTGACAATGATACAAGATGCAGTGTTTCGGAGCTTATCAAAAATATTGATACGGAGCTTATTCCCGACAGCTACGGCATAAAACGCGGTCTTAACAGAATGGGCGAGGCGCAGTACAGACGGCTTTTGCAGCTCGGAAAAGTCACGGGAAAATGTCAGAATCCCTCGGAAACGGAAGGGCTGCTCGATAAGATAACGGATGAAAAGCAGTGCTATAGGACGGCGGATTTAAAAATAGACGGCAATGACCTTATCAAATCCGGAATAAAGCCGGGCAGGGAGATAGGGCGCACCTTGGACAGGCTGCTCGATATGGTTATGAGCGGCAGGCTTGAAAATGACAGAGATGAATTGCTCAGAAAGGTAAAAAATGATACGAATTAACAATATAAAATATCCGGCGCAGCTGCCGGAGGAAAATCTCCCGGAGTTTGTGGCGAAGAAATACAAGCTGCAAGGGATTAAGTCCTTCAGAATAGTGAAGCAGTCGATTGACGCGAGGAAAAAGAACGATATTCATTATGTGTATACCGTTGATATAGGTCTTGATAATGAAAGCAGGGCGCTTAAAGCAATAAAGGGCGCGTCACGCGTCAATGATAAGCGTTATAAATTCCCTAAGGGAGCGCCGCCCGTAAAGCCGGTTGTCATCGCTGGCTTCGGTCCGGCGGGAATGATGTGCGCGTATATGCTGGCAAGGCACGGGGCGAGGGTAATTGTCCTTGAGCGCGGGCAGGACGTGGACACAAGAATCAAGGACATCGAGCGGCTGAAAAATGAGGGCGCGCTCAACCCCGAATCTAACGTACAGTTCGGAGAGGGCGGCGCGGGAACCTTTTCGGACGGAAAGCTTACAACAGGCGTTAACGATCCGAGGACGGGCTTTGTCCTTGAGCAGTTTGCAAAGCACGGCGCGCCGTATGAGATAACCTACCGCGCAAAGCCGCATATAGGAACGGATAAGCTGCGCGGCATGGTAAAGAGCTTCCGTGAGGACA
>JBJEIW010000178.1:0-1992 GCA_051877435.1 Candidatus Ornithomonoglobus sp.
ACCGTATTTGAACGGAATAATAAAGCTGCTTCCCTTTTTTATTTTTATTCCGTCGATTTCACCGCTGCCTTCGATAACTGTTACATTTGTAAAGAGATGTGTCTGCTCTAAGCTGCCGTAGCCATCAATATCTATTTTTTCAACAGTATAATATCGGCACTGAACAAGCTTTTCTGTTCTTAAATCTCCGTTTGCTTTTACGCTCCTCTCTGTCGTTGAGTCTGTAAACGGCGTCTTTATAACATCTATGCTCTGCTTTACATGAAGCTCTCGCGGCTTGCCATTCTGCAGACGGTCATAATCATAAACCCTATATGTAACATCGCTGTTCTGCTGAGTTTCCAATATAAGTGTTCCGCCCTTAATAGCGTGCAGACAGCCCGGCTCTATCTGAAAGAAATCACCCTTATGCACAGGTATTTCACGGATAAATTCATTCCAACGCCCATTGGTGATCATATCTTTCAGTTCTTCCCTGTTTCTTGCGTTATGACCTATAACTATTGACGCATCCTTGTCGCAATCCAGTACATACCAGCACTCCGTCTTGCCGAGTGCACCGTTTTCATGTATGCGAGCATATTCATCATCGGGATGCACCTGTATGCTCAAATCCTGCTTTGCGTCTATAATTTTTATAAGAAGCGGGAAATTATCACCCGCTGCATTTCCGAACAGCTCTCTGTGTTCCTTCCACAGCTCGCTTAAACGTTTTCCCTTATACGGCTCCGACTCTACAATACAGTCACCGTTTGGATGCGCGCCTATTGCCCAGCATTCGCCCGTACATTCATTCGGTATATCACATCCGAAATCAGTTCTCAGCCTGTTACCTCCCCATATTCTTTCCTTGAATACGGGCTTTAAAAAAATAAGATTATTATCCACTATCTTTCCTTTCACATTCTGATTATATCATTCGTTTGCAGCAAGCGCCGCGCCTATTATTCCGGCATCATTAAACAATGAAGCAGCCTTGATTTCGGTTTTGGGCATAAATTTATTGTAATCGCCCGCATACACATAATCGCGCAGCGGCTTGAGTAAATATTCGCCCTCCTTTGATATGCCGCCGCCTATCAGCAGAAGCTTTGGCTGGAAAATATTCAGAACCGAAATCAGTCCCGCGCCGACATATTTTATATATTGATCAACTACATTCTGAGCCGCAATGTCGCCCGCCTTTGCGCATTCAAATGCCGTTCTGCCCGAAATCTCATTATTATTTTGTGCCCATTCATTCATAATTGAAGTGCTGTTTGCCCGCATTGCAGCCTTTGTCTGACGTATAAGTGCTGTCACAGAAGCATATGCCTCCCAGCAGCCTTTGTTTCCGCAGGTGCATTGCTCATCACCGTTTGTATTAATAATAATATGCCCCAGCTCGCCGCCTGCGCCGTTAAAGCCTCTGTACAGCCTGCCGTTAATAATTACTCCGCCGCCTACGCCGGTTCCGAGAGTGACAAACACAAAGCTGTCCGCTCCGTCGCCATTTACAACATATTCTCCCATTGCAGCGGCATTTGCATCGTTTTCTACGCTGACAGGCTTGTCCAGTCTTTTTTGCAGTTCTTCGCGCAGTCTGATATTTTCCATGCGGATATTGTTTGAATATACAACTATGCCGTTTTTATGATCTATTGTGCCGGGGCAGCCTATTCCAACAGATTCTATATTCTCCATTGTCATACCTTCTCCATGCACCAATAATTTGCATATATCGCCAATGTCATCTATTACCTCCCGGATTGGTCTATCTGCCAATGTAGGGATTGATGCTTTTGCTATGATTTTGTATTCATCATCTACCAAGCCTGCCGCAATATTTGTACCGCCTAAATCTATTCCTATTTTCATTTTCGCTTTCCTCGCTTTATTTTTTTATGCTTATATACAGAACAATCAGAAACCTCTTTTTAAACAGCTCCTGATTGCCCGGTATTAAATATTTACTGATAAATCACAATAAACTTCGCTGTCGGTGTTGATGAC
>JBJEIW010000179.1:0-8177 GCA_051877435.1 Candidatus Ornithomonoglobus sp.
TGATTATATCACGATTTCGTTATATTTGGTAGCCGTGGGTTTATTGATCGGATACCTCATATCTCTTGCCGAAACTCCTTTTTGGGTTCTGAGTTGAGCTAATCTCAACGGAAATTCTTCTTCATACATAAATTCATTCACCGCCTTTGTTATATTGTAAACGATACTATAAAAAATATATTAGAATATTTCCGTCAAAAGCTTGTGTTTGTTGGATTAAATATGATATAATTATATATATATTAGAACATATATGATATTTAAGGTGAATGATATGAACATATACACAGTAAGCTTTTTCGGACACAGGTATGCGGATAATATTCCTGACATTGAAGATAAGCTTGAGCAAATCGTATCAGAACTGATAAAAACCAAAGAATATGTGGAGTTTCTTGTCGGGCGCAGCGGAGAATTTGACCTGACAGCCGCGGCAGTTATACGCAGAGTAAAAAGGAGCTTAGACTACGGGAATGCTTCGCTGACTCTTGTTCTGCCATATATGACAGCGGAGTACCGTGATAATGAAGATAGCTTTCACAATTATTATGATGATATTGAAATATGTTCCGAATCGGCAAAAAGTCACTTTAAAGCAGCCATTCAGATACGCAACAGAAGAATGATTGACCGCTCTGAGCTTGTGGTATGCTATATAACCCGAAACAGCGGGGGCGCATATCAATCAGTGAGCTATGCAAGGAAAAAGAGTAAAAAAATACTGAATATTGCCTAAGCTTCATTGTGTTTTTCTGTCAGTTCTTGTCCTCTTACATCATGACAGATTTATTGTAAATAATGATATGTTTGGAATACTTGTAAATATGTGTAGAATATGTTATAATATTGTTATTAAATAAGCTGTAATTATATTTTGTAAATTTCGCGAAATTTACAAAGCCTGTTATGGTTAAGAAAATATTATATATACGAGGAGTTATACTAATGAAAAAATTTGATTCAATTACAAAGAGAAACATATTGTTGATAGTATTGTTGGCAGCACTAATGTTTGTGTCGATATTTGGTCTGTCAAAAATTGCAGTATCACCTCAATTACATAGCCATACTATAGAATCTTTGGATGAAAAAAAGATGACGGTTATGGAGCTTACCGCCGCGGCGGCAGTGACCTCAACAGCTTTGTCTGCTGTACCGGGGGATATAACTACCCCAATTGCAAATCAAATAGCTGATATTAGCTCATACTTGTTCATTGTTGCCTGCGCCATTTTGCTGGAAAAGCTTTTAATTACGGTAACAGGGTATTTGTCATTCTGTATACTTATTCCTATAGCATGTATACTATCCATCATTTATATTCTGCTGCGAAAGCAGGTATTGCGAGCCATTGCAATAAAATTATATGTATTCAGCCTTGCTATAGTTATGATTATTCCAACCAGTGTCTGGGTAAGTGATATTGTTTATAATTTACAGGAAACGCAAATAACACAAGCAGTAGAGATTTCAAAAGAAATGGTTAACGACGAAGAAGCTGCGTCTTCTGTTGATGAAAAAACTGAAGATAACTTTTTTAAAGGCACTTTATCAAAGATAGGGCAGACGGTATCTGTCTTAACGGAAAAAGCAGAAAAGGCACTGAGTTCATTTATAGATGCAGCTGCCGTTCTGTTGATAACATCTTGCGTTATCCCTATTGCTGTAATATTTTTTATCATATGGTTTGTTAAAATTCTTTTTGGTATAAATATCAATGTGCCAAAGAAGAAAAAAGCCGTATCTTCCAAAGAATAAAAATATCAGCAATATCATCGCAGTAAAATTAATAAGTCAAAAGCATATAAATGACATTATTCATAGTCTGTCTATACTTTCTTAACCGTAAAGACTGTGAATATGATCGGTGTTTAAATCTGATTTTATATAAAGAGGGAGCGCAAAATACGCTCCCATTATTTTTACATACTTTCAACAACCTCGATGCCGAGTAATGCCAGAGCTGATTTGATAACGGTGCAGGTCGCGTCCACTATTGCAAGGCGCGCCTTTTTTGTTTCCTCATCAACATCACTGCGCATGATCGGGTTTGTGTTGTAGAACTTATTAAAGGTCTTAACAAGGTTTGTAACGTAGCGGTTTACATAGAACGGCTCGTTCTTTGCCGCGGCGTCCTTGACCGCGTCACCGAAGGCGTTAAGCTGCTTAACGAGTGTATAAGCGTCATCGGAAACCGCCTTTGACAAATCCGCGTTGGCAAAATCTATTCCGGCAGCCTTTCTGAGGATACTTCTGCCGCGGGCATAGCCGTACATGCAGTACGGAGCCGATTCTCCGTCAAAGTCAAGCATTGTATCCCATGAGAATACAATGTCCTTCTCGCGTGAGTTTTTAAGGAAGGTGTAAAGGATCGCGCCGATACCTATCTTCTTTGAAACATCATCTATATCCTCAACAGCCGAGCCGTTGTTTATGATAATATCTCTCGTCTTTTCGATTGATTCGTTTAAAACGTCCTCAAGGAATACAACGTCACCGTGACGGGTTGACATTGCCTTGCCCGGAAGCTTAACCAGACCGAAGCCGACATGAACACAGTCCTTGCTCCATTCCCAGCCCGCGCGCTTCATTGTTTCAAAAATCTGTCTGAAGTGAAGCGACTGCGGAAGTCCCACAACGTAGATGTTTTTGTCAAAGTTATAGGTTCTGTGGCGGTAGAGCGCGGCGGCTATATCGCGGGTCGCGTAAATCGTAGCTCCGTCGGACTTAAGAATAATGCATGGAGGCATATTCATATCCGACAGGTCAACCACCTGCGCGCCGTCGCTCTCAACGAGCAGTCCCTTGTCGCGGAGTATCTGCACGACCTCGTCCATCTTATCCGAATAGAACGCTTCGCCGTTGTATGAGTCGAACTCAACGCCGAGCATATCATATACGCGCTTGAACTCTACAAGGCTCTGATCCTTGAAATATTTCCAGAGCGCGGTCGTTTCCTCGTCTCCGTCCTCAAGCTTCTTGAAATATTCTCTTGCCTCGTCCTCAAGCTCCGGATGCTTTTCAGCCTCCTCGTGGAACTTGACGTATATTTTAAGCAGCTCCTTAATCGGATTTTTCTCAATCAGCGCCGGATCGCCCCAGCGCTTGTACGCGCTTATGAGCTTGCCGAACTGGGTACCCCAGTCACCGAGATGATTGAGCGACTGAACGTCATAGCCTAAGAATTTGTATATTTTAGCGAGAGAATTACCCACCGCCGTTGAGAAAAGATGACCTATATGGAACGGCTTTGCTATATTCGGTGAGGAATACTCAACGAGAATCGTTTTGCCCGCGCCCATGTCCGATCTGCCCCAGTTTTCTCCGGCTTCTCTTGCCGCGCTTACGGTGTCACTTATGAAAGCGGCGCGGTTATAGAAGAAATTCAGATAGCCGCCCACAGCGTCAACATGGTCGATCAGATCGTCTGAGGAAAGCTGAGCTGCCAGCTCCTGAGCGATAAGCGGCGGAGCCTTGCGAAGAACCTTCGCGAGAGGAAAGCACGGAAAGGCTAAGTCGCCGAGCTTTTCGTCCGGGGGAGTTTCAACCGCTTTTTCAACGGCCGCCCTCTCAAGCCCTGTCAGTTCCGCAAGCTTTTCTGTTATATGTTCTTTAAAATCCATTCCTTACTGCGTCCCTTCAATTAAGCATAGAGAGGGTGCTTTTCGCAGAGAGCGGCAACTCTTGCCTTAACCTCTTCCTTGTTACCCTCAAAGTCCTTGATAGTCATAGCTATAAGCTTGCCGACCTCAACCATATCCTCCTCAACGAAGCCGCGTGAGGTTGTAGCCGGAGTACCTATTCTGAGACCGCTTGTGATGAACGGGCTCTTTGTATCAAACGGAATAGCGTTCTTGTTGCAGGTGATGCCAACTTCATCAAGCATCTTTTCTGCCTCCTTGCCCGTAACGTCCTTATCGGTAAGGTCAACGAGCATAAGGTGGTTGTCGGTGCCGCCCGAAACGAGCTTAAAGCCTTCTTCAACGAGCTGCGCCGCGAGAGCCTTTGCGTTCTTTGCGATTTGCTCCTGATACTCCTTGAATTCCGGCTTGAGAGCCTCGCCGAAGCATACAGCCTTTGCGGCTATTGTGTGCATAAGCGGTCCGCCCTGAATGCCCGGGAATACAGCCTTGTTGAACTTCTTTGAAAGCTCCTCATCGTTTGTAAGGATAAGACCGCCTCTGGGACCTCTTAAGGTCTTATGTGTTGTTGTTGTAACAACGTCAGCGTACGGCATCGGTGACGGATGAACGCCCGCGGCAACAAGACCTGCGATATGCGCCATATCTACCATGAAGTATGCGCCGACCTCCTTTGCGATTTCGGCAAACTTCTCAAAGTCAATTACTCTCGGATAAGCTGACGCGCCGGCGAGAATGAGCTTAGGCTTGCATTCAAGGGCAAGCCGTCTTACCTCGTCATAGTCAATAGTGTTTGTGTCCTTTGTAACGCCGTAGGGTACGATATTGAAATACTTACCCGACATATTGACAGGTGAGCCATGGCTGAGGTGACCGCCCTGGTCAAGGCTCATTGAAAGAACGGTATCGCCCGGTGTAAGAAGGGCAAAGAATACCGCCATGTTTGCCTGCGCGCCCGAATGGGGCTGAACATTCGCGTAGCCTGCGCCGAAAAGCTCTTTTGCGCGGTCTCTTGCGATGTTTTCAACAACGTCCACATATTCGCAGCCGCCGTAGTATCTCTTTCCCGGAAGCCCCTCCGCGTACTTATTTGTAAGCGGTGTTCCATTTGCTTCCATAACCGTTTCGGAAACAAAATTCTCCGAGGCGATAAGCTCAATCTTGTTCTTCTGACGGTTAGCCTCGTCCATGACAGCGGCATAAACCTCAGGGTCATTCTGCTTTAAAAGTGTAAATTCTCTCATTTTAATACAGTTTCCTTTCATTTGTATATATATCAGTCTGCGAGAAGCTCATCGGCAAGCACTTCAAGCTTCGGCTTGTCCGCTTCCTTCATGGCAGATTTAATAGTGACAGTGTTTTCACATATTGTAATATCCTTCATCGACTCAAGCATACCCTTCATTGCTCTTGCGGCGGTGGGACCCCATGTGCCGTTTTCGATAAGCGCGACCTTTCTGTTTCTCCAGCCCTTCATTATAAGATGCTGTAAAAAGTCGTGCATCGGAGCGAATACTCCGCCGTCATATGACGCCGCGGCGAAAACTATTTTGCCGTATTTGAACGCGTCCTCAACACATTCGGCAATATCATCGCGGCACACATCGGCAACAGCAACCTTCTTTGCGCCCTTTGCTCTTAATATTTCCGCAAATTCCTCAGCCGCCTTTGCGGTGTTGCCGTGGATCGAAGCGTGAGCGACAAATACACCCTCTGCTTCCGGCTCGTACTTTGACCATGTGTTATACAGTCCGATATAATAGCCGAGGTTTTCGTTGAGCACCGGCCCGTGAAGCGGACATATAACGTTTATGTCAAGAGCGGCTGCCTTTTTAAGCACACTCTGCACCTGAACACCGTACTTGCCGACGATATTGAAGTAATAGCGTCTTGCCTCGCATGCCCAGTCCTCCTCCTGATTTTCTATCGTACCGAAGGTACCGAAGCCGTCAGCGGCAAAGAGAACCTTTTCCGAGGACTCGTAGGACATCATGACCTCCGGCCAGTGAACCATCGGAGCAAATATGAACTTCAGCGTGTGCGAGCCGAGAGAAAGCTCGTCTCCGTCCTTAACAACAACCTTCCTGTCTGTGAGGTCGATATCAAAGAACTGGCTTATGAAGGTGAAGGTTTTGGCATTGCCAACGACCTTGATTGACGGATACTTCTCAACCACATTTGCGATATTTGCGGCATGATCAGGCTCCATATGTGAAACTACAAGATAATCCGGTGTTTTGCCGTCAAGCGCTTCCTCAAGCTTTGCAAGCCATTCATCTGTTCTGCGCTTGTCCGCGGTATCCATAATCGTAATCTTTTCATCCATAATAAGATAGGAGTTATAAGTCATACCGTTTGGAACAGAATACTGGCTCTCAAATAATCCTATATCAGCGTCTTCAACACCGATGTATTTTATAGTGTCTGTGACAAATGTATTTTTCATGTCTTTTTCCTCCAAATGATAAATATGCAATATTATTATAACACTGTTAAAGAATTTCGTCAAGAGCTTAAAGCATATTTCGCAAAAACGAGAATTATTACCGATATTTAGTATTGACATACATTTTTCAATATGATAAACTTAAAACGAGGTGATTAAGGAATGACACGAAAGGAAAGAGCGGCGCTCATTATGGAAAAGCTTGAGGAGGTTTATCCCGATGTTGAGTGCTCATTGAATTACAGCACACCGCATGAAATGCTGATCGCGACGCAGCTTTCGGCGCAGTGTACGGACGCGAGGGTCAATATAGTTACGGAAAAGCTGTTTGAGAGGTATAAAACGGTTGATGATTTCGCAGAGGCGGACTATGACGAGCTGTGCGAATATATACGCTCCGCGGGATTTTACCGCAATAAGGCGAAGAATATAATCGAATGCTGCAAAAGAATAAGGGATGTGTATAACGGCGAGGTACCCGGCACAATGGAGGAGCTGCTGACGCTTGCCGGAACCGGGCGGAAAACCGCAAATCTTGTTCTGGGTGATATTTTCGGCAAGCCCGCCATAGTTGTCGACACGCACTGCATAAGGCTTACAAACCGCATGGGGCTTACAACAAATGACGATCCGGTTAAAATTGAAACGGACTTAAAGAAAATAATTCCGCCGGAGGCAGGCTGTCATTTCTGCCACCAGCTTGTGGCGCACGGCAGAGCGGTGTGCACGGCGAGAAAGGCGAACTGCGCGGAATGTAATTTAAACGATGTATGCAAGAAGGTCGGACTTGATAAGAAAAAGAAATAAAGCTTAGGCGGATATAAGCGGAACGGAGCCGGGAGGCTCCGTTATCATTTTGCCGTGATGCTTAAAATAGTATATTCATCGGTTAGAGCGTCCTTCTGCACAACCGCCTCGGTGTAATACAGAAAAAAATCCTTCGCGTTTGTGCTGCCTATATTCATAGTGACAGACTCGGCTGCCTTGCTGTATGCCTTGCCGTCAAAGTTGTCCGATACCTCGACCTGATATTTGACCTGATTTTTGCTCAATGCCTTTGACTGGTTAGAGGTCTCGGTAATGCGTCCGAGAACGGTGTAGGTGTCATGCTTTTCCGTAAGCAGAGTTTTGTAATCTCGTCCGTTTTTTCCGTCCATAATTGAATATGCGGGATTTACAGTGCTGTAGCTTACCTCAACCAACGGTACGCTGAGCGCATTGTATATGAGAACCGCGGCAAGCTCTCTTGTTATTTCGGTATTATTTGACGCTCCCGAAATGTTTTTTGTTATTCCGAGAGTGCTGCCGTAGGTTATGTAGCCTGCCGGCCATCCTCCTTTATTTTCCGCATAGACGGTATAGCCTGTGACGCTTACGAGCATTTTGACCGCTTGAGCATATGTAACGGTATCATCGGGACCGAAATGTGCAGCATCATAGCCGTTAATAAATCCGTTTGCAGCGCCGGTCTGTATATATCCGGCAGCCCAATGCTCCTTTGAATCCTCAAAATCGGTAGTTGTGAGACTGTTTGCAACGTCCTCCTGACCGATCATATTGACAACCATTTTTGTAAATTCCGCGCGGGTAACCTTATCTGACGGATTGAAATATCCGTTTTCATCACCCTCCACTATTCCGAGCGCAGAAAGAAGATTTACCGCTGTATAACAGCCGTCTGTTTCAGATACATCGGGAAATACGGCAAATGCGGTTGAAGCTCCAACTGTGATTGCCAGAGCGGCAGCCGCTGAAACTAATTTTTTAAATGTATTTTTCATAGTTAAAACACTCCCTTCTATATATAAAACGATTTTAAAGGTCAAAAGGTTGCACCGTTTATAAAATCTTATGAAAATTTTATATAATTTTAATATGAAACGAAGCGTCCTTATACATACTTAACATGACTTCCAGCAAGGTTTTATGCGGTTTTCGGGAGCAAAACCACGAAAGTCAATGATAGTATATTCAGACACCTCAAAATCCGTTTTAATCACTCCATACAAAAGGGGGCTGTATCAAAACTAAATTGTTGTTTAGCGCTCCATTCCTTGCCCCCCTTTTTTAGAATTGCCGCAGGCAATTAT
>JBJEIW010000180.1:0-8116 GCA_051877435.1 Candidatus Ornithomonoglobus sp.
TTGTTTACTGATGTTGGTTTTGGTTGGTGCTGAAAAAATGGGGAAACTCAAAAAAGAAAAAACTATTGACAAGTTGTAATGTCATATGGTATAATGATGCCGATGATATTATGTATGTTATATGAAAAAAGAAACCGCACAGCAAAGCCATTTTGACAATTAATATGGCTGCCGGTACTGGATTTTTGTATAAATTGAGTATTGAATTTTTATTCATATGCGTGTATAATCTAGAGCATATAAGTATTTATGGTTGTTTTACTTATGAGTAAGGAAGGAAATTAGAAATGGTAAAGGTAAACGAAAATTATTTGAAGCTTCCGGGAAGCTATCTGTTTTCAACGGTAGCCAAAAAGAGCGCGGCATATGCAGCGGCTCATCCCGAAAAGGAAGTTATTAAAATGAGTATCGGCGATGTTACAAAACCGCTTGCGCCGGCTGTGATTGAGGCTATGCACAAGGCTGTTGATGAAATGGGCAATGCCGAAACCTTCAGAGGCTATGGTCCCGAGCAGGGCTATGACTTCTTAAGAGATAAGATCGTTGAGTTTGATTATAAGGCAAGAGGTCTTGATATAGCCGCTGACGAGGTTTTCGTATCGGACGGCGCAAAGTCAGACTGCGGCAATATCGGCGATATATTCTCAGTTGATAATAAAGTCGCTGTATGCGATCCGGTATATCCTGTATATGTTGATACGAACGCAATGGCAGGACGCGCGGGCGATTACATAGACGGCAAGTGGAGTAATCTCGTATATATGCCGTGTCTTGAGGAAAACGGCTTCATGCCGCAGATTCCCGAAGAAAAGGTCGATATAATTTATCTTTGCTTCCCTAATAACCCGATTGGCATTGCCGCAACAAGAGAGCAGCTTAAGCCGTGGGTGGATTATGCAAAGGCCAACGGCTCGGTTATTCTTTATGACAGCGCGTATGAGGCATTTATCACAAATCCCGATGTACCTCATTCGATCTATGAGATCGAGGGCGCAAAGGAGGTTGCTATCGAGTTCAGAAGCTTCTCAAAGACAGCGGGCTTTACCGGTACTCGATGCGCGTATACTGTAATACCGCATGAACTTAAAATTGACGGGACAGAGCTTAACAGCCTTTGGAACAGACGTCACACAACAAAGTTCAACGGTGTTCCGTATGTGATACAAAGAGCCGCTGAGGCTGTCTATACCGATGAAGGTCAGAAGCAGACAAAGGAAGCTATCGCATATTATCTTGAAAACGCGAAGATCATCCGTGAGGGGCTTACCGAGGCAGGCTTTACCGTATACGGCGGAGAGAATGCTCCGTACATATGGGCAAAGACTCCTGACGGAATGGGCTCATGGGAATTTTTCGACAAGCTTCTTGAGGAGGCTAATGTTGTTACAACACCGGGTGAAGGCTTCGGCCCGAGCGGTGAGGGCTATGTAAGATTTACTGCCTTCTCAACAAAGGAAAATACAATAAAGGCTATGGACAGAATCAAGGAATTGGTTAAATAAACATATAGCCATACAGAGAAAAGCAAGGGCGCTTTAATCTACATACTGATATTATTTCAGTGTGTTATTAAAGCGCTTTCATTTTTTATAAAGCTATATAGTTATATTATGAAAGGAATTGGTATAAGAATGGAAAACGGACTTCCTAAAAAGCAGGGATTATATGACCCGCAATTTGAGCATGACGCATGCGGTATAGGCTGTATCGCAAACATAAAGGGCAAGAAGTCGCACAGTATCGTAAATCAGGGTATTGAGATACTTAAAAATCTTGCGCACCGCGGCGGTGTCGGATCTGAGCCGGACACGGGAGACGGCGCCGGTATCCTTATCCAGATGCCGCACAAGTTTATGCGCAAGGTATGTGAAAATGAAAATATTGAGCTCCCCGGAAAGGGAGATTATGGTGTAGGCATGCTGTTCTTATCACCGGATAAGGATACAAGAGAAGAAAGTCTTACAGCGCTTAAGGAGATTATCGAGAGCGAGGGTCAGACAGTTCTGGGCGTGAGAAACGTTCCGGTATATGATGTCTGCATAGGAAATACGGCGCGTGAGGCGCAGCCGTATATCGTCCAGGTTTTTGTAGGCAAGGCAGACAAGGAAATGGATAACGACGATTTCGAAAGACGGCTTTACGTTATTTCAAAGCTTGCCGAAAAGAAGATAAGAAAGAGCGGAAAGGACAATTATTTCTATTTCGCCTCCTTCTCGTCAAGAACAATTGTATACAAGGGCATGCTTACACCGGAGCAGGTAAACGCGTTCTATCTTGATCTTAAGGATGAGGATCTTGAAACAGCTATCGCGCTTGTTCACTCACGTTTCTCAACCAACACATTCCCTTCATGGGAAAGAGCGCATCCTAACAGATATATTATCCACAACGGAGAAATCAATACTATCCGCGGCAATGTCAACTGGGTAAAGGCAAGGGAGCAGATGTTCCGAACTCCTGAGTTTGAGGGAGATATGGGGAAAATCATGCCTGTTATAAACGAGGACGGCTCGGACTCGGCAATGCTTGACAACTATCTGCAGTTTCTGCACCTTTCGGGCTTCTCTCTGCCGCGCGCGGTTATGATGACAATTCCGGAGCCGTGGGAGAAGAATGATATAATGGACCCGAAAAAGCGCAGCTTCTATGAGTATCATTCATGCGTAACAGAGCCGTGGGACGGTCCCGCCGCTGTCGCGTTTACAGACGGAACTCTCGTCGGCGCGACCCTTGACAGAAACGGTTTGAGACCGGCGCGTTACTATGTGACCTCGGATGATATGGTTATCCTTGCATCAGAGGTGGGCGTAACAAATATCGACCAGAGCAAGATAATAGCAAAGGAAAGACTGCATCCGGGTAAGATGCTCCTTATTGATACCGAAAAAGGCAAGATAGTATCGGACGAGGAGATAAAGGAATATGAGGCTGAACACAAGCCGTATGGCGAGTGGGTAAAGAAAACGCTTGTCGATATAAAGGACCTTACCGTAAACGAGGGTAACGGAAAGACATGGCACGACCTCGTAGGCGAAATAAAGGCAAGCGCCGCAAAGTCCATAAACAAGGATATGGCGCTGCGCAACGCTCTGTTCCTTGACAATATGTTTGTAAACCGTGAAAACGGCGATGACAGCGATCTGCCGCTGCTCACCCGTGAAAAGCTTTTTGGCTACACATGGGAGGATATAAACATGACAATCAGACAGATTGTCGAAAAGGGAGACGACCCGATCGGCGCAATGGGCACGGATACGCCTATTGCTGTGCTTTCGGAAAAGCCGCAGATGCTTTATAACTATTTCAAGCAGCTTTTCGCGCAGGTAACAAATCCGCCGATTGACGCGATTCGTGAAAAGATTGTAACCTCGACCTTTACGCTTTTCGGCTGTGAGCAGAATCTTCTCACATCAAGCGAGCTGAACTGCCGCAAGGTGCGGGCGAACAGTCCGATACTCAGCAACGAGGAGCTTGCAAAGCTCAGAACAATTGACAGAGAGGGCTTTAAGTCAATTACACTATCGTCCCTTTTCAATACTCATGCCGAGCATGATATGGAAGCGGCAATGGAAACGATATTCGAGGCTGCGGATATCGCAATTGAAAACGGCTATAATATAATTATTCTTTCCGATAAGGGCGCGAATAAGGACAAGGCTCCGATCCCGGCGCTGCTTGCCGCGTCGGGTCTGCATCATCACCTTATCCGCAAGGGTACGAGAATGAAGGTTTCGCTTGTACTTGAAACAGGCGAGCCGAGAGAGGTCCATCATTTCGCCTGCCTTGTCGGCTACGGTGTAAACGGTATTAACCCGTATCTTGTATATGAGGCGATAGAGGAGCTTGAAACACTTAAGATGACAGGCTATTCATACGATGAGGCTGTTGAGCGTTATAACAATGCCATAACAAACGGTATCGTAAAGATCATGTCGAAGATGGGTATTTCAACGATTGCGTCATATCAGGGAGCGCAGATATTCGAGGCTCTGGGAATTAAGGCGTCGGTTGTTGACAAATACTTTACTGGAACGACAACAAGGATCGGCGGTCTCGGTCTTGAGGAGATCGAAAAGGAGGTCATGCTCCGCGTTAATGACGCGTTTAACAAGATCACCTCAAAGAAGTCTCTTAAAGCGGGCGGCGACTATAAGTGGAGAGCGAAGGGCGAATATCATATGTTCAACCCTGAGTCAATATATAAGCTCCAGAAGGCATGCCGCACAGGCGACTATAAGCTCTATAAGGAGTATGCAGAGGAAATGGATTCACATCGCGGCAAGCAGTGCAACATCCGCGGTATGCTTGATATAAAGACTATCGACAAGCCGATAGCGATAGATAAGGTAGAGAGCGTTGAAAGCATTGTAAAGCGCTTTAAGACGGGCGCTATGTCCTACGGCTCAATCTCGGGCGAGGCGCATGAATGCCTTGCGATTGCGATGAATCGTCTCGGCGGTAAGTCAAACAGCGGTGAGGGCGGCGAGAATCCCGACAGATTTATCCCAGAGCCGAACGGTGACAGCCGCTGCTCGGCAATCAAGCAGGTTGCATCGGGACGTTTCGGCGTACACATAGACTACCTCCAGAACGCAAAGGAAATTCAGATAAAGATGGCGCAGGGCGCAAAGCCGGGTGAGGGCGGACACCTCCCGGGCGGCAAGGTATATCCGTGGATTGCAAAGGCAAGACATTCAACTCCGGGCGTATCGCTTATTTCACCTCCGCCGCATCATGACATATATTCAATTGAGGATTTGGCGCAGCTCATAACCGACCTCAAGAACGCAAACCGTGACGCGAGAATAACAGTCAAGCTTGTTTCGGAGGCGGGAGTCGGCACGATCGCGGTCGGTGTAGCAAAGGGACGCGCTGACGTTATCCTTATTTCCGGCTATGACGGCGGTACGGGCGCCGCGCCGAGAACAGGCGTAAGACACGCGGGTCTGCCATGGGAGCTTGGCGTTGCGGAAACTCATCAGGCACTCCTTATGAACAACCTCAGAAACAGGGTCGTAATCGAAACTGACGGTAAGCTCCTGACCGGACGCGATGTTGCGGTCGCGGCGCTCTTGGGCGCTGAGGAATACGGCTTTGCAACAGGTCCGCTGATTGCAATCGGCTGTGTAATGATGAGAGTATGTAATCTTGATACCTGTCCGGTAGGCGTTGCGACACAGAACCCGAAGCTCCGCGCGCGTTTTGCCGGAAAGCCGGAGTATGTTGAAAACTTCATGAGATTTATCGCGCAGGATCTGAGAGAATGGATGGCAAAGATAGGCGTCAAGACGATTGACGAAATGATAGGTCATGTTGAAATGCTCTCGCAGAAAAAGCTTGATAACAACTGGAAGGCGGAAAAGGTTGATCTTTCATCACTCCTTTATCAGCCGAAGATTTGCTCAAACGACTATGAGCGTTACCATACGGAAAATCAGGACCATGAGCTTCACAAGACACTGGACATCAACACTCTGCTCCAGCTATGCAGACCGGCAATTGAAAAAGGCAAAAGGATTTCGGCAAAGCTGTCAATAAGAAATACCGACCGTGTAACAGGCACGATCCTTTCATCGGAAATCGCGAGAAAGTACGGTGAGGAGGGACTCCCAGATGACACAATAAATCTTGATTTTGTAGGCTCGGCGGGACAGAGCTTCGGCGCGTTCCTCGCTCCGGGTGTTACAATGAGACTTGAGGGCGATTCAAACGACTATATCGGCAAGGGTCTCTCAGGCGGTAAGATAATTGTTGTTCCGCCGACGGACGCGTCATTCGATCCGTCACAGAACGTAATTATCGGTAACGTTGCCTTCTACGGCGCGATAAGCGGTGAGGCTTATATCCGCGGTATCGCGGGCGAGCGATTCTGCGTAAGAAATTCAGGTATGTCGGCGGTTGTTGAGGGCGTCGGCGACCACGGCTGTGAGTACATGACAGGCGGCTGCGTTGTGGTTATCGGTGAAACAGGCAGAAACTTTGCCGCGGGTATGAGCGGCGGTGTCGCATATGTTTACGACAAGGACTCAACCTTTGATTCAAAGATAAACAAGGCTCTTGTGACCGTGCAGAAGCCTAAAGCTTCGGATCTGGCAAAAATTAAGGAGATGCTTGAAAAGCATATCGCGGCTACAGGCTCGGATGCGGCAAAGATGATCCTTGACAGCTTTGACGAGGAGTCAAAGAAATTTGTCAAGGTAATACCTGTCGATTACGAAAAGGTAGTAACGATCATGGACGAGGAGAATGCAAAGGGTACCGCTTATGAGGACGCTATGCTTATCGCATTCGAAAACGTAACAGGCAAGAAGGTTTCTTAAGGAGGTATTGCAGCAATGGGTAAACCAACAGGATTTTTAGAATATAACAGACAGCTCCCCGAGGACAGACCTCCCGAGGAGAGAATACAGGACTGGGATGAGTTCCACACCCATTTTGACATCCCTGAGCTTCAGCTCCAGGGCGCAAGATGTATGGACTGCGGTGTTCCGTTCTGCCATGCGGGTATGCAGATAGGGAGAACATCGATCGGTTGTCCGCTTAACAACCTTATCCCGGAATGGAACGACCTTGTTTATAAGGGCGACATTGAGGAGGCATACCGCAGACTTTCACTGACATCAAACTTCCCGGAGTTCACCGGACGCGTTTGTCCGGCGCTCTGCGAGGGCTCATGTACCCTTGGTATGCATGATCCCGCTGTAACGGTCAAAAACATTGAGGTGCATATTATAGACACAATGTTTGCGCAAGGGAAGGTAAAGCCCAGAATCCCGCAGCGCTCAACGGAAAAGAGAGTCGCGGTGGTAGGCTCGGGCCCTTCGGGACTTGCATGCGCGGATATGCTCAATCAGATGGGACATAAGGTGACGGTGTTTGAGCGCGCAGACCGTCCGGGCGGCCTTCTTATGTACGGGATTCCGAACATGAAGCTTGACAAGAAGGTAGTAGAGCGCAGAATAAAGCTTATGAAGGACGAGGGCATTGTATTTAAGACAAATACTGAGGTAGGCAAGAACTATCCTGCGGTCAAGCTTGTAGACGAATTTGACGCGGTTGTGCTCTGCACCGGCGCGACAAAGCCGAGACCGCTTACCGTTCCCGGCGCTGATCTGAAGGGTGTCTACTATGCGGTAGACTTCCTTACAAGAAACACAAAGAGCCTTTTAGACAGTGAGTTCAAGGACAGAAGCTACATCAACCCCAAGGATAAGAACGTTATTATCGTAGGCGGCGGTGATACAGGCACGGACTGTGTAGGCACATCGATCCGTCACGGCTGTAAGAGTGTTACTCAGCTTGAAATAATGGGCGAGCTTTCAGAGGACAGAAGTCCGAATAATCCGTGGCCGGAGTGGCCCAGAATAAAAAAGACCGATTACGGTCAGGAGGAAGCGATCTATCTTTACGGCAGCGACCCGAGAGAGTACCTCACAACGATCACAAAGATAGAGGGCAACGAAAAGGGCGAGGTTTCAAAGGTGCACACGGTACAGGTAGACTGGTCAACCGGTTCTCCGGTTCCGGTAAAGGGCACGGAAAAGGTTCGCGACTGTGACCTCGTGCTGATAGCAATGGGCTTCTTAGGCCCTGAACAGGAGCTTATTGACCAGCTCACGCTTGCCAAAACAGCGCGTTCAAACATTTACGCAAACGAAGCCGACCATAAGACCTCAATGAAGGGTATCTTTGCAGCGGGTGACTGCCGCAGAGGTCAGAGCCTTGTTGTATGGGCAATAAGGGAGGGAAGAGAGGCTGCGCAAGCGGTCAACGAATACCTCATGAAATAAAAAACAATATAATAAGGGCTGTATCAGTATAACTGTCAATATAATTTCAAGGTATAAAATAAGCGGTGTAAACTTCTTAAAGGAGGGTACACCGCTTCTATGTTATCAATTATTGATCTGATCCGATGTACTCAATGAAGTGCTTCAGTGCGAGATGGACGAGAAGCTCGGCTACGAAGATGAATTTCCTGCGTATAAATTAAAAAATCGTTGGTATATAGACGTGCTAAAAGCCTTGGAGTGGATGGATGGAGTTCCATAGGAATTAAACTATATTTGAGTTTCCCCATTTTTTCAGCACCAACCAAAACCAACATCAGTAAACA
>JBJEIW010000181.1:0-1958 GCA_051877435.1 Candidatus Ornithomonoglobus sp.
AGCCTTTTTTGCCATATCATAAACCGTAACGCTGTCGGTAAGCTCCAAAGGTGATGCGATATGCCCGTTTTCCGCTTCAAACGGATCTACCCAGTCTCCCAAGCCTACAGCGATAAGCCCCCGCTCATTACGTCTTGACTCTATATAGCAAAGGTATTTCATTATGAGAAAAACATTTTCGTCAATGACCGATGCATCACCGGTATATTTATATATGTAATACGGTACATTCACACATACGCTGTCCCATGCCGGGCCGTTGCCCCAGTCAAAGCCCCATCCGCCCGTGGGTACTATTCCCGGCAGCGCGCCGTCTGTACGCTGTGCTTTTCTTATACTGAGCATCCATTCCTTAAGGTTCTTTTCAGCCGTCAGATTAAGCAGCATATGCTCAGCCGACACGGACACGTCACCTGTCCAGCCGTTTTTTTCACGGTGAGGGCAGTCGGTTGGAAAATAGTAGAAATTTGCCAAATCGGAGCGGCGTGTACATTCCTGCAGTTTATTCAGTACAGCATCGGAGCATTCAAACCCTGCTTTTGACTGTAAATCCGCATTCATAACGAGATATGTCAAAGTATCCTCTCTTAACTGCTCCGGCTCAAGACCTTCAACATATGCATATCTGAAGCCGTCATATTTGAATTTCGGAACAAACTCTTCCTCGCCGCCCTTGCATATATACACGTCTACCTGATTATAATCATTATAACGCGCTACGGTTTCTCTATCCTTGTCGTGAGAAAATCCGGTCGAATTTACCGCAAAAGCATCACCGCTGTTATATTCACCGTGACGGATAACTATTTTCTGTCCCCTTGTACCGTTGATTTTAAGCTTTGTTACGCCTGCCGCATTCACTCCGAAATCGAACACATAAACGTTATTTCTGACGCATCCCTCAAAAGGCCTTGAACCCGGCGCATTTGTTTCATACGCAAACGGAAGGCTGTCATAGTGCTTTATATCAATCGGCAGCCGAATTTCGGTGACCGCTATCGGATCTACCTTGCACAGTCTTGCTTCACCCCTCGGCGCTGCTTCCTTTTTTGCAAAACACCATAACGAATCATCAAAGTCCCTATTGCACCAATCAGCAATCTCAAGCCGCGCATCATATCTGCAGCCCATACGCAGATCGTCAAAGGTTATCGGTGATGGATGCGTTCTGAAGGATTCGTCCGCTTCAAGCTCAAAGGTTTCTCCGTCACGTTCAGCCTCTATGCAGAGCGCCGCAGTAACCGCGCCGCGGCAGGCTGCTTTTTCCATTTCCCAAATTGCGCCGCCGAAGCAATTGCGAAATCCGTTGCCCAAAATTATACCCATTGTATTATCGCCGCTTGTGAGAATATCCGTTATATCGTAATTGTCATAATAGCACACATCGTCCGGATTGCTTATATACGGAGCAAGAGGTCCTTTTGTGATATTCTTCCCGTTTATATACAGCTCGTAAAATCCGAGACCGCATATTGTTATTTCCGCTTTTTGGGGCTTAAAAGGAAGGTTGAATTTTTTTCTTATATACGGCGCATTGACATGATTGTCAAAATCACATAACGCATCGCCCGCTTTTATAAATTGTTTTGAAAATTTCATGGTTGTTTTCCTCCGAAAATATAATCCCTCATCACAGAACACACGGTTTGGAGAGGGAGAGAGAAATATCCAAAATTAGCTGTACAGCTAAGGGGGAATTCCGTGTATTCTGAGATCAAAAACCTATCGGGAGTATATCGGGGCGGCATATTCATATGCCGCCCGCATATACGTCTGATAGTATCAAAAAACAAATGTTGTTATGTCCTTAAAATCTGAAAGATTAACCTGCCTTTTGTTGTCAATGCTTTGAAGAGCTCCAACATACTGCTGCGGCTCGGGTCCGCTGACTGCCGCTGCTTCAATAGGATTGCTGAATATGCATATATTCATATTCGGAGTTGTATATTTTTTCATTG
>JBJEIW010000182.1:0-7972 GCA_051877435.1 Candidatus Ornithomonoglobus sp.
ATGTACGAAAAATATTGCTTGTATAAAATTATTATTAAAGAAAGAGGGTTTTATTATGAACATCAAAAAAATTATGGCTGCGGCAGCGGCCGGCGCGATGGTAACTTCAGCTCTTGCAGGCTGCGGAGGCTCATCAACAACAGAAAACACACAGAGCGGTGACAAGGTGTATAAGATAGGCTTGTGCCAGCTTGTACAGCATGACGCTCTTGATGCGGCTACACAGGGCTTCGAGGACAAGCTTACGGAGCTTCTCGGCGAAGGTAATGTTGAGTTTGATTTGCAGAATGCAGCCGGCGATTCGGCAACCTGTTCAACAATTGTAAATCAATTCGTATCAGCGGGCGATGACCTTATCTTCGCAAACGCTACAGCGTCGCTTCAGGCTGCGGCATCGGCAACAGCGGATATTCCTATTGTGGGAACATCTATCACAGATTATGCGACAGCGCTTGACATAACAGACTGGACAGGCACAACAGGCAGAAACATCACAGGTACATCAGACCTCGCTCCGCTTGCAGAGCAGGCGGCAATGTTTAAGGAGCTTCTTCCTGACGCGAAGAATATCGGCTTGATTTACTGATCAAGCGAGCCGAACTCAAAGTATCAGGTTGACATCGTAGCAGAGGAGCTTGCAAATCTCGGCTTCACAACAAAGCTGTATCCGTTCGCTGATTCAAACGACGTTGCGGCTGTAACAACAACAGCATGTGACGAGAGTGACGCTCTTTACATCCCGACAGACAATACCGCTGCGGCTAATACAGAGATTATAGCAAACATCGCAAATCCGGCAAACAAGCCGATTATTGCGGGCGAAGAGGGTATATGCGCAGGCTGCGGTATCGCAACGCTTTCAATCTCATACTACAGCATAGGTGAGATCGCGGGCGAAATGGCTTATGAAATTCTCGTAAACGGCGCGGATCCGTCAACAATGGAAATCAAGTATGCGGAG
Source organism: Candidatus Ornithomonoglobus sp. (assembly GCA_051877435.1). GTDB lineage: Bacteria > Bacillota > Clostridia > UBA1381 > UBA1381 > Ornithomonoglobus. Next base: position 962 of record JBJEIW010000182.1, read on the forward strand.
GATCTTACAAAGAAGTACTCGGCAGACAGAGCTGAGGCGCTCGGAATTACAATTCCGGAGGGCTATGAGCCGCTTGCCGCTGAATAATATTAATACTTATTAAGAATGATTGCGGGAGGGCAGCGGTGCCCTCCTCTGCACCTAGATGCAGGGGAGCGCGCTCTGAACTCCCGTTTTCCGGTAGTATGGAAGGAGAAAAAATATGCTGGGATTCCTTGGCGCAATGCCGGGCGCCGTTGCTCAGGGTATAATCTGGGGCTTAATGGCAATCGGTGTATATATTACATTCAGAATTCTGGATGTTGCCGACCTTACGGTTGACGGTACTATGGCGACCGGAGGCGCGACACTTGTTGTGTGTGTAACATCGGGAATGAACGTAGGGCTTGCAATGCTTATTGCCTTTATAGCGGGCTGTCTTGCGGGTCTTGTAACAGGCTTATTAAATACGAAGTTCGGAATACCCGCAATTCTTGCCGGTATACTGACACAGCTTATATTGTATTCGGTAAATCTGCATATCATGTCGCAGAAGGCAAATCTGCCGCTGTCGGTTGAGAAGTACAATATTCTTATCTCACTCCGCAGTATTCCGCAGGCTATTCTTATAGGCGGTATTTTTATTGCGATTATTATCGCGCTGCTCTATTGGTTCTTTGGCACAGAGCTTGGTCATTCATTAAGAGCCACAGGCTGCAATCCGAACATGGCAAGGGCAAACGGTATCAATACAGACACAAATAAAATTATCGGTCTTATACTTTCAAACGGGCTTGTCGCATTGTCGGGCGCAATGCTTTCGCAGTATCAAGGCTTCTGTGACATAAACATGGGCAGAGGCGCGATTGTAATCGGACTTGCCGCTGTTATCATAGGCGAGGTTATATTCGGTAAAATATTCAAGAATTTTGCGCTTCAGCTTCTCGCGGCTGTATTCGGCGGCATAATATACTATATAGTAATAACATTGGTTCTCAGAATGGGACTTAACGCAAACGACCTGAAGATGTTCTCAGCATTGGTTGTTGCGGTATTCCTCGGAATACCGTTCTGGAAGCGTAAGATTGCCGAGATGCGTTCATCAAAGGAGGCAGTCTGATGTTAAAGGTAAATGGAATTTATAAAACCTTCAATAAGGGAACAATAAACGAGAAAAAGGCGCTTAACGGCGTTGATCTTGAGCTTAACGAAGGCGATTTTGTAACGATTATAGGCGGCAACGGCGCGGGCAAATCGACGCTTCTAAACAGTATATGCGGAGTGTTTCCCGTTGACCGCGGAAGTATTACGATTGACGGAGCAGATATAACAAAGCTCCCCGAGCATAAGAGGGCAAAGTATCTCGGGCGCGTATTCCAGGACCCGATGATGGGTACAGCGGCGGATATGCAGATCGCGGAAAATATGTCGCTTGCGTACCGCAGAGGAATGAGACGCGGAATAAAGTGGGCAATACCGCATAAGGAGCTTGAAATGTATAAGGAGCAGCTGAGCCAGCTGGGACTTGGACTGGAAAGCAGGCTTACGTCAAAGGTCGGACTTCTTTCCGGCGGTCAGCGTCAGGCTTTGACACTTCTTATGGCGGTTATGAAAAAGCCGAGACTTCTTTTGCTTGACGAGCACACAGCGGCGCTTGACCCAAAGACCGCGGCAACCGTTCTTGAGCTTTCGGATAAGTTTATCGCCGAGGGCAATCTTACGGCGATGATGATTACCCACAACATGAACGATGCCATTACACACGGCAATAAGCTCATAATGATGCACGAGGGACGCATTATTTACAGTGTTGAGGGCGAGGAAAAGAAGAAGCTTACGGTTGAAGATCTGCTGAAGAAATTCTCGGAAATCAGCGGTAAGGAATTTGCAAATGACCGCGCGCTTCTTAACTGATAGATAAAAGATATGACTGCTTCGTTTTACGGAGCAGTTTTTGTTTAATGTAAACCCTTTTTTGTTAATAATAGCTATAAGATTGTATAGAGAGGAGCTGGTGATTATAAAATGAAATACGCATTGGCGCTGGCGGGCGGCGGCACAAGGGGCGCGTTCCAGGCGGGCGTGTGGAAGGCGCTTAATGAGATGAATATGGAAATTCAGGCGATTGCCGGAACATCGATCGGAGCAGTAAACGGAGCGATGTTTGCAATGGGCGCGGACCCATCGGAGCTGTGGCTCAAAACAGATATAAGCGACATAGTTAAAATCGGAGAAAATGATGGCAATTTATTTTCGGTAAAATCACTGAAGGCAGTAGTAACGGAGGGTTTTAAGGGCGGTCTTGACACCGCTCCCTTTAAAAGACTGCTGTATTCGCTGATTGATGAGGACGCATTGCGGAAGTCTCCTGTAGACTATGGGCTGTGCACGTATTCGGTAACCGATAAGAAAAGCGTTGAGCTGTTCAAAGAGGATATTCCCAAAGGAAAGCTCGTGGATTATATTCTTGCGAGCGCATGCTTTCCGATGTTTAAGAATATAGTGATAGATGATAAGGAATATACGGACGGAGGTATTCAGAATAATCTGCCGTCAGGAATGCTCATAAGCCGCGGCTATGATACAATAATCACGGTTTCCGTAAACGGAATAGGCTTTGTGCGTGATGTTGACAGGTGCGGTGTGAATATAATAAGTATAGAATCCCCCGCTCCCGAAGTAGGACTGATGGATTTTGACCACGAAGCAATCCGGCGCAGTATGAAAAGCGGATATTTTGAGACTCTGCGGACATTCGGTAAATGCAGAGGGGAGAACTATTTTATAGATACAGCTTCGTATAATGAGTTCGTTTTACAATACGGATACAGTCTGATAAAGGGGCTTGAGCTTGCGGCTGAGTTCTCAGATGTGGACAGATGCCGTATGTATACCGCGGGAGAGCTTACGGATGCGGTAATGCGGAGCTATATGAAAAACATCAGACTGAAGCATATGACGGAGATAATAAAAAATACAGGTCACGGTTTTTTACGCGAAAAGCTGGATGTGCTCGGAAATCTGTTCCATGCGGCAAATACCATAATATATCTGTCAAAAAAGTAAACAAAAATAGCAAAATACTCTTGTAATTTGTCAGAAAAAATTATATAATAGATGATATTTAAAATAATAATTAAGCCAAAAAAGGACTATATAATGAAGAAGTTTTTCATAGTAGTAATTCTGCTTGGTGTACTGCTTATTGCGGGCTATGGTATTTCCTGTTTTGTATCGCCTGTAAAATCAATAGCTCTCGAGGAATACGGACACGAGGTGGGAATTACAGCTGAACAGGCATATATTGTTCGTGACGAAAGCGTATATTATGCGGGCGCCGCGGGAACCGTATATGATTCTGTTGCTGAGGGCGACAGGGTTTCGCGTGATATGCTCATCAGCACAGTATATAACGGAAGTGTTGACACAGCAGCGCTGCGTGAGCTGCGTGTTATGGATGACGACATAAGCCGCATAAGCTCGGACAGTATAGGAATTACCGCAGCGGACGATGCGACAGCGGAAAACGAAATTTCAAAAAGAATGGAGAGCATTCCGGGACTGGCATCGTCAAACGACATAGAAAAAGTACATGAATATAAAAATGATATAAACAGTCTGCGCAGCGGCGGAGAATTGACAGAAGGTGCTGAGCTGCAAAATCTGAGAAATCAGCGCGCAGAATATGAGGCGGGGCTTTCTGCTGAAAAAAATGATATAATTTCAGACCGTTCGGGAATTTTTTCGACATATATTGACGGCCTTGAAACCATTCTTACGCCTGAGAATGTCAAAACTTATGACGCGGAATATATAAGGTCGCTTGCGGCGGGAAACAGCCACTATGAAACAGGAAATCTCGTTTCTGCGGGCGATCCGGTGTGCAAAGTTATGAACAACCACATATGGTATATCCTCGGAATAACGGACAGTGAGCACGCGGCAATCCTTAACAGTGCGGAATATGTGACCGCAAGGTTTACAAAACTTTCGGGTGCAAGCGCGAAGGGAACGGTGGAATATGTTTCCGAGCCTGATGCGGACGGTGAGTGCTTATATCTGGTACAGATACCGTCATATATAGACAGCGCGTTTTCGTACAGGAATCTTGATGTGGATATTATCGTCGAGGAATATGACGGCTTCAAGGTGCCGACCGAGGCAATCAGAACCAGCGAAATGATGAATGATTATTATGTATATGCGACTAAAGGCTCAGATACCTACCAATGTAAGTGTGATGTCCTTTATACCGACCCGACAGACGGCTTTTCGATAATACAGTCAAGCGAGGATGCGGAGGTTAAGCTTACATCGATGGAAAGACTGATTGTAGGAGAGCGCTGATGCGGGAAACAAACAGAAAACAGGAGTGTGATAGCAGGTGAGCGTTAAGGAGAACCTGGCAGCAGTAAAAGAGCGTATAGCTGCGGCGGCATCAGCCTGCGGCAGAAGTCCGGAGGATGTAAAGCTTGTTGCGGTCACAAAAACATATCCGGTGGACGTAATGAATGAGGCAATCAGGCTGGGCGTTACGGATATCGGCGAAAATAAACCCCAGGAGGTGCGTGACAAGTTTGAGCATGTGCTTCCGGTAAAATGGCATCTTATCGGTCATTTGCAGACAAACAAGGTAAAATATATAATAGACCGATGCAGCATGATACACAGTGTTGATTCTGTAAAGCTTATGGATGAAATCGAGCGGCTTGCGGTATCGCATGAAAGGGATATTGATATACTTATTCAGGTAAATATTTCGGGTGAGGAAAGCAAGTCCGGAATTGAACCGGCAGAGCTTGACGGTCTGCTTAAGCATGCCGCGGAGCTTACAAGAGTACATGTTAAAGGACTTATGACCATCGCTCCGAAGGCGGAGTTAGGTGATGCAGAGGTTCATTTCAGAAATATGAAGAAGCTGTTTGACCAAACGGCGGAAAAGGAATATAAAAACGTTGCAATGGAAGAACTGTCAATGGGAATGAGCGGCGATTTTGAGACTGCAATAAAGTGCGGTTCAACTATGGTGCGTGTGGGAAGCGCAATATTCGGCGCGAGAGATTACAGTAAGAAATAATAAAAGATACATTTAGAGAAAGGAAGTGCGGATATGTCATTATTCAGCGATACAAAAGCGGCATTCAGCTCAAGTAACCGTGATTACGAGGAGGATTACGACCGCGAATATGAAGACCGTTACAGCCGGAGGGATAGCAGAAGCTACAGCAGGTATGACGAGCCTGAGGAGCAGGAAGATTATTATTATGACGACGAAGAGGATCGGGGCTGGCATCCTTTAAGAAATTTCTTTGAAAGAAAAAGGCAGAAGCGTGAGGAAAGATTAGCTGAGGAAGAGGCGGCAGCAGAAGCTGAGGAGGAAGAAAGACGAGCGAGAAGCACAAGAAGAACCGATAGCGCGTCAAGGTCATCAATAAGATATGACAGCGCGCAGCCTGTTGATATTGATGTAGAGCTTGTTGTGTTCTACCCGCAGACAATAGATGATTCGGACAGAATAGTAGAGGCTGTTCAGAGCGGAAAGCTTGTCATGTTTATATTTGAGGCCGGCGAGGGCGCGAGAAACGCCGAAGCTGCTTCTGACGGAACCGCTCGCAGAATTGTGGATTATGTCGGAGGCGCGGCAAAGGGTATGAACTGCGGCTTCGGAAGGCTCAGCAACGGTATTTTCTGTATAGCGCCGAAGAATGTCAAGATTCCTCAGGACAGAGGGAGACGCAGATTTTGATTACCAATGATGATAAGCTTCTGATAGCCAGAACCGAGGATTTGTTCTCCTTATGTGATAAATACTGCTGCGCGCGTTTTTCGGATTTCCTTGACGGCGCGGAGCAGGCGGTTATAAGCGACAACCTTGTGTTCCCCTATGGCTATAACACCTTGCTTTACGGCGGCTTTGATGATGCGGAAAAGAAAATACTGGGAGTGTTCCCGGAATGGATGGAGCCGGATAAGGCGGAGTTCCCACTGACTTGTCTTAAAATTGAGGGCGGGTTCACGAGAAAGCTTACCCACCGTGACTATCTCGGAACAATAATGTCCTTAGGGATAGCGCCGTCAAGGCTTGGCGATATTGTGGTATCGGACGGCTTCGCATATGTTTTTCTGCACAGCGATATTGCGGATTATGTTGCGGACAATGTGCATAAAATAGGCAATCAGGGCGTTAAAATTACCGTGCTGGAGGATTTGAGCGGTATCAGGGTAGAAAGAGCATATAAGACAATAGGCGCTATATGCGCGTCGGAGCGTCTGGACGCGGTGACCGCGGCGGCGGCCGGAGTTTCGCGTTCAATTGCCTCCGGACTCATAGAGGGCGGCAAGGTGAAGGTAAATCACCGTGAAATAACAAAGACCTCGGAGCCTGTTAAAGAAGGAGATCTTCTTTCCATAAGGGGTCACGGCAGATTTATAGTATATAAATTTGGCGCGGAAACAAGAAGCAGCAGGCTGCATGTTACATTTAAACAGTATATATAAATCATACTTTTTTGAAAGGGGCGGAGACCCGATATGTTAAAACCTATAGATATTCAGAACAAGGAATTTGAGAAAAAGTTTAAAGGCTATGACTGCGACGCGGTAGACGATTTTCTTGACCTTATAATACAGGATTATGAGGCGCTCTGCAAGGAAAACCAGAGCCTAAAGGACAAAATCGGTGTTCTTACAGACGCTGTTGAACGCTATAAGCAGGTTGAGGACACAATGCACCGTTCGCTCGATGTTGCGCGCCAGTCTGCGCAGGATATAAAGAGCAACGCAAACATGGAGGCGCAGGCGATCGTAAATCGCGCAAAGCTTGACGCCACCCGCCTTGCGAGACAGATTGACGAGGAGCATATCAAAAAGCATCAGGAAATGCTCCAGATCAAAAAGGAAGTAGACACATATAAGCTGAGAATAAAGACGGTTTGCGAGAATTTGCTTAAAACAGTGGAAGAAATGTAGGGAGACGAGGGGACGGTTCGAGACCACTTAAAAAGTGCCTGTTTTCGGGCTGTTTCTCCCTGT
>JBJEIW010000183.1:0-7860 GCA_051877435.1 Candidatus Ornithomonoglobus sp.
CGCTCTATCATTCTCTTAATTCCCTTTATCTGACCCTCAATACGGTTCAGACGGTTCATAAGCGACTTATACTCCTCGGGAGTTCTCTCCTTTTTCCTTTCATGGCAGCAACAGCATTTATCCTCCATCTTATCGCCTCCTGTCTGTAATATACCCATATGGGGTATATTGATATTATATACCCCCGGTGGGTATTTGTCAATAGCTTTCTGTAATTGAGGACAAAATTATCCCGAAAAACAAATTCAACTGTAATTTTTTATTTGGTCAGAAATTTTAAAATATATCTTTCAAATTGCTTTCAGCTGTGATATAATAAATATAGGTGATATAAAATGCGAATAACATATTGTAAAAAATGCAACCGTTTTTTCTACTCTCCCACGATATCCAATTACTGCCGCAGCTGTAAAAATCCTGTTATTGAGGTTCCGATGAACTACGAAAAATTCATGGAGCTTTCCATAAACGAACGCTACAGGCTTGCATACAGACTTACAAATGAATATGACATTCTCGCTGAAGAATTAAAAGAAGATACCGATATGTAATAGACTCTATAGATAAACGGTAATCATTTTTAATTTTTCAGGTAATTCTTAAACGCTGTTTCCGAAGCGATAGGATTTGAACATACAACCATTACCACTGCGTTTTTATATGTTGTTATATATGCGTTGTCTATCTTGTCCGCCTCAGCAGGGCGGTATACAAGATAGTTCGATTTTTTCTGCGCGAGATAGCTTTCTATTTTTTCGGTTACGCTCTCCGGATTGCTTGTTTCCACAATGGCAAACTCATCACAGGTTGACTGCGTGCCGACATACATCGTAATCCTTGAATACTCATTCGGATTGAGATAAAGCAGCTTTGATGATGTTGTATTATCAATTTCGGCAAGAGCCTCCGAAAAAGGAACCTCGCGGCATAATACCTGCGCAAGCTCTGTACCGGATACCTCCCTTTTCTTTCCGCAGCCTGCAAAAAGAGCGGTACACAGTAATATTACCGCAAGCGCATACATCTTCTTTTTCATCAGCTTCACTCTCCCATCATTCCGTATTACCGGTATTTTTAAAAACATTAACAGTCGGAGCCGGCTCCTTGTCAGTTCCGGTACTTTCTGTCGCAGCTTCAGCGATGGATTCCTCCATACTGCTGTCATTGCCCGCACCCTCGCTGTCAATATCCTCCTCATCATCGGATATATCAGCAAGGTTCGGTATTTCGGTCTCTGTCTGAGCGTAGTTAAGCAGCTTTGCATAATATGTCCTGTTAAGATTTACACCGTCAGCCGAAACTCCGGCAGGCAGATAATTTCCGCCAAGCGCGGCAAATGAATCCATATAATATACCTTTTCCTGCGCCGCAATAATTTTTAACTCTTTATTATAAGCCTTTATCGCGCTTAATGAGTAGCCCGATCCTGCAACAGATGCCGTTTCGGCAACCGGCGGAATTGAAATTATATAAATATTCGCGCTCTGCTGGTATGACTTCACCTTCTCAAGCATTTCCTTGTAGGCCTTCGCAAACTTTGAAGCATCTCCCCATGAAAGCTCAGTCTGTCCGAAGGAGATAAACACCTTGTTGAATTTCTGGCTTTTCAGCTGGTCTATAACTGCCATGGAGCTGTTATTTGCGGCAGTTGTATAAACATTGTCAAGAGTTATATGTACTCCGGCATAAAAATCCGTATAAGGAAGCATTCCGTATGCATCAATTCCGGCTGCAAGCGCATTGCCTATAAATACCGAATTATCAAAGTAATCGACATTTACGGATATATCCTCCTGTGTTCCGGGGTAAATGCCGGACGTCTGCAGCATTCCGGGCTGTGCAGTCTGCTCTGCCGCTGCTGTGACCTCAGGATCATCAACCTTTACCTGTCTGCTGCTTTTCAGTCCTTTTATAACGATTACAGCAACAACAATTGCCGCCAGAAGAAACACTGCTATTGCGATATTACGGCGTCGTCTTGCACGTCTTGCGCGCTCACGTTTTTTTCTTTCCTGCTCACGCAGCCACATACGTCGTGAAACCGCCATAAGATTTTCCCCTTTCGTGTATTATATTGTTAAGATAATCATACTGTATAGCTTGTGCATTAAGCACTCTGTATTTTAATCGTACTTAATGCAAGCGGTTAAGTCCTTTTCATTAAGTTTTCTTCATTACATCGACTATAGAAAACTCAGTGAAAAGCATATGAATTTTATTTATTCTCAAGTACCTCAAGAGCCTTTTTAAGCTGTGTATCATCCTCATGCGGAACACTCGATGCGTAATAATCCTTGTACTCCTCCGGCAGCTTAACCTCATAATCCGGCTCAATACCTATACCGTGTATACAGACTCCACTCGGGGTATAGTACTTTGCAATTGTCATAGACATGCCGGAGCCGTCGTAAAACGGATATACGCTCTGCACAATACCCTTGCCGAAACTGTTTTCACCGACAACAACCGCTCTGCCATAATCCTTTAATGCACCGGTCAGTATTTCAGAAGCACTTGCACTGTTTCCGTTAATCAGCACTGCCATCGGAATATCAAGCTCGTTAGAATCCGACTTATACTCCTCCCGTTTTCCCTTCTTTGTCTCCGTATAGGTGATTATACCCTCGGGGAGAAGATAATCTGCAATATCACAGACAACATCCAGAACGCCGCCGGGATTGTCACGCAAATCAATCACCATTTTCTCCATGCCCTGCTCACGCAGAGCATCAACATGCTCCTTAAATTCAGAAAAAGTATTTTTGTCCGAGCCTGACTCGTTCGTGTTGAAGCCGGTAATTCTCACATATCCTACGTTATTATCAAGCATTTCTGACTTAACAGAATTGGCGCTGATCTCCCTGCGTACAATGTCGTAATCCTTTTTCTCACCGTCATGCTCAACCGTTACTGTAACGGTGGTTCCTTCCTTGCCGCTCTTTATTGCGCTCACACATTCGTCCATCTGCTCGCCTGAATACTCCGTTCCGTTAACGGCAATTATATAATCTCCAGGCAGAAGTCCAGCCTCATATGCTGGAGAATCCTCCGTTGGTGAAATAATAATAATCCTGTCCGATTCATCTTCAACCGAAATAACCACACCGATTCCGACATAGCTGTCCTCTACCCCCGAAAGATACGAATCAAACTCCTCTGCGCTGTAATAATGCGTATACGGCTCATCCAAAGCCTCTACATAAGCGGCAACCGCGTCATCTGCCATCTGTTCCTCGTCATAATCATCATAAAGATAATTATTTTTAAGATACGAATTTACGACATTCAGCTTTCTCGTAACCATATTTGTTGTTGAGGATGAGCTGCCGCCGCGGCATACAGCATATAATACTGATGTGGCGGAAAAGGTTATGGCTGCTGTTATTACTACTGTTATTGTTGTTTTCAAAAATGGTTTCAACTTATAACACCTCTATTAATTAGCAAAGGGCTGTCTGAAAGCCGGCCAAGCGTCAAGACAGCCCCTCTATTTACACACTTTTATCATATTTTCATAGGATTAGACTGCAGATACTTATGTACCATCATAGCTACCTTAAACACTATTGCCTGATCAAACTTTCTGAGGTCCAGCCCCGTAAGCTTATAAATTTTCTCAAGCCTGTATACCAATGTATTTCTGTGTACAAACAGCTGTCTTGAAGTCTCACTTACGTTAAGGTCGTTTTCAAAGAACTTATTTATTGTAAGAATTGTTTCTTCATCAAGTGTGGTAATATCGCCTTTCTGGAACACCTCATGGAGGAACAGCTCGCAAAGCTTTATCGGAAGCTGATAGATAAGACGTCCAATACCGAGATTATTGTAGCTTAAGATATTCTTCTCATCGTCAAACACCTTGCCTACCTCAATAGCTATCTGGGCTTCCTTATATGAATTATTAAGCTCATCAATATTTGCCGCGACAGTTGAAAGTCCGATTACAACAGGGTAAAGAACCTCGGAATTTACAGTATCAAGTATTGACTTGGCCATTTCTTCAAGCTCATCGCCCCTGAGTGTTTCCTTAAGCTCCTTGATAAGAACGATATTATTCGAATCAATATTGATTACAAAATCATGCTCCTTGTCCGGATACATATTTCTTACAACCTCATATATGCCGCTCTCGCCCGAGCCTGTCGCCTTAATGTAAAATACAGCCCGGGGTATATCACAGTCAACATGCAGTTCGCGCGCCTTCTGATGGAGATCAAAGGAAATAAGATTATCAAAAATGATGTTCTGCATGAAATTTGTTTTATCATACTTTTCATCATAGTAATGACGGACATTATTTGCGGCTACCGCGACAGCATTACAGCAATATTTTGCCGTTTCGTCAGTCCCCTCTACATACACAACATATTCTGCATAGGGCTTATTCGACATTGCCCGGATTGTGAAGCCATCCTTAAATAAAAGCTTTTCGCTGTTTGATGCGGCAGCTACAAGGTCCTCCATTACATCATCCCCCGGCTCAAAGCCGTTATATGCAAGGACCAGTCCATGCGAATCTGCAATACCGAATCTCTTTGGAAAAACTTCTGCCATCTGTGTTACAATATTCTGAAATGCTTTACTTATCATTATATTTATCCTCCGAACACCATATTCTCTAATCTCTCAGGATTGTTTAATTTGTATAATTAATCACTTGATTTTATACACAAAATTATTATACTACATTTGTTTCAAATTTTCAAGCATTTTTTATAAATATCTTGTATAATTTTAATTATACAGCATGCATTAAGAACTATACATACACTTTACTCAGCATTTTCTGGAGAATAAAAAAATACACAGCCCTTTTGGGGTTGCGTATCTTTTTTATTACAGTTCACCTGTACCGCCAAGGTAAAGGGGACTGCGCGGCTTTAATTACCCGTTTCAATTGAAATTTCGTTAAATACCTTAAGATAATCGTCAATGCTTTTTTTCGCTCTCTCCTCACCTGTTGCGTCTATTACAATGCCTCCATCGTGCATCATAATGGTTCTTGTACCGTACTCCACCGCATATCGCAGGTTATGAGTTACCATGAGTGAGGTGATTTTCTTTTCTTTTACCACTCTGTCGGTAAGCTCCATTACTATATCCGCTGCCTTTGGGTCAAGAGCCGCAGTGTGCTCGTCAAGCAAAAGCAGATCGGGCCGCACCAGCGTCGCCATAATCAGCGCCATCGCCTGACGCTGCCCGCCAGAAAGGGTTCCGGCGAGGGTGTCCATTCTGTCCTCCAGACCCATTCCGAGAATTTCAAGCTGTGTTCTGTAGAAATCCTTTCTCTGTCTGTTAAGACCTCTTGTCAGTCCGTAGCGCTTTGCCTTGTTGTCTGCAAGTGAAAGATTCTCCCATATTGTCATTGTCGGCGATGTACCCATTGACGGGTTCTGGAATACGCGTCCTATCCTCTTTGCACGCTTGAAATCCTTCATTCCCTTCATTTCCATGCCGTCAAGAATAATTGAGCCGGCATCCGGCTGTATTGAGCCGGAGATTATATTTAGCATCGTTGTTTTGCCCGAGCCGTTTGAGCCTATCACCGCCACAAACTCACGGTCGTCTATATGAAGATTGAAATCGGTGAATAATACCTTTTCGTCTATTGTTCCGGGGTTAAATACCTTGTTAATTCCCTTTAAATCAAGCATTTTTCTTCACCCCCGGCTTTTTCTTCCTTGAAAGCACATATAAATCGAACATCAGCGTCAGTATAAACAGTACCGTGATGGCAAGATTTGTGTCCTGTGACGGCAGACCCAGCGCCAGCGCGATAGATATACATGCCTTATAGATTATCATGCCGAACAGCACTCCGGTTGTGATCCTAAGGCGCTTTACCTTTCTGAACACTGTAAGCCCTATGATTACCGCCGCAAGACCCATAACAAGCGTACCCGTTCCCGAGCCGACATTAAAGGCTCTTGAATACTGGCAGTACACACTGCCCGCAAGAGCTACAAGACCGTTGCAGAGCGCAAGTCCAATAATCTTTATCGTACCCGGGTCCTGCGCGAGCGTAACTACAAGTCCCTCGTTGTCGCCCGCGGAACGGAGCAGAAAGCCCGACTTTGTTCTTAAATACCAGTCAAGACCGAACTTAGCAACCAAAGCGATCACGAGAATTACGACAAGCTTTGAATATACCGCCGCATGTCCCGGAAAGAATTTTGCGGTCTGTGAGAAAATCGTTACGCTGTTCATGCCGAGAAAGTCCGACGCCTTGCCGACAATGCTGTAGTTTACTGAATACAGCGCGGTCATTGTGAGAATACCGCTCAGAAGATCGCGGATTTTCAGCTTAACGTGGAATATTCCAGTAAATATTCCGGCTATGCAGCCCGAAAGAAACGCTGCCACAAGGGCCAGCCACGGGTTCCAGCCGTGATTTATAAATACAAAGCATACGGCAATACCCAGAGGGAATGTTCCGTCTACCGATAAATCCGGAAAATCAAGTATTGAATATGTGATATAGATACCCATCGCAAGTATTCCGTAAATAAACCCCTGCTCGAGTATGCCGACTATAAGTCCTTCCATATGTAATGTTTCCTTTTCTTTTTATATGCGGGCATGTTGCCCTATCTTATATAGAAAAATCCTCAATGCTGTATGCAGAGAGGACTTTTCCGATTATATTTAACCCTCTGATGAGGTCTTTACTTCTGCCCTGTCTGTGATTGACTGCGGGATTTCAAGATTTACTGTTGCCGCAGCATCCGGATTGATTGTGATCTTGCTCTCTGTCATTGTCTCAAACGGGATCGTTGTTATGTCCTCACCCTTAAGCACTCTTGCAGCCATAACGCCTGCCTTCTTGCCAAGCTCAACATAGTCGATACCTGCCGATGCAACGCAGCCGTTGCCAACCTGCTCCTCCTCGCTGCCAAATACCGGAATACCCGCAGCAGTAGCCTTTTCAAGAACTACCGGAAGATTATCAACAACAGTGTTGTCTGTCATGTTTGAAATACAGTCTACCTGTGTTACAAGAAGGTCTGCCGCCTGCGGAATTTCAGCCGCATTCGTGATACCCTTTTCTACGATCTCAAAGCCGTAATCGGGAGCCGCCGCTTTGTAATCCTCGATTGTTGAAACCGAGTTAGCCTCTGATGTTGTATAGAGAATGCCGATTGTCTTTGCGTCCGGCAGCATTTCTCTTATAAGCTCGAGCTGTGCCTCAACCGGAAGCTTATCCGAAACACCTGTGATTCCGTCCATAGCCTCGGTTTCCGATACGGCAAGCTTCGCCGCAACCGGATCTGAAACAGCGTTAAAGATTACCGGTACGCCTGCCTCATAGCCCGCGTTGTAGCAAGCCTGTGCCGATGGTGTGGCAACACCGCATATGAGATCAACGCCCGACGCTACAAGCTGCTGCGCAATCTGTGTGTTTGTCGAATCATCGCCCTTCGCGCTCTGAACCTCAAGCTCATAGCTGATACCCTCTGAGTCAAGACCCTGCTTAAAGCCCTCAACACAGTTGTCAAGTGACGGATGATCCGCATACTGCAGAGTTGCAATCTTATATGTATCTCCCTCTGTCTGAGCAGTTTCTGTTTTCTGCTCTGTGCTTTTGCAGCCTGCAAGCGCCGTTACCGATATTGCTGCAGCCGCTGACAATGCTAAAATTTTTTTCAAATCCATTTTGCGTACTTCCTTTCATTTCCTCTTTATTTTAAATAAAACTGTGCATAAACATACACATATATTATAATTATAGCACAGTTTTCCGGTAAATGCAAGGGTATTTTACAGTTATATTGAATTTCCTTGATTGCTGATAGCTGAATAGTAACCTAAACTCGTTCAAAAAACATGAAAAAACCTCATTTATCACTTGACTATTCGACA
>JBJEIW010000184.1:0-33208 GCA_051877435.1 Candidatus Ornithomonoglobus sp.
CGCTTATGTGGCATAAGCTGGGTGCGGAGCGTGTGGTTCTCGGGAGAGAAATGTCATTTAAGGAAATTGCCCAGTTCAGGGAGCATATCCCGGAGGAGCTTGAGCTTGAAGCCTTTATTCACGGCGCTATGTGTATATCATATTCGGGGCGCTGTCTGCTTTCAAACTATATGACGGGAAGGGATTCAAATATGGGCGCGTGCGCTCATCCGTGCCGCTGGAACTATGCTCTTGTTGAGGAAAAAAGACCGGGCGAGTATTTCCCGGTGGAGGAGAATGAGCGAGGAACCTTTATATTTAACTCGAAGGATTTATGTATGATTGAGCATATTCCGGAGCTTGTAAAAAGCGGAATAACAAGCCTTAAAATCGAAGGCAGGGTAAAGACTGCATTCTATGTCGCGACTGTTGTCGGAGCATACAGAAGGGAAATCGACCGTTATTTTGAGGACCCGGAAAACTATACCTTTAAGAGAGCGGAGTTTGATGAGCTTTGCAAGGTAAGCCACCGTCCGTATACAACTGGCTTTTATTTCGGAAAGCCGGGCGCGGACGCGCAGGTATATGAAACAAGCTCATATATCCGTGATTATGAGCTTATCGGTATAGTGAAAGCATATGATAAGGAAGCGGGCAGAATGACTGTAATGCAGCGCAACCGTTTCTTTGAGGGTGATGAAATAGAGATTTTACAGCCTATGAAGCCGGTGCTTACAATAAGGGCAGAGGCGATGGTAAACGAGGCGGGTGAGCCGATAAACGTAGCTCCCCATCCTGAGCAGCTTGTAACCATGAACGTAAGCGAGCCTGTAGCAGAGGGCGCGATGCTCAGAAAGAAAAAGGATATATAATAAAGAAATACAGCTCGCAGGCTTTATGCTTACGAGCTGTTTTAGTACAGGTGTTCTTATAGGACTTAGTTGTATGACAATAAAATTTTAATAATCTATTGACAAGCTAAAAGGAATTAGCTATAATAAAGCTAATCAATTTTAGCTTGCGGTGATGTGTTATGAAGAAAACGAATACGAAAGAGAGAATATTGAGCGAAGCGTTAAGGCTTTTTGCAATCAAGGGCTATGAAGCGGTCGGAGTTGCGGAAATTGCCGAAGCAGTCGGAATTAAAGCACCTTCTCTTTACAAGCATTATAAAAACAAGAGGGCTATATTTGACAGTATACTTAAGTGTGTAAACAAAATCGACTGTGAAAGAGCAGAGGATTTTGAGATGCCTAAGGTAAGCATAGAAGAAGAAAGCAGTGCATATAAAAATGTTTCTTTTGAAAAAATAGGCGAATATACAAAATCTATGTTTTTGCACTGGACAGAGGAAGAGTTTTTCGCAAATTTCAGAAAGCTGTTGACTCTTGAACAGTACAACAATCCTGAGATGGGAAAATTGTATCAGCAATATATATCGGGCGGGCCTGTGAAATATATAGCAGATGTATTTATGGAAACTGCATCTTCAGAAAGCGAAGCATATGATTTGGCGCTCGATTTTTACGGACCGATGTATCTTTTATACAGCATATATGACGCTGCGTCTGACAAACAGTATGTCATGACTTTGCTTGAAAACCATATTGAAAAATTTGCAGGCAGATTAAATATGAAATCAGCTCAAAACAAAAAACAATAAATGAAGTTGCACTTTTGTTATTCGGTTTACTGAAAGACGGGAAATGATATTAAAAATAAACACAGATACAGCTTGCAGTTTCAAAATGATTGAATAAAAAATAGGAGTGATTATAATGGAATATATTTTGAGTCAAAAATACACTTCACCTGACCTGATGGCAAGGATTATGGGACCCAATCCTATAAAATTGGAGGAAGAACTTCTGATTGATTGCAAAATTCCTAAAAATGCCGTGGTATGCGATCTTGGCAGCGGACAAGGCTTGACAAGCGTATTTCTTGCAAAGGAATACGGTTTTAAGGTTTATGCAGCCGACCTTTGGAGCGATCCGGAAGATAACAGGAAATTTTTTCGCCAAATGGGACTGAATGATGAGCAAATTATTCCCGTAAAAGCAGATGCAGAAAATTTACCTTTTGAAAAAGAATTTTTTGATGCCGTCGTGAGCACGGATTCATATAATTATTTCGGACGTGACAGTAAATATCTTGACAGCAAACTGCTTCCGTATATAAAGCACGGTGGATATATTTATATTTCAATTCCGGGTATGAAAAAGGACTGCCACGATAATCTTTACCCGGAACTGCTTTTGTCATGATCGCCCGAACAGCTTGATTATATGCATGATGTGGATTATTGGACAGATATTGTTGGCAAATGCAATGATGCAGAAATTGTTTCCATAACCGAAATGGAATCAAATGATGAGGTATGGGCAGATTGGCTTAAGCAGGAAAACGAATATGCTATAGGCGACAGAAAATCAATGGAAGCCGGCGCCGGGAAATATCTCAACTTTATTAAAATTGTTCTGCGCAAGAAATAGAAAGTATAGTCAACCAGCTTATCAAACATAGACTGTAACTGTTCTGAGAAATCTCGTTTAAATATATCGGTATAGTGTTTTTCAAGCTTACTATTAAAATTTGGGTAGTCAAGATATAATAAAAATCCGAATCCATTACCCATTGGTACAAGGTTCGGATTTCTACTGTTTGGTGCAGATGACAGGACTTGAACCTACGCATATTATGGTGGGAGTCTCCCCCAGAGAAAGAAAACAGTTCATAAGCTTTTCTGCTTATGAACTGTGCATGGTGCAGATGACAGGACTTGAACCTGCACGTCGGGGACACCAGATCCTAAGTCTGGCGCGTCTGCCAATTCCGCCACATCTGCCTATTGAATCTAACTTTGAATATTATAGCAGATTTGCGGGAGTTTGTCAAGGGATAACTTTTTTATTTCACAGCATATAAAATATAAAATTAAGAGAAAGCGCGGCGGATGGACTGCTTCGCATAGAAAGGGAAAGTCATGATTACTTACAGAAAGCTCAGAGGCAAACGCATTTTAGTGGGTTTAACATACACATCAGCTTCTGGCACCTCATACAAAACAGAGCAGTTTTGCGGTGTGATTGAAAGGGCTGATAAAGGCGGAATTACAATCAGAAAGCCGGACGGAGACCTTTTTGAGCTGCCACCGGATTTAAAGGCTGTACAGCATGCGCAGCCGGGAGAATATATACTTAAAACAACACAAGAGGTTGTTATTAACCCGGACTTCCTCACAACGTGGACAATAACCTCAAACAAATAGGTAGGAATACAGATAAAATTCTACGGCAGCAGTATTTTTAAGACAAATTTGCTCGAAATTGAAAAAAACACTTGACAAATCGGCATTTGATGAATATAATAAGAGAGGTGTCTAATTGTTATTGCTCAATTTTGCCCGAAAGGGTTGAGTCTGAGCGTATTTATTTGGATTTTGGAAAACAGAGGCGGCTATGATCAGGGCCGCGATTATTACAGGAGGTGCTAAAAACTATGAAAATGACATTTCAGCCGAAAAAGCGTCAGAGAGTAAAGGTTCATGGCTTCAGAGCAAGAATGGCTACTAAGTCAGGCAGAAAGGTTCTTGCTGCAAGACGCGCAAAGGGCAGAAAGATTCTCACAACTTCAGAGAAGTAAAAAGCTTTTTGCGAAGCAGTACTTCGGAGAAGTAAAAAGTAATTTAAAGCTTTAAGAATCGACTTTTTATAAATTAAGAGCTGTCTCGCGGATGAGGCATTCAATGCCTGTGTAGGGGACAGGCTCTTTTTTTAAATCGGTTGCGGCTGCTGACATACAGCGCTGCGGCTAAAATGTGCTATAAGGAGACTTTGGTTTGAAAAAGACTCACAGCATTAAATTAAACAGGGATTTCAGACGCTTATATGCAAGAGGTAAATGTATGGCGGGCGGATTTGTTGTGGTATATATGAGCCCGAACCGCCGCGGACATAACAGAGTCGGATTTACCGTAGGCAAATCAGTAGGCAAGGCGGTTGTCAGAAACCGCACAAAGCGGCTTATGCGTGAAAGCTACAGATTGATTGAGGACAGACTCAGTGGCAGCTCGGATATGATTATTGTTGCGAGAAACAGAGCTGCGGGAAAAACATATGCACAGATATCGCGTGACATGGAATTCATTTTCCGTTCGTTGGGAATACTTCCGGACGGAAAAAAGCAAGAGACAGAGAACTAAAATGAAGCAGATATTGATTTTTTTAATCAGATTTTACAGACACCACATTTCACCGATAAAGGGAATTCAAGGATGCTGCCGGTTCACGCCGACATGCTCACAATATGCTCTTGAAGCGGTAGAAAAATATGGTGCGTTAAAGGGCGGGTATCTTGCGGTACGAAGAATACTGCGATGCAGACCGTTCGGCGGCTGCGGATACGACCCCGTTCCGTAAGGAAGGCACCGGAAAGGACACACTATATGTGGCATTATATCGTTTTGGCGATGGGCTGGATCATAAAGACAATTTATGAGCTGACCCACAATTATGGTGTTGCGATTATACTTTTTACAATTATAATTAAGTGTATATTGATCCCGCTCAATGTACATTCGCAGAAGGCCATGAGAAAACAGCAGAAGGTACAGCCGATTCTGGCTGAGCTTCAGAAAAAGTATGCCAATGACCAGACCAGGCTCCAGCAGGAGACAATGAAGGTTTATAAGGAGAACAACATCAGTATGTCAGGCGGCTGTCTGCCGCTGCTCATTCAGATGCCGATCCTTGTTGCGCTGTATCAGGCGATCAGACGTCCACTTACCTACATGTTTAATGTACCGTTTAAGGATGTGCCCGAGGATATTATAAATCAGGTCAACACTCTTAAAGAGGCAATGCTTGATAAGTTCCCGGACGTAGTGGGCAATCTCAAGGATATGGATGCAGCAATGCTCCTTAACCAGTCGCAGATCCAGCTCTCAGACTGGGCGCAGCGTATCTACGGAGAGGCGCATGAATGGTTCATAAACTTCAAATTCTTTGGCATGAACCTGTCAAATGTGCCGTGGACAGCATTCAGCTATCTCACAGATATAAAGAACCATCTTGATGTGGTATTGCTTCTTGTAATACCGGTACTTGCCGTAATAGCATCAATAGGTCAGAATAAAATTTCAATGCACATGTCAGGTCAGGACAAGCAGACCGGAAATGAGCAGGCGCAGTCCATGAATAAGATGATGGTATGGATGATGCCTGCAATGACAGCATATTTCACATTGATATTACCGGCAGGTCTTGGTCTTTACTGGATAATCAGCAGTGTTGTTCAGATTGTTCAGCAGATTATTTTGTATTACTATTTTGAAAGGAAAGGGGAGGACGTAGTTGTCACAGTTCCCGAAGACAAACACCAGCAGCATAGAAAAAAGAGCAAAAAGCATAGATGACGCTGTAGCAGAAGCTCTTGCAGAGCTGGGAATAAAGAAGGACGACGCTGTAATTGAAATAGTACAGGAGCCGTCGAAGGGCTTCCTTGGACTTGGAGCAAAGGAAGCGATTGTTAAGGTTTCGGCAAAAAGTAAGGCAGAGCCGGAAAAGGCAGCGCCTGCGCCGGAAACAGAGCCGGCGCGAGTTGAGGTTGAGCCGGCGCCCGCAGCGGAAGCTCCGGCAGAGCCTGAGATTAAGGCAGAAGCGGAGACCGTTAAAGCGGTAAACAGAGTATACTCATCAGAGTCACCGGTTGAGAATGCAAAGAGCTTTATCACAAACATTCTTACAGCAATGGGGCTTGATGTAAAGGTAAACGCGGTTCTCGAGGATGATATTGTAAAGATAAATCTTGAGGGCGAGAATATGGGTATTGTAATAGGTAAGCGCGGCGATACACTCGACAGCCTTCAGTATCTTACATCACTCGTGGTAAATCAGAGCTCAGAGGATTATATAAAGGTATCGATCGATACCGAGAACTATCGCGCAAAGCGCGCAGAAACGCTTATCGCATTGTCAAACAAGCTTGCGGAAAGAGTTGCAAAAACAAGAAGAAAGTACCCGCTTGAGGAAATGAATCCTTATGAGAGACGTATAATTCATGCAAATCTCCAGGATAATGAAGAGGTAACAACCTATTCGGTAGGTCAGGAGCCGCACAGAAAGGTAGTTATCGCTCCGAAGAATCCGAAGCCGTATAACAACAAGCGCAGCGGCGGATATAACAAAAACCGCGGCGGAAAGCGTCAGAGCAGCGGCAGAGGCGGTTACGGCCGTCCGAGCTATGCTAAGCCGGAGAAAAAGAGCGGCGAGGCATCAACTGCAAGCTCAGCAACGTACAAGGCAGATTTCAAGCCGACACCGCACAAGCCGGAATATAAGGACTTTGCGGAATACCTTGCAGCGCAGTCAAAAAATTAAATCATAAAAATATTATAATAGTAACGGGAGAATTTGAGCCAAGGCTCATTTCTCTCGTTTTTTTCTTTAAAGAATTACCCCTCTTTTAAAATTTAAAAATCAAAATTTTGCTAAGAATATAAAAAGCGATACAGGACAAAATACTACTGTAGCCGATTTAATTCGATACGGTTCGACAAGAAACAACAGCAAAGACGCGAATGATACCCGTCGATGGCGGCGGGGGAAAGAACCGTATATTAAGCCGGCACAGCATTTAGATAGATGCGGCAGTGCTTATCATACGGCAGTCTTATAACAGACTGCGTTATAATACGGGATTGCCGCAAGAGGACTACGGTTTTAAAAGGAGGTAACGAAAATGACAGTACCTGAAGCAAAGCAGGCAATGGAGCAGTTCAAGATGGAAGCGGCAAGTGAGGTAGGAGTAGCGCTCAAGCAGGGCTATAACGGTGATCTCACAGCAAAGCAGGCAGGTTCAATCGGCGGTCAGATGGTTAAGAAGATGGTCGAGGATTACGAGAACCGCATTAAGGCATAAGAGCTGAATATAAGCAGGCTGCACGGACGATCCGTGCAGCCTGTTTTCATATATTTATGTGTTAAGGCTTTTTATTTTGTGCAGGTTCTTGACGATTACATGGTTTTATGCTATAATTATTTTGGATTTATATGTTATTTTTGTTGGAGTAGTTTATAATGGAAGAAGTAATAAACCTTATAAAAAATGCAAAAAAAGCGGCAATAATACCGCATATCAAGGCGGACGGTGACGCGATAGGCTCCTGTCTTGCAATGCGGGCTGCTCTTGAGAAGCTGGGTATACCGGCAGTTATATATGTTGAGGAGCCTGTTGAAAAACGGCTGCAATTCCTTAATAAGGATATAGCTGTTGTATATGGAGGTGAGAGTGTGGACTGCGACGCCTGTATTGTTCTTGACTGCGGAGACCTGACTCGTGTAAGTCTGCGTCAGCCAATACTTGATGCCGCGAAGCAGGTTGTAAATATTGATCATCATAAGACCAATACATTTTTTGGTGACGCAAATTATGTTGAGCCGGAGACTTCATCAACAGGAGAAATACTGTTTAAGCTGTTCCGCGCAATGGGAATTGAACCTGACTGTAAAATTGCAGGATTTCTGTATGCGGCGATCTGTTCCGATACCGGCTGCTTTGCGTATTCAAATACCTCACCTGTGACCTTCAGGATTGCGGCAGAGCTTATCGAATGCGGCATAGATCATGCGGAAATAGCAAGGCTGTTATTTGACTGTGAGGAGCTTGAATCGGAGCTTATGAAGGCGGAGCTCACAAGCCGTATTCATTCATATTATGACGGAAGGCTCAGAATTGTCACGGTCGGCGAGGAGGAAACCGCAAAATACGGCATGAAGCCGGAGGATATACAGGATCTTGTAAATCTTCCGAGACGCATACGCGGTACCGAAATTGCTGTTGCATTAAAGCAGTATGACGGCAAAATACGCGGAAGCCTTCGTTCAAACAATGATGCTGATGTAGCGGAGGTTGCTCAGGTGTTCGGCGGCGGCGGACACACAAAGGCGGCGGGCTGTACAATTGACGCGGATGATCTGGAGAACGCGGAGAAACTGGTCGTTGAAGCCTGCGGAAGGGTGCTTGCATGAACGGAGTTGTAATTGTGGATAAGCCTCAGGGCAAAACATCGCATGATGTTGTAGCCATGCTGCGCAGAGTGTATAAAACGCGGAGAGTTGGGCACACAGGAACGCTCGACCCTCTTGCTACGGGCGTACTTCCGATATGTGTCGGAAACGCGACAAAGGCGGCGGATATGCTCACTGCGGCGGATAAAAGGTACACAGCCGTATTTGAGCTTGGAAAGCGCACGGATACGCTTGACGTTGATGGAAAGGTGCTTGAAGAGAGTCCCGTTAACGTGACGGAGGAGAAAATCAGGCGTACAATAGTCGAATTTAAGGGTGAGCAGGAACAGCTGCCGCCGATGTACAGCGCGATAAAGCAGAACGGCAAAAAGCTCTATGAGCTTGCACGTGAGGGTAAAGAGGCAGAGAGAAATCCGAGAAAGATAAATATATACTTTATTGATATTCTGAAAATTGAACTTCCGTATGTTACGATAGACGTGCATTGCTCTAAAGGAACCTATATCCGTTCCCTGTGCGATGATATAGGAGCGGAGCTTGGATGCGGCGCAGTTATGACGGAGCTGCGAAGAACGGAAACCGCGGGGTTTAAAATATCGCAGGCATATACAGTTGAGCAGCTTAACGTAATGGACAACCCGGAAGCGGCGCTTATTCCGACGGACTCATTATTTAAAGAGCTGCCCAGGATACACCTGAACGAAAAACAGGAGCGCAGCATAATAAACGGTGTGCGCATGACATGGCGTGGCGGCAGCGAGGGGCAGCGTTACAGATTATACGGCGCGGACGGAAGGTTTCTGTGTGTGTCTGAAATAAGGGAACAAAGACTTGTATTGATAAAATCTTTTTGGAATTAAGGGGATGAAACTATTATGCAGATAATTCGCCAGACAGGCAGTGTACCGTTTCCGAGAACAGTTGTCGCTCTCGGCAATTTTGACGGACTGCATATGGCGCATATGGCAATTATAAAGAAGTGTCACGACTATGCGCGTGCGCATGATCTCAAATGCGGTGTTCTGCTTTTTAACGAGCATACAAAGCGCACGATAAATAAAGAGAGTGTGCCGATCATAACGCAGGAGAACCAGAAGCTTGATCTTCTTGCAAAGGCTGATATGGATTTTGTATATATGCGTGATTTTGACAAAGAGTTCATGCAGCTCACACCAGAGCAGTTTGTAAGAAGGCTTATGGATATACTTCATTGTGTCGCGGTGTGCGCCGGCTATGACTACCGCTTTGGATACAAGGCGAGCGGTGATGTAACGCTGCTTAAGGAGCTTTGCCAAAGGTTCGGCATTGAAGCGATCATAACCGATGAGATTGACCATAACGGGGTCACAGTAAAGAGCACCGCGATAAGACATTATATAATGGACGGCAGTGTTCAGCATGCGGCAAATATGCTCGGAAGACCCTTCGCAATCGAGGGAATGGTAGTTAAGGGCCTGCAGAACGGCAGAAAAATGGGTCTGCCTACAGCGAATATTTCATATAAGAAGAATACGCTTATTCCGCATAACGGAGTTTACGCGGGATATACATATGTAAAGGGAAATAAATATAAGAGCGTGATAAATGTCGGAAACAATCCGACTTTTGGCGCCGATAAGGTAACAATAGAAAGTTATATTCTTGATTTTGACGAGGATATTTATAATGAACTGGTTCGTGTGGAGTTTATAAAGCGTCTGCGCGGAGATAAAAAATTTGACAGCATCGAGGCTCTTGCAAATCAGATAAAGAGCGATGCCGAAACTGCAAGAAAGGAATTGAAGTAATATGTTTGCAAGTGTTATACTGGCTGCCGGAATGGGCACAAGAATGAAATCAGAAATGCCGAAGGTTATCCATAAGGTATGCGGCAAGGAGCTGGTTAAATGGGTTATTGACGAATCAAAGAAGGCGGGAGCCGAGAAGGTTGTAGCCATAATCGGACATAAGGCGGAAATGGTGCGCCCGGTTGTGGAAAAGGATGCAAAGATCGCGATACAGGCAGAGCAGCTCGGCACAGGTCATGCGGTTATGCAGGCGGTTCCGTTTATAAAGGATTATAAGGGATATGTTGTAATTCTTAACGGCGACACTCCGCTTATTCAAGCTGAAACAATTGAAGCGGCTGTTAAGTACCACAAAGAGCAGGGCAACATCGCGACCGTAATAACGGCGGAGCTGCCGGACGCGACAGGCTACGGTAGAATTGTCCGCGGTGAGGACGGCTCGGTATTAAAGATCGTTGAGCAGAAGGATGCCTCGGAGGAGGAAAAGAAAATCCGCGAGATCAACTCGGGTATGTATGTATTTGACAGTGACGCGCTCGTATGGTCTCTCGGAAAGCTCACACCGAACAACGCGCAGGGTGAGTATTATCTCACAGACACTCTGCAGATACTCCGCGAGGCGGGAAAGAAAATAGGCGGCTTTACCATTGCCGATAATGATGAGATACGCGGTATAAACAACCGTATTCAGCAGAGTGAGGCCGAAGCGATCATGCAGGACAGAATAAATAAAAGGCACATGACAAACGGTGTAACAATTATCAATCCGTCAACGGTAATAATCGGCGCTGAGGTTGAAATCGGACAGGATACAATTATTGCATCAAATGTAACTATTCTGGGAAAGACAAGGATAGGGGCAAACTGTGTGATAGAAATGGGCTGCAAGCTTGAAGATGCCCGTCTTGCGGACAATGTAACCGTAACAAGCTCCGTTATCCTTGACAGCGATATAGGCGAGGGAACATCGGTAGGTCCGTTTGCGTATGTGCGTCCCGGCAACAAGGTCGGAAAAGACGTAAAGGTTGGCGATTTTGTTGAACTGAAGAATGACACGATCGGTGACGGCACAAAGATTTCACATCTCACATATCTCGGTGACAGCGATATAGGCAAAAACGTAAACTTCGGCTGCGGCACCGTTACATGTAACTATGACGGTAAGGATAAGTTCCGTTCAACCATAGGCGACAACGTGTTTGTAGGCTGCAACACAAATTTTGTATCGCCCGTTAAGGTGGGCGACGGTGCGTATATTGCCGCCGGTTCAACCATTACGGAGGATATTCCCGACAACAACCTTTCCATTGCGAGAGCAAGACAGGTCAACAAGGCTGACTGGAAGGGCAATAAATATACGGAGGAATAAAATGTATCTTATAGCGGGTCTGGGAAATCCGGGCAACCAGTATGAAATGACAAGGCATAATATAGGCTTTCACACAATAGATTATATTGCCGATGAAGCGGGCGTAAAAATAAAGAAGCTCAAATATAAGGCGCTTTACGGAGAGACTGAAATTAACGGAGAAAAGGTATTTCTCGTCAAGCCTCAGACCTTTATGAACAACAGCGGCGAGAGTATAGTTGAATTTGTAAGCTTCTTTAAAATACCTGTTGAGAATGTAATTATAATAAGCGATGATATATCTCTGGATACGGGCAGAATACGCGTGCGGGGAAAGGGCAGCGCGGGCGGTCACAACGGCTTGAAGTCAATCATATATCATCTCAATTCGGATCAGTTTCCGCGTGTGCGTATAGGTATCGGCTCGCCGCAGCATAGGGATTATGACCTTGCGGATTATGTTCTGGGGCGTTTTACGAAGGAGGAAATACCCGTCCTTGAGGATGCGATAATAAGAGCGGATAAGGCTGTTAAGGAAATTATCGCAAGAGGCTTCCAGAGCGCAATGAATAAATTTAACGGTAAATAATTCCAGGGAGATTAAAATGGATTTAAAGCATTTGCTGGAGGGCTATCGTCCCTATGAAGGGATGATAAGCAATCTCTCCAATACGCCGATGTCAGTTGCGGGCGTGGTAGACAGCGCGCAGCCGCAGCTGATTGCGGCGGCGCACGAAAAAAACGGCGGCAACACGCTGGTGGTGACATATTCTGATATGGAGGCAAAGGCGATCCGCGATGACCTCAGACTGTATAATGAGAATGTCGCTCTGTTTCCGTCAAAGGAATATGTGTTTTATAATATTGAATCAATGGGCCGCGCAAACGACAATGCGCGGCTTTCTGTGCTGAATAAAATCACGGAGGGAAAAGGCGTTATTGTTGTGGCGTCGGTTGACGCGCTCATGACCTATACCGCTGATAAGGATAAATTCACAGGGAGTATTCTCGAATTTGAGGTCGGGGGAACTCAGGATATAGCGGGGCTTGCGGAGAAGCTTACCGCTATGGGCTACTGCCGCGAGGAAATGATAGAGGGCGCGGGACAGTTTGCGATACGCGGAGGTATTCTTGATGTATATTCCCCGAACTGTGACAGTCCGGTGAGAATTGAGTTCTGGGATGATGAGATAGATTCTATAAGACGCTTTGACGCCGACAGCCAGAGAACGATTGATAATATTGAGTCGGTTAGAATCATTCCTGTGGCTGAAGCTCTCTATTCAACGAAAAGACGGGAAGAAATTGTGCTGGAGCTTCAAAGGCGCGTTAAGAGCGCGGGTCGCAGAAAAGCCGATATGACGGAGTATATAAAAAATCTTAACGCGGATATTGAAGCGTTTAAAGAGCGCCATCATTTTCCATCGGTCGATAAATATATTTCTCTGATTTACGGCAGAATCCCGTCGCTGCTTGACTATTTCGAGAAAAGCGATATAGCGTTTGTGCTTGACCCTAAGCGTATCTCTGAACGCTTAAAAACCTTTGCATGGGAGCATAACGAGATAATAACAGAGCTCAAATTAAAGCAGATAATAGGAGCGGAGAAAACCGATTTCTACCGCGGCGGCGATGAAATCATTGCCGGACTGTCTGCAATGAAACTGATAGCGGTTGAAATCCTTTCGCATACCAAAAATGATTTCAGCTTTAAGCATCTTGAAATGTTTGTGACAAAAACAACCGTTTCGTTCCACGGCAAAATAGAATACCTCTACGAGGATCTTACCAAATGGCAGGCTGACGGATATACGGTAGTTGTTCTGGCGGCGACTAGAGGACGCGCGGAAAATCTGAACGGCGTTTTCAATGAGCGCGGAATAAAATGCCGTATTTCGGAAAACGGCGAGTTTAAAAAGGGCGAGACCGTAATCATACGCGGCAGCCATACAAACGGCTTTGAGTACCCGGAAATCAGGTTTGCGCTTGTTTCGGAAAAGGAGATTTTTGAGTCAAAAAGCTCGAGGGAGCGGCGCAGACAGGATAACGCAAACAGAATAAAATCGTATAACGATATAAGCCCGGGCGATTATGTTGTGCACGTTACCCATGGTATCGGCGAATATACCGGTATTCAGAAAATCACCGTTGACGGTATTTCAAAGGATTATCTGAAAATAAAATATAAGGGAACCGATGTTCTGTATGTTCCCGTTGACCAGCTCAATCTGCTGTATAAGTACAGCGGAAAGGGCGAGGAAAAAACGGTAAAGCTCAATAAGCTGGGAACACAGGAGTGGGTAAAAACAAAGGCGAGAGTAAAGGCATCGACCGACGAGCTGGCAAAGGGGCTTATAAAGCTCTATGCGGAGCGTGAGAAGGTAAAGGGGCATGCTTTTGGTGAGGACACTCCGTGGCAGAGGGATTTTGAGGACACCTTCCGTTACAATGAAACGCAGGATCAGCTTCGCTCAATCGAGGAGGTCAAGGCGGATATGGAAAAGCCGCAGCCGATGGACAGACTGCTCTGCGGTGATGTGGGCTTCGGCAAAACAGAGGTCGCTCTGCGCGCCGCGTTCAAGGCGGTGTGCGACAGCAAGCAGGTTGCGTATCTTTGTCCCACAACGGTGCTCTCTATGCAGCATTATGAAACCTTTCTGTCGAGAATGGCGGATTTTCCGATAAATGTAGAGATGCTTTCGCGCTTCAGAACAGCAAAGCAGCAAACGGAGATCATCAAAAAGCTTAAAGACGGAAGAGTTGATATAGTGATAGGAACACACCGTCTGCTTTCAAAGGATGTTAAGTTCAAGGATCTCGGACTGCTTATTGTCGATGAGGAGCAGCGCTTCGGTGTTGCGCACAAGGAGCGGTTAAAGGAGCTCAAAACAAATGTTGATGTTCTTACGATGACCGCAACGCCTATACCGAGAACACTGCACATGGCAATGACCTCAGTCCGCGATATGAGCGTTCTTACGCAGCCGCCGCTGAATCGTTACCCGGTGCAGACCTATGTTCTGGAGTTTAACGAAATGGTCGTTCTGGACGCTATAAGACGTGAGGTCGCGCGCGGCGGTCAGGTATTCTATCTGTATAACCGTGTTCAGGGTATATTCCGCAAGGCTGCGTGGATCGAGGAGCATTTCCCGGATATAAAGGTCGCTGTCGGACACGGAAAGATGAATGAACA
Source organism: Candidatus Ornithomonoglobus sp. (assembly GCA_051877435.1). GTDB lineage: Bacteria > Bacillota > Clostridia > UBA1381 > UBA1381 > Ornithomonoglobus. The sequence continues at coordinate 14,338 of JBJEIW010000184.1, forward strand.
GCAGCTTGAGGATATAATGTATGACATGGTGAACGGAACCACACAGGTTCTTGTTTGCACAACGATTATCGAAACAGGACTCGATATTCCGAACGCAAATACGATTATCATTGAGAATGCGGATAGGATGGGACTGGCACAGCTCTATCAGCTCAGGGGAAGGGTAGGACGTTCGAATCGAGCGGCATACGCCTACCTTACCTATCAGAGGGATAAGGTGCTTTCTCCCGTTTCGCAGAAGCGTCTCAGCGCCATAAGAGAGTTCACGGAGTTCGGCTCCGGCTTTAAGATTGCGATGCGCGATCTTGAAATACGCGGCGCCGGTAATATTCTCGGACCGGAGCAGCATGGGCATATGGATAATGTCGGATATGATATGTACTGCAAGATCCTTAAAGAGAGTATTGACGAGGCGAAGGGCATAACGGATAATTCCGTAAGCGATGTTTCGGTTGACATCAATATAAACGCCTATATCCCCGAAAGCTATATAACCTCCGCAAACCAGAGAATTGATATGTATAAAAAAATCGCGGCAATCGAGACAGAGGAGGACGCGTTTGAAATTAAGGATGAGCTGATAGACCGCTACGGCGAACCACCCAAAACGGTTATGAATATAATCGCGGTGGCGGAGGTCAAAATTCCGGCGCGCGAGGCGGGATGCACGGAGATAACAGAAAAAGCGCGGATAATAACCCTTACCTTTGCACCGGATAGGCTGACACCGGAAATAATATTCGGACTGGACAAAAAATATCCGTCAAGAGTCAAGGTTGTATCCGATGAAAAACCGTCCCTGAGAATAAAAATGCCCGATAAGGAGCATAATTCGCTTGATTTTATTAATAAGTTGTTAATTTTAATAAAAGAGTTGCAAAATCTAAAAAAATGATGTATAATGTATTCTGTTAAACTATTATATTTCACAAAAGGAAGGAAAGTAGAAATGAAGAAAACAGGTTTAATAGCAGTTCTTGCGGCCGGTGCAATAATGTTCTCAGGCTGCACAGGCGGTAATTCAAAAAAGGTAGCAATGACAATCGGTGATACGCAGGTAACATTGGGCGAAATCAACGTTCTTGCGGGCAGCCTGACGTCTTACTATGGATTTGATGAGGCAAGAGATACAATGGCGGACCAGATTGAGTCTACACTTAAGTATGGCGCTGTAGGTAAGGCAATGGAATTGGAGCTTGACGAGGATGCGCAGTCACAGGTTAAACAGATGACAGCATACTATGCGCAGCAGGCAGGCGGTCTTAAGGCTTATAAGAAGTTCCTTGATAAGTGCGGAACAAGCATTGATTTCCTTAACAACTTGTTTGAGGCAAGCGCTTATCAGACATTGGTAACTGAAAAGATCCAGGAGGAGCTTGGCGATGAGGAGCCGACAGATGATGAGCTTAAGGCTTACTTCAAGGAGAACTATTACCGCGCAAAGCATATACTTATAGAGAAGGAATCTCCGGAGGAGACAGAAGAAGAGACAGCAGAGGATACAGCGGATGCAGCTGAGGACACAGATACTGCTGAGGCTACAGAGGCTGCGGAGCCGACAGAGGAGCCGCTTTACGGGGAGGAATCAGCCAACGCGCTTCTTGAGAGAGCGCAGGGCGGCGAGAATTTTGATGAAATGATCGCGAAGTATTCAACAGACCCGGGTTCGGAATCAAATCCGGACGGTTATATCTTCACAGAGGGCGATATGGTTGAGCCGTTCTATGAGGGCGTAAAGAGCATCGAGCCGGGTGAGTTCACAGTAGCTGAGTCAGACTATGGTTATCACATTATCCAGAGACTTTCACTTTCAGAGGACGATGAGAAGTTCAATGAGTGGTTTGAGGATAATAAGGACGCTGTAAAGACAGCATATGAGCAGAAGCAGCTTGAGGATAAGCTTGATGAATACTGCGAGCAGTACGGAATTACTGTTGAGCGTGACGATGAAACAATTGCAAAGCTTACAGAGGATAACGCGGTTGTAATGCCGACACCGATTCCTACATCAACTGATGCTTCAGCATCATATTAATGCTGTGGTATAAACGGGCAGAAGCATCGGTGACACCAATAAAACAATAATCAAATAGGTTTTTACTGCCACATAGCATTAAGCTATGTGGCAGCTGTGTTTCAGAGATATTTTGTCTCTTAAAAGAATATACTTACTCTTGCTTTATTATTATTTTTATATTATAATATAAGAGTCATCAAAAAATATAAAAACGGAGGATATGCCATGAAGCTTATATCATGGAATGTAAACGGATTGAGAGCCTGTGTAACAAAGGGCTTTCTTGATTATTTTAATAAAGTAGATGCTGATGTTTTCTGTGTTCAGGAAACGAAGCTGCAGAACGGACAGATCAAGCTTGAGCTGCCGGGCTATCATCAGTATTGGTGCTATGCTGAAAAGAAGGGGTATTCGGGGACGGCTATGTTTACAAAAACGGAACCGCTGTCGGTTTCGTACGGCATAGGAATTGACGAGCACGACCATGAAGGACGTGTTATAACTGCGGAGTTTGAGGATTTTTATGTGGTAACTTGCTATACACCTAATTCAAAGCGTGAGCTGGAGCGCCTTGATTACCGTATGACATGGGAGGACGATTTCAGAGCATATCTTAAATGCCTTGAAGATAAGAAGCCTGTAATAATGTGCGGAGATCTGAATGTGGCGCATGAGGAAATTGACTTAAAAAATCCTAAGACAAACCGAAAGAACGCAGGCTTTACCGATGAGGAACGCAATAAAATGACGGTTCTTCTGAATAACGGATTTATTGATACCTTCAGATACTTTTATCCGGATGTTACGGGAAGATATTCATGGTGGTCGTATCAGTTTAAAGCGCGTGAAAAGAATGCCGGCTGGCGTATAGATTATTTTATTACATCAGAGGCTTTAAAGGACAGGCTGGTGAGCGCTGATATACATCATGATATTATGGGTTCTGATCATTGTCCTGTGGAGCTTGTTATAAAATAGGAGAAGATACATGAAAAAAGCTATATTAAAGGTTTGCTGTCTGATAAACATACTGACAGCGGCTATAAACATTACATACAACGGTGCAGTGGTACAGGCTGCTGATGATATATCGGTAACAATTGACGGAAAAGAACTGTCGTTTGATGTCGCACCTCAGATAACGGAGGGCAGAACAATGGTTCCTATGCGGGCAATATTTGAAGCGCTTGGCGCTGATGTGTACTGGGACAGCATATCCAACACTGCGACCGGCATTAAGGACAGCACGGTTGTAATTATAGGTATAGGCAGTAACAAGCTTTATAAAAATGATACCGCTGTTGAGCTTGATGTTCCGGCGGCATTGGTAGACGGGCGCACGCTTGTTCCGGTGCGGGCAATATCTGAGGCATTTGATTGTACCGTAAGCTGGAGCGACAGCACAAGAACCGTCAGCATTACGACAGAAATACCGGATTATAAAAATGAAATACCGCCATATTCCGGTGAGCCGTACATAGTCATCAACGGCAACAAAGCGTATTTTGACCCATCAGAGCTTACAACGGAGCCGTTTGAGAATTACAGTGAGCTTGACGGGCTGGGGCGCTGCGGTGCGGCATACGCCAATATATGCAAAGAGCTGATGCCGACAGAGGAGAGAGGCTCAATCGGTTCAGTGAAGCCTACAGGCTGGCATACGGTAAAGTATGATTTTGTGTCAGGGAAGTATTTATACAACAGATGCCATCTTATAGGGTACCAGCTTGCCGGGGAGAATGCAAATGAGAAAAATCTGATAACAGGTACAAGATATCTGAATGTGACAGGCATGCTGCCGTTTGAAAATATGGTGGCTGATTATGTGGAGGAAACTGATAATCATGTTCTTTACAGGGTTACTCCGATTTTTGAGGGAGATAATCTCGTTGCGGACGGTGTTCTTATGGAGGCGGAGTCGGTTGAGGATAACGGGGATGGTATTAGCTTTAATGTGTTCTGCTATAATGTGCAGCCGGGAGTGGTGATAGATTATGCGACAGGAGACAGCTATGCTGAGAGCAATACCGCTCCGTAATATAGGAGTGAATAACGTGAAAAGCATCTGCTTGCGTCTTTTCCGCGTTATGATTTGTATCGCCGCAGAGCGGCGGAATGGAGATTGTTTATGAAAAAATTTAAAATTGCAGCGGCGGCACTGGCGGTATCGTTTTCTGCCTTGCTGACGGGATGTTCGTCTGAGAATATATTATATACTATTGACTATATGCTTGAGAATACCCGATCGGCGGAGAATACGCAGTCGGTGGGTATTGACGCGCAGTATAACGAGATTACCGCGGATTCGTTTCCGGATTATTCCGGTGACGGTTACATAGTGATAAATGATAATGTCCCGTTTTTTGATAAAAACGAGCTTATAACGGAGCCATTTGAGATATACAGTGATCTCGACACTCTCGGACGCTGCGGCGCGGCATTTGCAAATATATGTATTGACATAATGCCTACAGAGGACCGCGGCTCTATAAGCTCTGTCAAGCCCACAGGCTGGCATTCGGTTGAATATGACTTTGTCCCGGGAAAGAGCCTATATAACCGGAGCCATCTTATAGGCTATCAGCTTGCCGGGGAGAATGCAAATGAGAAAAATCTCATAACCGGAACACGGTATATGAATGCCACGCTGATGCTGGAATTTGAAAATATGGTCGCAGATTATGTGGAGGAAACAGACAATCACGTCCTTTACAGGGTGACACCGTATTTTGAGGGCGATGATCTTGTTGCAAAGGGCGTTCTTATGGAGGCGGAATCGGTTGAGGACAGTGGCGACGGTATTCTTTTTAATGTATTCTGTTATAATGTGCAGGACGGAGTTGTGATTGATTATGCGACAGGAGAGAGCTGGGCGGAATGATACTTATAGCGTGTGTTGACAACAAAAACGGAATGCTGTTTAATAAGCGCCGTCAGAGCCGTGACCGTGTGCTGATCGAACGGATTAAAAGCATTACAGCAGAAAAAAAGCTTTGGATGAACTCATATTCCGCGCAGCTTTTCGGCAGCAGAGTATATATTGACGAGAATTTTCAGAATAAGGCTGCTAAGGGTGAGTTCTGCTTTACCGAAAATGAAAGACCTCAAGGGGAAAAAGCCGAAAAAATAATACTTTATAAGTGGAACAGGGATTACCCTGCCGATATGTATTTTGATATTGATTTAAGCGGCTGGCGGTTAGAAGCAAGTACCGACTTTAAGGGCTATTCCCATGACAGGATAACAGAGGAAATATATGCAAAATAAAATATGCCGCTATCGGAGCCGCAAAGCTTCGGTATCGGCATTTTTAATTATCTCAGCGACTCAGGAAGCTGCTCCTTAATTTTATCGAAGCTTTCCTGACTTATTACATGCTCAATGCGGCATGCATCGTGCTGCGCTGTTTCCTCGTTTACGCCGAGCCATACAAGATATTTCGTCAGAGTCTTGTGTCTGTCATAAATCTTTTCGGCAACTGCCATGCCCTTATCCGTAAGCAGAATCATTCCGTGCGGATCGTTTTCAATATAGCCGTCCTCCTTCAAAAGAGCTACCGCTCTTGAAACGCTGGGCTTTGAAAAATTCATTTCACGGGCAATATCGATTGAACGTACATATCCATATTTATTTTTTAGCACAAGTATTGTTTCGAGATACATTTCTCCGGATTCCAATAATTTCATTTCGTTCACCTCTTAAACTATAGTTCCTAAATGGAACTCTGATTTACATATTTAATATATTTTAGCACATACTAACGGATAATTCAAGTGGATTAGAGAAATTAATTTATTTTTCATTGAGAATTTATTAAATTAAAGAAATGATACTGTAAATTTATTTTTTTTTAATAAAAGTGTTGTTTTTTTGATTTACAGATGGTATAATAGTAACAATTATGGAATTTATGAGGAATATGCAATGAAGATATATAATACTTTAACAAGAAAAAAAGAAGATTTTATTCCTATGGATAAGGATAACGTAAAAATGTATTCATGCGGTCCTACTGTATATGACTATTTTCATATCGGTAATGCAAGACCGTTTATTGTGTTTGATACAATGCGCCGTTATCTTGAATACATAGGCTGTAAGGTAACCTTTGTACAGAATTTTACGGATATTGACGATAAGATGATAAAGCGCGCAAATGCCGAGGGCATCACGGTCAAGGAGCTGGGAGAGAGATTTATTGCCGAGTATTTTAAGGACGCGCAGGCAATCGGAGTTAACAAGGCAACAATTCACCCGAAGGCCACCGAGAATATTGACGCGATTATAGAAACGGTTAAAAGGCTCGTTGATAACGGCTATGCTTATAACATAGACGGCAATGTTTATTTCTCAACAAAGAAGTTCAGAGAGTACGGAAAGCTTTCAAAGCAGCCGCTTGAGGAGCTTGAGGCGGGAGCGAGAATTGACGTAAACGAGAATAAGAATGATCCTATGGATTTTGCTTTGTGGAAGGCAAAGAAGGAGGGAGAGCCGTCATGGCCCAGCCCATGGGGCGAGGGGCGTCCGGGCTGGCATATTGAGTGCAGCGCGATGGCGAACAAATATCTTGGCGAGACGATTGATATCCACTCCGGCGGACAGGATCTTATTTTTCCGCACCATGAGAACGAGATTGCCCAGAGCGAATGCGCTAACTGCAAGCCGTTTGCAAACTACTGGATGCACAACGGTTATATCAACATTGACGGCAAAAAGATGAGCAAGTCGCTCGGAAACTTCTTCACCGTAAGAGATATTTTAAAGGAATATGACGGCGAAATTATACGATTCTTTATGCTTTCGGCGCATTACAGAAGTCCGATTAACTTCGCGGACACCCTTATGGAGCAGGCAAAGTCAGCTGTTGAGAGAGTTTACACATGTATTGAAAACCTTGAATTTCTCCTCGGAAACGCGGAGGAAAAGGAATGTGACGCGGAGCTTAAAGGCAAGCTTGAAGCGTGCCGCGGCAAGTTCAGGGACGCTATGGATGATGATCTTAATACTGCCGATGCCATTGCCGCAATATTTGATATAGTATATATTGCAAACACTGAGATCGAGAGCGCTTCGGGAAAGGCGGCAATAGAGCTTGCACTGTCACTTATCCGTGAGCTTGGCGGTGTGCTTGGTCTGTTTGTCAAGGAGCAGAAGAAATCGCTTGATGCCGAGGTTGAGGAGCTTATTAAAAAGCGCAACGAGGCAAGGGCTGCAAAGGACTGGGCAACAGCGGACGCGATCCGTGATAAGCTCAAGGAGATGAACATCATTCTCAAGGATACTAAGGACGGCGTTAAGTGGAGCATTGCCGAATGATAGATTTAGGTATAGAATTTGGAAAAAATCCGAACGAGTATAATTCACTTGTGCTCGCATATATAGGCGATACGCTGTATGACCTTTATGTCCGCTCGCGCAATATTGCGCAGCATCCGGGCATGAATACAAACAAGCTGCACCGCGCATCGGCTAAGTTTGTGTGCGCTCACGGTCAGAGCGAGGCGGTAAAGTATATCGAGCCGCAGCTCACCGAGCAGGAGCTTGCCGCATATAAGCGCGGCAGAAATACAAAATCATATACGGTGCCGAAGAATGCGGATGTTGGTGAATACCGCCGCGCGACCGGCTTTGAGGCGCTGCTGGGGTGGCTGTATATCAGCGGTCAGACGGAGCGCATTGAGGAGCTTGCAAGGCTTTCATATGAAGCAATATTAAATGCGCAGAATAATTAAATTTTGTTAACAACAGTACCGGAAAAGCGTAACGGAAGCTGTTGAGATAGAGAACTAATCCAAGGAGGAAACAAAAAAATGGATGCAAAAAGAGCTACAGAATTAGCTATCATCGCAAACAAGGTGCGTAAGCATGCGCTTGAGGGTGTATATACGGCTCAGGCAGGACACCCGGGCGGCTCGCTTTCAATTGCAGACGTTCTTACATACCTCTATTTTGAGGTTATGAACGTAAGCGCGGATGATCCGAAGAACCCGGACAGAGACAGATTTGTTCTTTCAAAGGGACATACAGCTCCGGCACTGTACGGCACACTTGCGGAAAAGGGATTTTTCCCGGTTGAGGATTGTAAGACCTTCAGAAGTATCAGCAGCTATCTTCAGGGACATCCTGATATGAACAAGGTACCGGGAGTTGATATGTCGACAGGCTCACTCGGACAGGGCGTATGCGTCGCAGGCGGCATGGCTCTGGCGGCAAAGCTTGACAACAAGGCTTACAGAGTTTATTCAATCCTCGGCGACGGCGAGCTTGAAGAGGGTCAGGTATGGGAGCAGGCTATGTTTGCTCCGCACTATAAGCTGGACAACTTCACAATTTTCGTAGACAACAACGGACTTCAGATTGACGGCGACATCACAAAGGTTATGAACCCGACTCCGATCGATAAGAAGTTTGAGGCATTTGGCTGGAATGTAGTTCTTGCGGATGCTCATGATTTTAACAGCCTTGAGGCTGCGGTTGAGGCTGCAAAGGCATGCAAGGGCAAGCCGACAGCGGTAATAATGAAGTCAGTTAAGGGTAAGAATGTATCATTTATGGAAAATCAGGCGGCATGGCACGGGGCGGCGCCGAACGAGGAGCAGTATAACCAGGCTATAGCAGAGCTTGACGCGAAGATTGCAGAATTGGAGGCGAGTTTATAATGGCAAAGCAGGCTACAAGAGTATCATACGGTGAAGCGTTGGTAAAGTACGGTGCGGATGAAAACATCGTAGTTCTTGACGCAGACCTTTCAAAGTCAACAAAGACAGATATGTTCAAAAAGACATATCCGGAAAGATTTATAAACTGCGGTATTGCAGAGGCAGATATGATGTGTGTTGCGGCAGGTCTCGCGGCTTGCGGCAAGACGGCGTTTGCTTCAACCTTCGCAATGTTCGCGGCGGGAAGAGCATTTGAGCAGGTAAGAAACTCAATCGGCTATACAAAGCTTAATGTAAAGATAGGCGCAACACATGCGGGTATTTCCGTAGGCGAGGACGGCGCGTCGCATCAGTGTCTTGAGGATATAGCTCTTATGAGAACAATTCCGGGCATGGTTGTAATAAATCCGGCGGACGATATTGAGGCGCAGCTTGCGGTAAAGGCGGCAATTGACCATGACGGTCCGGTTTATATGCGCTTCGGCAGACTTGCCGTTGAGGACATTAACCCGTCAGATTACAAGTTTGAGCTTGGCAAGGGCGTACAGCTTAAGGACGGTAAGGATGTTACGATTATTGCGACAGGTCTTATGGTTCAGGAGGCATTAAAGGCTGCGGACATGCTCGCGGCAGAGGGAATTGATGCGAGAGTAATAAATATCCACACAATAAAGCCGATTGACGAGGAGATTATCACAAAGGCGGCAAAGGAAACAGGCGCGATAGTAACAGCTGAGGAGCACTACATTATGGGCGGTCTCGGCAGCGCGGTAACAGAGGTTGTATGCGCAAACGCTCCGTGCCCGGTTAAGATTATCGGAACAGACCGTTACGGTAAGTCGGGCAAGCCGGCAGAGCTTTTTGTTGAGTATGGTCTTACAGCAGAGAATATGGCTGCGCAGGCTAAGGCTGCAATCGCGTTAAAGAAATAATTAACAGATTTTATGGAGAGATGAAAGCTATGAAAAAGATACTTGCAATAATAGCGGGCGCGGCGCTTGCCGTATCACTCACAGCCTGCGGCGGAAATGGAAAAAGCAGAGGCAGTGCAGAGATGCCCGCGCAGCTCAGCCCGGAAAATATTCTCACGGTTGAGATGGCTGCAAATTCAAACGGCGGAACAATGGAGCTGTCCTCAGACGGTATAGTTGCGGAGGGCAATAAGCTCACGGCAACATATGTGGGCGTGCCGCTCGGCTCGGTTGATACCGTATCAATTTCATTGGAGCAGTTCAGCAGCACACTTTCATCCTCACAGATATGGACTGATTACGAGAATGAGCGTCTTACAAGAGCTGATATGCAGTTTATTGACGGCATAGGTCAGGACTGCTATATAGCATTTCCGTACATCTGCGTATATGACAGAGGCTGCTATATACGCATAAGCGCCGGTTCGGGCAACGATGACGCGCAGAAGCAGGTTCTTGTCAGCCTTGCATCGCAGGCTGCGGCGCAGCTTGAAGCGGCAATTACACCGGAGCAGGCAGAGGCGGCATCGGATAATGTTATTCAGTAAGGTATTGTACACAGACACACCATTCCGCACAGAATGGTGTGTTTTTCATAAGATAAGAGACAAAGGAGAAAATCCATGAAAGTGATCAGATTGCAGCATATAATAGCTGCGGTATGTATTATTGCGGTAATAGTAATGACACCGCTGAGCTGCGCCCATAAGAATAATGACACGGAGGCAGAGCCGATACAACAGCAGGAAACATCGGAGGCGGAGACCGCGCCGGCGGAACGATCCGTAAGCATTACGGCGGTAGGCGACTGTACCTTTGCAAGAGATGAAAGCTTTGCAAAAGAAACAAGCTTTGACGCGTATGCGGAAAAATACGGTACGGATTATTTCTTTGAAAATGTCAGGGATATATTTGCCGAGGACGATCTCACTATTGTTAATTTTGAGGGTACATTGTCAACCCAAGGCGAAAGAGAGGCTAAGCAGTTTGCGTTCAGAGGAGATCCGTCATATGTAAACATTCTTACAGGCTCCAGTGTTGAGGCAGCAAATCTCGCAAATAATCATTCCTCAGACTACGGAGAGGTGTCGCTGACAGATACAAAAATGTATCTTGATCAGGCGGGAATTTTAAACTGCCGCGGCGAGGAGAATGTTTCCGTAAGCGATATTAACGGCATCAAGGTAGGGCTTGTCGGGATAAACTATCTCAATGACCAAATGAAAACAGAGCTTGAAACGGCGATTGCAAAAGCTAAGAGTATGGGCGCGGAGCTTGTTATACTTTCTATTCATTGGGGAGTGGAGAAAGCAACAGCGCCGAACGATGAGCAGATAGAGGCGGCGCACCGCGCAATAGACTGCGGCGCAGACCTTGTAATCGGAACCCATCCGCATGTGCTTGAGGGAATAGAGAAATATAACGGAAGATATATCATATACAGCCTTGGAAATTTCTGTTTCGGCGGCAACAGCAATCCGTCAGACAAGGACAGCGCTATATTCCGCATAAAATTTACATTTGACGGAAACGGACTTATTGATGATGACAACTATGAAATAATACCGTGCAGAATTTCGGAATCGGACGGCTATAACGATTATCAGCCCACACCGGCGGAGGACGATGCGAAAGCCCGTATTGAGGAAAAGCTCACCGTATATTCTCAGGCGCTCGGAACAGGGGAATTAAAATTCAGATAACATATTCGGGGAGTCGTGAATACGGCTCCTTTTTGCTGTATAAAAAATTTTTTAGATTTATATTTACAAATGCCTTAAAATGTGGTATTATTAAATTGCTACACAGTTTAATATTTATGTTTTTTTGCTATGCAGTTTAGTATTTATTTTTGTATTTACTCAAAGAATAAAGTTGTAAAAAACGATGGCTTGATTTGTCATACCTTTGAGTAAAAAGCAAGATGGGTATTGAACTGTGTAGCAACTGTAAAAATTGAGCCGCGTTTTTTTGTGCATGGCTTTCCTTTGTGTAGCTGTGCACTTTTTTAATGCAGAAATTAATTATACGAGGAGGTATGACAATGAGGAAAAGAAAGATATTCAGAAGTGGTATCAGTTTATTTGTATCTATGGTTCTGCTGATTGGCATGCTGCCGGGACTGGGCGTAAGAGCTGCCGGTTTTCAGCCGAGATACAGCATGTCGTCAGAGGATTGCAATTCAATTTACTGGCGGCACGGCAATTACGGGAGTGGTAATGGTTTCCCGCGAAACAGCAGTAAAGCAAACGGTAATTGTACATGGTATGCATTCGGCAGAGCGTGGGAGCTTTTAGGTAGTCTGCCTAAGCTTTGTACAAACAATGCAGGTGCATGGTATAATTACAATAAGAATAACGGATATTATGCATATGGTTCAACACCAAAGCTTGGAGCAATAGCGGTATGGGATAAATACGATAATAACACAGGACATGTTGCTGTAGTTGAAGAAATAGGTTCTGACTATGTAATATTCTCCGAATCCGGCTGGAGCTTTACGAACTCTTATTTTGCAACAGCAAAGAGAAGAACTGTGAATGGTATTCCTCAATATTACAGCGGTTATAGATTTTTAGGCTATATATACATATTGAATGATGCTGCTATTCATGTTCATAACTGGCAGGGAATGTATGAAAACAATCATCCTCATACTTATTATGAGCAATGTTCATCATGTGGCGAAAAGGCATATCCGGGAGGAAGCAGACAGGTATCAGGCTGTCCGTCCTGTTATCCTTTGGGAAATGTAACTCTTACAAGAGAGTATAATAAAACAGGAAGGACGGCAGCGTTTTATCGTAACAATGCAGCAAACGCAAACGCATATTCTCTTGCGGTATATAAGGACGGAAGTGTATACAATACATATAATATGTCCTCGCAGAGCTTAAGTCTAAGTAATCTGCCGAGCGGAAGCTATACTGCGTCAATTACGGTAAAGAATACAAACACAGGGCAGTCAAAGTCTGCATCATGCAGCGAGTTTAAAATCGTTGATTCATATCCTGTAAGCTATAACGCGAACGGCGGCAGTAATGCGCCGTCATCTCAGACAAAGATACAGGACACAAATTTAACGCTTTCATCAACTGTTCCGACAAGAGCGCACTATATTTTCAAGGGCTGGGCTTCAAGCAAAACAGCAACGCAGGCACAGTATCAGCCGGGGAGCGCGTATACGAAGAATACAAAGATAACGCTTTATGCCGTATGGGAGCCTGAAACCTATACCATTAACTTTGATATGAACGGCGGCAAGGGTACGGCGGAAAGTACGCCTATCACATACGGCAATTCCATGAAAATGCCCAATACAGTTGTGCGTGAAAGCTATTATCTAAAAGGCTGGGCAAAGACAAAGGGCGCAGCGGCTCCCGATTATAAGCTCGGACTTGATTATAAATTAGAGGAAAATATGACGCTCTATGCCGTATGGGGACAAAGCACATGGGGCGGCAGTGTTGCATCAGACTTTGCCGGAGGTGACGGAACAAAGGGAAATCCGTACCAAATTTCAAATGCCGCAGAGCTTGCGTATTTAGCCGACAAGGTAAATCAGCAGACAAGCGCGCCGGAATATGCGTATTATGTTCTGACGGATAATATCAACCTCGGCTATGAGGAATGGGTGCCGATTGGTGTAAATGATAGTGATTATCAGTATTTTTACGGTGAGCTTGACGGAAATGGTTACACTGTTTCGGACTTGTACATATCATCCGTAAATTCAAATAAGATAGGTCTTTTCGGATGTGTAAAGGACAGCAGTATTAAAAACATATCAACAGCCGGAGCAATAGAAAATATAACATCGACAGGAACAATCCATATAGGCTCATTGGCAGGGCATACTGAAAAAACGGATATTGAAAAATGTAATGCAATGTACTTTAATGTTGCGAATATAACAGGCGGCACAAGCGATTTTTCATCAATAGGCTGTCTTATAGGCAAGGCAGATGGCGGAGATATTAAGAACTCTAAGGCAATTGATTGCGCAGTTAACCTTAAGGGCGGAGCATACAATTCGGGAATACTTGTCGGAAGCAGCAGTGCGAATCTGACAGACTGCGATGTAAAGTCGGGAGAGAGCGGATTGTTCAGTAATGCCAATACTACAGGTAAAATGCGTATAGGCGGTCTTTGCGGTTATATGACGGGCAGAACAATGCGCTGTACTGTAAAAGCGCCGTATCTTGCAAACTCAATAAATACTTCATCAGAAACCTGTATAGGCGGTTTGTTCGGATATGTAACGGACAGTGTAAAGGTTTGTTCATCAGAGTTTACGGAGGGTGATACAAAGACGATAGACAGCAGTTCCTATAAGACAAGTATATTTGCAAGCGGACAAGGCAGCAACAGCACAGGCGGTATAGCAGGCTGTGCAGCTGAAAATGCCGATATAGAGGATTGTAAGTATTCAGGACAGTCCGTGGCGGTTACTACAACATCGGGGCAGGCGAACGTAGGCGGACTTACAGGAAAGACGAATGCCAAAGTAACAAGAAGCTTTGCAAATACAGACGGTATCGTGTACGGCAGCGCAAATCAGACCTCGAATGTCGGCGGTGTTACCGGTACGGTTGAAATGCCAATAAGTATAGGCGACTATCTCGTAATGGGTTCATATTATGGTGCACCGATACTTTGGAGATGTGTGGACATTGATGAAAACGGCCCGCTTATGCTTAGTGATAGAATAATCTGTATTAAGCCGTTTGATGCAGCCGGGTCAAATACAAGCGGTTCACATAACAGAGGATATTATTATAATAATACAAAGGGATATTACAGAAGACAATACGGTTCAAACTATTGGGGCGACAGCAATATGCGCTGCTGGCTTAATTCTGATGCAAGCGCAGGGGATGTTGCATGGTCATGCGGCAATCCGCCAAGCAAGGCAAATGTAGAGAACGGATATAATGCTTATGCTGATGAGGCAGGCTTTTTATCTAACTTCACGACAGAAGAAAAAAGTATAATAAAATCCGTAACGCAAAAATCATTGCTTGACGGATATGAGTATTCGGGTACAACGAATACAAAAAATTCAAATGCTCATGAATATAATTATTCAATCAGCGAAGTTGTGCAGAATTACAGCACAGCTTATTCTGAGAATATAACGGATAAGATGTTTTTGCTTGATGTAAAGCAGATAAACAGAGTATATCAGAATGACGGAAAATTGGGAGGAAATAATTACTACATAGGAATACCGACGTCGGAAGCGGTGGAAAATTCAGAGTATAAGAGTTCAGACTTGACAGCCACAGGCAGGTGGTATTCATGGCTCCGATCTCCGGACGCGTACTACTGTAATAGTTACCTTGTCCGCTTTGTCAACTTGGACAGCTATGTTTACAATTCTACTGCTAACCACGCTGAACTCGGCGTTCGTCCCGCTTTCTATCTGAATCTCTCCACATCTTCGGGAATTATGGGAAAAGGAACATCGGAATCGCCGTATTATGTTTCGGCAACCGAGAAAAAAGGCGCATCATCGGCGGTAGCGGTAGCAAACAAGATTAGCAGCAGTACAAGCGGCAGCTCATACTATGCAAATGCAGGGTATCTTGCAGGAAGTATGATGAATGGATATACATTCAATACATCATATTATGACAGTGCAATGGAGCTGTCGGCAGTTAATACGGCTTCATCCTCAAAGGTAACAACAAACAACACGGGAACAGCAAGAGCCGAAAGACTTATGAAGCTTTCGTCATTCCTTACAAGTATGTTAGACCTGAAGCCCTATACATCGGTTGCGGACATAGAAAACGATAACACAGCGGTATGGGTAATAAAGGACGGCGAGCTGCCGGAGCTGTACTACAATGTGCTTCGTGACATAAGCGTATCGGAGGTTGAAAACGGAACAATCTCCGTTGATAAACCGCAGGCTGTTGATGATGAGCTTGTGACGGTTACGGCAGAGGCGGCGGAGGGCTATGAGCTTAACAAGATATATGTAAACGGCACTGAAATTGTCGGAAACACCTTTGAGGTATCGGGTGACAGTGATGTTTACGCTACCTTTGCGCAAAAGACACCGGAGTACAATATAACCGTGCAGGCGGCGGAAAATGCATCAGCCGGACTTGTCAACCTTGATGAAACCGAGTCAATGAGCATTGCGGAGGACGGCGGTGTTACAAGTCTTGCTGCAAAGGACGGAACGGAGATAGAAGTCAATGCGTCGGCAAATGAAAACTATACCGTTGATGCGATATATGTAAACGGTGAAGAAATTGCATCCGACAGCTTTATTGTTGAGGATAATTCCGTTGTTACTCTTGATGTTGCAAGCCTCAGTACGGATGTAAAGGCTATGACAAATGATGCCAATGAGATTGGCAATTTCTCGGCAGTTTTGAGCGGAAGTGTTGACGGGGATGAAGAAACGCTTAAATATATAAGATATTGGGAAAAGAGTAATCCTGAAACTATTTATACGACAGAACTGCAGTTGGGAAACGGTGAATACAAAACAACTGTTAATAACTTACAGGCGGAAACTGAATATGAGTATCAAATGACAGAAACAGGTGAAATAAAGTCATTTACAACTACGAATGTTCCGGACTATGACCCTGATGCACCGGAAGATGCTGAAGATATGTATGACAATTCCGAAGCATTTCAGCAGCTCACATCAACAAATTTCGTTGATGACGGAGATTCTTATACGTTCGACATAACCTTTAATGATTCGATTAACGATGCTGTAATAACAGTCGGAATATATGACAACAGCGGCAAGCTGCTCGGCAGCGCAATATTACAGGCAAACGGTGAAGCGGAGTATTATACGGTTGTGAATAAGAATGAAGCTGCGGCATATGCAAAGATATTCGTATGGGAGGATATGAAAAATGCCAGACCGCTATCAAAGACTGAGTACATCGAAATAATTCAATAATTCAATAAGCAAAAACAAAAATTTGGTGAATAAATTCTCAGAAATCACATAACATAAAGTGTACGCTATTGACATTGTGTACACTTTATGTTATAATGGAGGTAATAGGAAGGTGATAGATATGCTTACAATGAATGCGACAGACGTAAGAAAGAACTGGAGTCAGGTTTCGGAAAGCGTTATAAGAGTTAAGCCACAATTCATCAAACGTACAAGAGACTATATGCTGCTTTCCAGTATGGAGCTTATTGAGGAGTTATTGTCCGCATATACTTTTACGGCTAAAGAGTATATTGAAGATGACGGCAGTGTTACATTGTCATTAAATGAGCTTGATATTGTTGAAAATGCAGGGAATGAGGAATTGGCAAGGCTTCGGCTTGGTGAAGCTATTCTTGAATATGCGTTGGAGTTTTATGACGAATTTGATTATTGGTCAAAGGCTCCGAATAGAAAGACTCATATTCCATTTGTATTAAAAGCATTGGTTATGGATGATGCCGAAAAGATTGGAGCGTGCATAAAGTGCCAACCTGGAAAGAACTAAAGAGATTCTGCGACAGAGATGGATGGGTTCTGTATAAAAGTACAGATCATTATTTCTATAGAAAGCAGGACAAAGACGGAACTATACGAAGAACTAAGGTTTCCAGGGGAAGCGGTGAAATCCACGGAGGCTTGTGGCGGGAAATTCTAAAAAAACAGCTTCAGGTCACAGAGGAGTATTTTAACAGCGTTATCTGATACAGACGCGGCAGAGGCATTGTGCTTTGTTTAAGATATAGACTTAGAGCAAAAAAATTTCTAAAATTACTAAACATATCTTGAAATATCACTCTGCTTGTGTTATAATTGAATAATAAAGAGGGACTTTAGAATTATTCAGATAGGAGGAAAATACTATGGCAATTACAGGTATTGAGCATGTTGCTGTTGTTTCGCATGATACGGCGGCGCTCAAGGATTGGTACATGAAGGTATTCGGCGGCAAGGTAGTATATGATAACGGCAAGGGTACATACTTCCTTCAGTTCGAGGACGGCAGTATGATAGAGTTTGTTTCGGCGCAGGCGGACAAGCCGGAGGATGTTGAGAAATCAGCGGGAATTCGTCATCTTGCATTCAGCGTTACGTCGGAGGCATTTGATGAAATCGTTCCGGTTCTGAAGGCTGATGAACGCGTAACTGAGGTTCATGATGTTTCGGAGAATGCAAAGGGACTTAAAACCTATTGGTTCAGAGATATTGAGGATAACTTTGCGCATCTTATTTATCGCCCGACACCGCTCGGTTAATTATTAATTTGTTAATATTTATATTAAATACATAAAACAGGAGGAAATTCAAAATGGCAAACAGTTTTAGCCTTGAGGGTAAGATTGCTCTCGTAACAGGCGCTTCATACGGTATCGGCTTCGGTATCGCGTCAGCATTCGCTGCCGCAGGCGCCACAATCGTTTTCAACGATATAAAGCAGGAATTTGTTGACAAGGGTCTTGCTGCATATAAGGAGGCAGGTATTCCGGCTCACGGTTATGTCTGCGACGTTACAGACGAGGACGCTGTAAACGCAATGGTTGCGCAGATCAAGGAGGAGGTCGGCGTTATTGACATTCTTGTCAACAACGCAGGTATCATCAAGAGAATCCCGATGTGCGAAATGACAGCCGCACAGTTCAGACAGGTAATAGATATCGACCTTAACGGTCCGTTCATCGTATCAAAGGCAGTTATTCCGGGTATGATCGAAAAGGGTCACGGTAAGATCATCAACATCTGTTCAATGATGTCAGAGCTTGGCCGTGAGACAGTTTCAGCTTACGCTGCAGCTAAGGGCGGTCTCAAGATGCTCACAAGAAATATCTGCGCTGAGTACGGTCAGTATAACATTCAGTGTAACGGTATAGGACCCGGATACATAGCTACTCCGCAGACAGCTCCGCTCCGCGAGACTCAGCCGGACGGCTCAAAGCATCCGTTCGACAGCTTTATCTGCGCAAGAACACCGGCAGGCAGATGGCTCAATCCTGATGAGCTCGGCGGTCCGGCAGTATTCCTTGCATCAGATGCTTCAAATGCCGTAAACGGTCACATTCTTTATGTAGACGGCGGTATCCTTGCTTATATCGGTAAGCAGCCGTAATCGTACTTAATAATTCAGATTATCGAGAGCCTATATCAAAGCTGATGCGGTGGTATAGGCTCTTTTGCGGGTCTGGTATTTTTATGGATATTTTGAGTTTCCCCAAAAAACAAAACAAAAAAGCCTACAATCTGCATAACTATG
>JBJEIW010000185.1:0-7803 GCA_051877435.1 Candidatus Ornithomonoglobus sp.
AGCGCCGCAAGCGGGTAGTAGAACGGCACGCTCCATTTGAGGTACAGAACAGCCGTGGCGATAATCTCCGCGCTCTTTGCTTCTTCCGATGAAACGAGCATTCCCACAAGAAAATCTCCCGCGAAAAACACCAGACCGAGCGTTATTGTTGCCCAAGAGAACGCTAGAATCAAGCCGTCACGGATACCGATTTTAATGCGGGAGTACTTGCCGGCACCGCGGTTTTGCGAGCAAAATGTAACGAGCGTCGCGCTGATTGACGAGAACGGCATTATGAGAAGACCGAAAATCTTTCTGGCAGCCGTGTGCGCCGTTATAATATCTTGTCCGAAGCCGTTTATGCCGTTCTGTAAAACGATTGAGCCCATATCGACAATCGAGTACATAAGCGCCATTCCAAAGCCTGCTCCGAGCAGCTCGGCAGTGCTTTCTTTCGTAAACTTGAAGTCCTTTTTCGTGACCAGCAGAAACGGTCTGCGTTTAACGAGGTAAATCATACACACAATCGCGGACATCAGCTGCGCAGCAACGGTAGCCAGAGCCGCACCAAGCACGCCCATTTCAAACACGCACACCAGCAGCAAGTCCAGCAGTATATTCAGCGCGGTTGAGATGATAAGTATAATGAGCGGGATAACGCTGTCGCCGACCGCGCGCAGGATAGCCGCCTCAAAGTTGTACAAAAGCGTAACAACAAGTCCGAGCGCCACCACAAACAGATAATCGCGTGCCTGACCGAAAATCGCGGCAGGCGTGTTGAGGGCAGTGAGGAGCGGCTCGATGAAAATTGTTGTTGCGCAGATAATGAGCGCGGTTGTTGCCGAAGAAAATGTGAGCATACGCGCGATAGTTCGGCGCATTTCGTCGTGCCTTCCCGCGCCGAAATTTTTGGAAACGATTATAGCAAATCCCGTCACCAAGCCGTTTATCAGGCTGAACATCAGCGACACAACCGACGCGGTTGAGCCAACGGCAGCGATAGCGCTGTTACCGAGTTTTTTGCCGATAATGATGGTATCGGTGAGGCTGTAAACCTGCTGAAAAACGTTCCCGAGCAGTATCGGCAGAGCAAACGCTATGATAAGCTTTAGCGGCTTGCCTTGTGTTAAATCCTTCATTTTTCTCTCTTCCTTTTGTATATCTTGCATATTCAATACATTTTACCATATCCCGAGAATTTTTTCAAGGGGATTTTTGATTTTGTGCTTGACAAAAAGGAAAAAAAGTTGTATAATTGTAGTGTTGTGATAACGGGGTGTGGCTCAGTTTGGCTAGAGCGCCTGCTTTGGGAGCAGGACGTCGCAGGTTCAAATCCTGTCACCCCGACCAGCTTTATGTGACCAAAAAGATATTATGCCCGCAAACGGCTTCACAGAGCCACTTGCGGGCATAAATCTTTTCGGAAATAAGTAATCGTCACCGTAGATATTTTTTGAGCAAAAACGGATATGTACCCCCGTTTGCAAAATTTTTTCGAGAATTTTTGTGCAATATGTATAGAACGCCTGCGATTGGCTTCTCTCGAGTGAGGAGTTGATTGCAGGCGTTTTTTATTAGGCGAGATTGTGACGAAAAAGATTTTTGGGGGATTTGAACCCTGTTAACATTTTTGTCGAAATTCTATATCAGCAATATGCGAACAGAAAAAATCTACAAATCGCATCATTATAGCGTTAAGCAATTTTAGACTATTTTGTCCTGATATAATAAAGAATTTGAATTTTGTATTTTGACAATCTTACAATGACAATCTTACAATAAAAAAAGTAATTTATTGTCATTCATGTTTGTTATATAAACATTTCGTGCTAGAAATATTGACAAAAAAATTATATTATATACGTTCCTTAAGGGAAGTTTTGTATTAATTATAGAAATTATTGTATCTGGACAAATATAGAAGGTTCAGTATATAATAAAATTATCTGATCAACACAAATAAAAAGAAAAATTCATCATCATTGTGGAAATTGACATGCTTTTGATATTGTGATATAATATAAAGAAGAGGAAGGTGGTTGGGTTTCTATGGATAATTTGTGCTTGAAAGAAGAGCAAATAAAACTAGCAGATTGTGAACTAGATAAAAAAATACCAAGCGTTCCTTTTCTGGAATCAAGGGGAATAATTCCTGCCCCAATTTATGATACTTATTGGTTTTTTGCTACGGAGCGTCAGAATATTTTCGTTAAGCGAAAAACAGGAGCGGCTTACCCATGGACAAATGATCCTGTATTGTTAAAGTTTAAATTTACTAATCCATATAGAGCCTCCGACCGTGTAAGTCAGTATTTAATTAAAAATGTAATTTACTGCGGTGGTATAGGCAATTTGTATTCTCCAGAAGACACTTTTTTTAGAATTATTCTATTTAAATTGTTTAACAGGATTGAAACATGGGAATTTCTTGAAAGAAAAATTGGTCCCATTGAATATAGAAACTATTCTTTTGAAAGAATTTCTTCTTGCCTTAATGAGCTGCTTGAAAATAATAGAAAAATTTACTCAGCCGCATACATTATGCCTTCCGGCACTTCGTTTGGTTTTCCGCATAAGCACGAGAACAATATAAAATTGCTTGAGCTTATGATGTCTGAACATGTTGTTGCAAAAATAGCTAAATTGAAAAATCTCAAGGAACTATATGAGTTGTTGATAAGCTATCCTTCTTTGGGCAAGTTTCTTGCATTTCAATATGCAATAGACATAAATTATAGTGAGCTGTGTGATTTCAGCGAAATGGACTTTGTTGTCGCTGGTCCAGGAGCACAAAGCGGAATTACTAAATTGTTTTTGGATACAAATGGATATTCTGATGAATACATTATAAGACTTATGGCTGAAAATCAAGAAAGTGAATTTGAGCGACTTAGCCTAAAATTTAATTACCTTGGAAGCAGGAGACTTCAGCTGATTGATTGTCAGAACCTATTTTGTGAAACAGACAAATATACCAGAGTCGCATTCCCGGAATATAAAGGTAATAACCGTACAAGAATAAAACAGCATTTTATTCCAAATCTTGCTCAACCTATAGAGTACTATTATCCACCAAAATGGGGCATTATGTGAGGCGAGCTTTATGTTTTACACTATCCAATGCGAGACTGCTAACGAAGTTTGGCAGAAAGCATTCAACTTAGTAAGCAATACAAATATTGTTGAAAGTCGTCGCGGTCCAACAAAGGAATTATTGCATACAGCTATTTCAATTAATAATCCAGTTCAAAAATGGGTGACATGCAAGATACCTCCTGTCAGTATTGGATATGCACTTGCTGAACTAATCTGGATTCTGTATGGCAGTGATGACTCCCAAACGATAAACTATTGGAATCCTGTTTTACCTCAGTTTGCAGGTAATTATGATAAATACCCGGGTGCATATGGAAAAAGGATAATGTACAGATATGGATTTAACCAGCTTGAGCGTGTGTATGAAACGCTTAAGAATCACCCTGAAAGCAGACAAGCAGTGATAATGATATGGGATCCTTGTTCCGATCTTCCGCAAAATAATGGGACTCCCAATAACAATGATATTCCCTGCAATATATGTTCTATGATAAAATTGCGGGAAGGAAAACTTGAATGGACTCAAGTAATGAGGAGTAACGACCTTATTTTAGGTTTGCCGTACAATATTGTTCAATTTACCTCGTTTCAGGAGATTCTTGCCTCGTGGTTAGGCGTGGAAGTTGGAACATATAACCATATCAGCGACAGTTTACATATTTATATAGATAAGGAATCATCCGTTGGAAATAACGTAAGCGAATATGAAAACACTGATTCACTTGGAATAACAAAGGGAGATTTCAATAGAGTCGTTGGAGAAATTTACGGTGTAATGACGCATTTGTCTGGAGATAAGGTCGATTCTGACGAACTGTTTCAATTATCTCAAAAAGATACCGGATATGAAGCATATAATAATATTCTAAGAATGATATGCACATATTCTGCGCATAAAGAGCATTTGGAGGATATCCAAGAAAAGATTCTAAGAACATGTTCCAATAACGTCTACAAAGTGTTGTGGACGAATTGGATTAATAGAAAACAAGGAGGAATTTGCAATGTCTAAAACTATCAATCTGTTTGTGTCACACAAGGGTGAAGACGAATCGAAAATCGAGGCTTTTAAGAAACTGATGGAGAAGCGCGGATATGATTTCAGAGATAGCTCGATAAAGGAAAGTGAACCTAACCGCGCAAATAACGAAGATTACATAAAGGACAAATATCTTAGACCGTCTATTGATTGGGCTGGCACGGTTGTAGTCCTTATAGGAAACAATACTCACAAGAGTGAGTGGGTTAATTGGGAGATTGAATACGCTATTAAACAGGGGAAAAAAATTGTCGGCGTATTTCTTCAGGGAGAAACTGACGCACAGTTACCCGAAGCATTAGCTGATTATGCAGATTCATGCGTAAGCTGGAATGCAGATAAAATAGATGAAGCAATAAAAACTAACCATACTATTTGGGAAGACGCAAATGGAAACCCTTCTGCTCCAAATGCTTCTTCTCACAGTACATGTTAAGAAGCAGATGAAGGTTTATTCTTATGTTGTAGCAAGGGATTTCGGTTTCGCTCCAAATCCCTTTCATGGATATTGCACTCTTGCAACTTGCAAGCCGCAAATCAGAAAGAACGCAGCAATCGGAGATATTATTATAGGAATTGGCTCCGGTGCCATGAATAGTGTATATAAGAACCGAATGATATTTGCTATGATAGTTTCCGAGATATTAACGTTTGATGAATACTGGGTTGACCCAAGGTTTCAAGTTAAAAAACCATTTATGAGCGGAAGCAAAAAGCAAATGTATGGGGATAATATCTATCACACTTCCCCTGAAACAGGAGAAATGGTGCAAGAATTCAGTCACCACAGTCTCGAAGATGGCAGCACTAATTACAAGAATTATAACAGAGACGTTCCGGGAGAAAGAGTGCTGGTTGCTGAACAATTTTGGTATTTTGGAAATCGAGCAATAGAAATCCCTTCTTCGCTTATTCGTTTATTGGAAGTTAAAAGAGGACACCGTGTGTGGGAAGATCGAGACTTTTATTGCGCAGTTAGTGCATGGCTTGAGAGCTTGAATGTTTCAGGGTTCATAGGTAAGCCCTGTAAATTCTCCGGACCATTCCAATGGTATGGAGGGGAGTAGGCTTTTGATTAGGAGGAGACATCATGTTTTTATCACCTTTATCCATACAGTTTATTTGGCATCCTAACGACACGGGAAAGGTTTTGCCGATTGTCGAGTATTGCAAGCAGAAGCTATCCAGAAACCCTGACAACTCGTTTCTTCATTCATTGGATTTCCCTATATTTTGTTATACATCAAAGAATGATGATATACCGCCTGCAGTAAATACAATGGCTGAAAAGACTTTAGTGTTTGCTTTTGCCGGACGCAGTATTGCTGGTTCAGACGAGTGGATTAATTATTTATCTGCGGTTGAAAAGAATGACGGAGTACAAGTCATTTATATTGCTTTAGACCAAACCGCATTTAATATTGGTTTCATATCTTCAGTTAACGCAATACGTTATAGTGATTATGCCAAACATTATCGGGATGTTGAGCTTGTTAGGCGAATGTTTGTTGAGCTTGCACATGAGATATATCGTTGGCTGTTAAGCTCAGAAGACCACCGGCAGTTAAAATTGTTTATCAGCCATACCAAAAATGATAAAAACGGTGTGGAATTAGCAAAAGAGCTTAAAGCATTCATTGATTCAGATACAAAGATGACAAATTTCTTTGATGTGAATGATATTCAAAACGGCGATGATTTTAACGAAACAATTGTGAAAAGTATTAAGGAATCCACTTTGATTATAGTACACTCAAATTCATACTCATCCAGATTTTGGTGTCAGAAGGAAGTCATTTGCGCAAAGGAGAATGACCGTCCTATTGTTGAAGTAAACTGTATTGACGGAATTGAGGACAGAAGCTTTCCGCTGATGTGCAATTATCCAAGCATTCGATATAGTAATGCGCTTGAAGTGCTTGAGTTTTCATTAATGGAGACGGTTCGATTCCAATACTGCGACAAGCTCATGTGTATGTATAAAAACAATGGCTATTTCAATGAGGCAAAAACCTATAATCGGGTACCGGACAGTTTTATGCTCAAGGACGTTACGGAATCTGAAATTGTATACCCTGAGCCTGAGTTGTATCCCGATGAATATGAAAAGCTGACGGACAAGCAAATGCACACGCCTCTTTCGTTCAGCAATTCAAACATTTCAAGGAAAAAGTTTGGAATCTCAATATCTGATTCACCTGATGAGGATATGGCATTACTTGGGCAGGATAAAAGCCATCTCAGGTCTTTGTCAAAAACTGTTGCTCAGAAGATAATCCGAAACGATGCTTTGCTAATGTATGGTGGTGACCTTCGCCAAGACGGATTTACCCAGTTCCTTTTCGAGGAGGCGAAAATAGCAAACAGTCATTTCCCTAATTCAACGAGAATTTTGATTGAAAACTATGTATCATGGCCCGTTCAGCAATTCGAAAAATCAGAGCTAAATAGTTGGGCAGCTGATCACAGGGGAGTATGCAACTTCATAAAATGTGAGCTGCCTTCGGATATTGAGCATTCGGAAGGCTCTGAGATATCCGGATATGTTTGGGGACGCTGTCTTTCAGATATGAGAAAGCGTATGGTAGATGCAAGCGATGTAAGAATATGCGCGGGCGGAAAAATCATTGGGTTTAAAGGATGTATGCCGGGAATACTTGAAGAAGTCCTTCTAGCAGTTGAACAGAATAAGCCGGTTTTTCTTCTTGGTGGGTTTGGCGGTATGAGCGAAAGGATATGTCGATATTTGCGTACCGGAATATTGCCTGAAGAACTTACAAAAGAATGGCAGATGTGCAATTCGTCCGTTTATTTTCAAACTGTTAGTGAATATAACAATCATAATATGTCTATCGACTATTCGAAGATTAATAAACTAAATATAGATTCTCTAAACAATGGACTTTCAGAGGAAGAGAATAAGCGGTTATTTACCACACCATTCCTTGATGAGGTCATAACACTTATTTCAATTGGTTTGAGAAATCTTTTTCCGAAGCAATAATAGGAGGCTACTTTATAAAAAAGTATATTAGAGGATTTGACCTTTTTCAACAACAAAATATCGATGAATGAATAGTCAAAACACATTAAGCGCCTGTAAGTTTCTACTCATTAAGTGAGTGGAAATTTACAGGCGCTTTTTTGTTTTCCGGCGAAAAATAGGCTTGAAATAGGCTCATTCGGGCTTAAATATAAGATAAGGAGGTCAAAAATGACAGAGGCAAAAATTCGAAATGACACGCGCAACTCAAAAAAATTTCGGTGCAAAATAATAGGAGGATTAAAATGAAGCTAAATTTCAAAAACAGTTATCACAGAAAAACATTCACGGGATTTATTTCCGAGAATGTCAAAAATCCGTATTACAGCCGCAGTGAGTATATTGCGGCTGTTTTTCTTTTGTCAGCGGACAAGTTTTTGTGGACTCGCTCACAGAGCGCGTTGACAGGACATTCGGTGGATTTTAAAAACATCGATTTGACGGGGATTTCCACAGACGGATACGCCTTGTTCAAGGCGGCAAAATCCGTTTACAACGCCAGCGCGGACATCTCCTTGAACGAATTGTGCGACATCGACCTCATCGGCGAGAGCACTTTTCAGACTATTTTTTCGGGGGCGCTTTTGCTGCGAAACGGCATTGGTCTGCTGAATTGGAGGACTTGATATGATAAGATTTCTTATTA
>JBJEIW010000186.1:0-7789 GCA_051877435.1 Candidatus Ornithomonoglobus sp.
TAAATGCCGAGCGCGCTCAGATTTTTTCCGGCATAAGCGCTGTTATCGGTAATCATATTCCGGTTTTTATCACAAATCACGACAAAGCCGCTGTTTCCGATGTGCCAGTTAGTCGTAATACCCGGCATTTCCTCTTCATTGGAATTAATAATAACCTTACGGGCATCCTCCAGATTAATATTGATAACATCAGCGGTGTTTTTTCCTGATACGCCCGTTTCCAGCAGATATGTAAACCCGCTTGAAGCAACACAGACAATCGCAAAGCATATAAACAGCCGGTTCTGAAAGGTTTGGGAAATCCGTTTCCTCGCTCTGCTCGGCTTCCGTTTTTCCCCTGAAATGAGAGACACTGCCGTAACAGCTGCCCCGACCGCAATACCGTTTGCAAGCACCATCGGCAGAGTACAGCTCTGCACAAAGTAAAAAGCGCGTTCTATATCCGTCATATTGGTAATGAAGATCATCAGCATATGAAAAACTTCACATATCATACCGATACAGACTCCCTGCATCGGTGACGGCTTCCTATCATCGAACATATACTTTCTTATAAGCGCTGCAATAACACCCGCGATCACCGCCGAAACGGAGCAGGCAAGCCTTGTATATTCTCCCCCGCCCCAATAAACGGAAAGCCATCGGTACGCGCCGCCCATAACGCCCGAAATAAGTCCGGCAGGAGCGCCGAAAATCAGACCCGCGCACAGAGCCGAGGCATCTCTTACATTCATTATTGCTCCGCCTGCATCAACACCGTACTCGGTGGAAAAAGCGGCAAGAACACCGAACAAAGCTCCGATAACACACTGCTTCAGTCCGTAATTCAACCTTCCGAACGAGGTTTTCTTTTCCGCCGTATAAAGAACGACCGTCAAAGCTATATGGCATACTATAGATGCCAATAATCTTAAAGCCATAATTATGACCATCAAATCCTTTCGCAAAACCAAGTTTATTCTAATACGGACAGCAAATCACTCAATTGTAAGGATATCTAAAAAGCCCGTAATATCAAATATCTCCATAATACTGTCGTTTACGCCCGTCAGCTTCATAATGCCTCGCGCGTTCATCGCCTTCTGCGCCTTTAATATTACGCGCAGTCCCGCTGATGACATATACTCAAGACCTGTCATGTCAAAGACAAGCTCTTTTGTACCGTCAAGCGCGCTGTCAAGTGTTTTTTCAAGCTCCGGCGCAGTTGTAGTATCCAGTCTGCCCGCGATAGTAAGTGTTACCTTTCCGTTTTCGATTTTCTTTTCAATAGTCATATAATAAATTCCTCCTTTATATTTTATTTCTTATGAACAGCTTCTCAATGCCCTTCGCACACTTTCCGCCGTAATCGGTTTCAGAAGATAGTCATTTACATAATAGCGCCATGCCTCTGCGGCATAATCGGGAGTGTCTGAGATAAATACAAGCTTTGCCTTTTTGTTATGCTTGCGCAGCTCTTTTACAAGTCCAAATCCTGTAATGCTCGGCATAACAATATCCGTAAAACACATATCTATCAAAAATTTATCGGAGCATATGCAGTCCATTGCTTTTTTCGGATCATCAAAGGGCATTATATCACTGCTTGGATAACACTCAGCAACAAAGCGCTGCAGCCTTCTTAATTCATCAGCATTGTTTTCCACAAGCATGATAAGCATTTTTGTTTATTCTCCTCTCTGTTGATACAGCCCCTTTATTATATTACTTGAACACTAAAGTTCTGTATGCCTGTTCTATAGAATTTTCGATAGACTGTTCACGCAATGCAGCAGCGGCAGCTTCTGCATTTGAGGCAGGCTCTCCGCTTACCGTTACCACGCTTTCCTTTGAAAATTTTGTTATCTTTATTCCGGGTTCTTCATATTTTTTCATTTTACCGTTCCTCCCTTTACTGAACATTCAATTCAACCTTATTTACTTTGTTAAGGTCATCCTCTGTACCTGTTATTATGAATCCGAATCGTACAACGCCTTTTCCGCTTATCGACGGAGCTTCAAACGGAACATCAGCCGTTTTTGACTCGTTGTTAGTAACCGTCCATTTAAGAGCAGTTGGGATTGAAAATACGGCTGTATTTATTTCGGCATAATAGGAATCTGCCCAGTCACCCTTATTTGAATCGTGATACTCACTCTTTGTGCCGGTAGCGTCCGCGCCGGAGAATATCTCGCGTGTGCCTGTCTTAAAAGTATAAACTACCGTATATGTTCCGTCCGTATTCGGATTTCCCGCGGCAGTTGTGCCGTTTACGGTAAATACAGGTGTTTCGCCGAATGCATAGTCCTCATTTGCAGAAACCATAACAGTCATTGTATACTGTGTGTTTTCCTTTGCTTCACTGTCATTCGGCGTTACCGCAAAATTGCTCACAGTCACACCGTCCGTTGAGGTCGTCATTGCCGAGGGCATATCTCCGCCGTAGGACGGTATATCAGCTTTGAGGTTTACCGCCGTTACCGCGTCCGCGCACTGCGCCGTTATCTCAATAATTTCACCGCTGTTTACATTGGGAACGGTAAAGGCTGTTACGGGTTTTGACGCATCCGCAAAGCGGCCGTCAATTGTTCTTGCGTTTCTGGTCGTTACGGTTTGGGTTGTCGTTACCTCTTTTTCATTACCGTTTTCATCAAGGATTGTTTCCGTTACTTCCTTTTCTGTGGTTGTGTAGGTGACAGCCTCGGCAATCCAGCCTGCGAACACCTTTCCGTTTTCGGGCTGTGCAATAATGCTGATTTCATCGCCGTTATTATACTCACCGCTGCCGATGCCGTTTATTACTGTTACGGTTTCTTTCTCGGCGGGAAGATCTATTGTGTACTTATATGCCTGAACCGCACTGTTACTGTAATCGCTGTTTCCTACCGCCATTACCTTAACGGTTATTGTCTTGCTTTCACCGGCAATTCCGTCAAGTGCGATAGGAGTACCTGACGTGTATATTTCGCCGTTACTTTCGCTCGGCTCTGTGCCGTCCGTTGTGTATCTGATTTCCTTTACCCTATCACCATATTCCTGTATTGTAAAGCTAAGCTGTTTGTTTTCGGTATATGTACCCGGTGTAATATCGGGTATCGGTATCGCCGCGCTGTCGCTGATATCATGCTTATTTAATGTTATGGTTGTCGTAGATGTTATACCGTTTGCGTCAACATCATCGGGCAGCGTAACAGATCCGGTAAGTTGTTTGCTGCCGTAAGAGCCGAAGCCATAATAGAAAAAGAACACCACATTCCTCATCGGGGATATATCCCAATATACCCCTGCGGTACGCGTTTTGCCGTCATCGGTTTTAATGTCAACCGATTTTGGCAGTATTGACATAAGCTCGTTGTAAGAATATGTCAAGTCGTTAAGATACATCGCATCGGGAGCGGTTATGCTTGTAAGCTTTACCTTATCCGTTGTCGGAAAGACTGCATAAACAGTTACACTTCCGTCATCACTCTTTCTGCAAGTGGTGCTTGACGCTCCATCTACTGTCGCTGTCACGCTGTCATCAAACACAAACCCGCTTGCGTAATTTGGCTTTAATACAACTATTGCTGTGTATTCTGTGTTTCCTTTTGCCTGCGTGTCTGCCGGAGTCCACACTACCGTCAGCGGTTCTGTTTCGCTTATTTGGGTTGAGTTATCATATCCTGTAAGCGTATAACCTGCACTTGTATCAAGGTTATTATCCTTTGTTGGCCTATCGATAGCAAGAGCTATATTCGTTATCGTATATAGATACGAAGGTGTAAGAACTACATCACTCTCCGGCATGGTGAACGTGAAGGACGGTGATGTTGCCTGTGCCGAATTAAGCTCCATACCCGTTGCCGTCCAGCCGGCAAACACATATCCCTTTGCCATTGACGCGGTCTGCACCGTTACGCTGTCGCCCGCGTGGTATGTGCCGCCGCCCAAACCGGCGGTTCTTTCACCTGATTTTATTGTTACCTTATATGTCGGCGCAAGCACCGTAAACTTAAATTCCGATACCTCACTTTGGCCTAATGAATCACTCGCCGCAATTGCCTTAATTGTGTAAACCTTATCGGTTCTGATGTCGGCTGCAAGCGTGATTGCGCCATCGTACTTTTGGCTTGATGTTGTCGGCTCTGTGCTGTCCGTTGTGTAGTAAATATCCGCGCCGTCCGCTGATGTAAGCTCCAAGGTCTGTTCTGTATTATACACTGCGCCGTTTACAAGATTTGATGTCGGCACAGCGGCTATTCCGTTTGCAGAAACCGTCACCTTTATCTGTGCGGCAAGTGATGCGCCTGTTGTATCTATGCCCTCCGGAGGAGTAATTGTGCCGTCAACCGTAAAGGTTTGCTCCTCCGCTTTGTTCGGATCGTACTCGGCTGCCGTCGTTTTATCCCATACCACATCTGCCGTTGAGATTGACTTATCCTCGGTCACTATACGAATTTTTGACGGCAGAGCAATATCCTCTAATGCCGTACCGTTTTTAACACCCGTAATCTCCGCCTGAGGAACACTCACAAGCTTTGGACTGCCCGTTGTAAACTCTTTTGTTATAACAAGCGTCTTTGAATCCGGCTTTTTCGGCGTAACCGTTTCACCGTTGAACTTCACCTCAAGATTGCTCGAAAAGCCGTACTCACTTGTGAATGTTACTACCGCGGTGTATGTACTGTTAAAATCCGCTTCATTCTCCATAGGTGACCAGTTTACGGGAACCTCGCCCTCTGTGCCGTCACTCAGCTTAACCGTCGCATAAGAGTCAAGCACCCTGCCGCCGTACGGTGCATCAACCGTTAATTCAACGGTGCTTGTCAAATCCTCATAATTTGCAGTAAGCGTTACATCATTTGCCGGCATTGTAAAGGTAATTGACTGCGAGGTTTTCTGCCCCTCAGTAAGCTCAATGCCCGAAGCTGTCCATGAGATGAACCGCTTGTTTTCTTTCTCGTCTGCCGTTGCGGTTACCTCTCTGCCGATTTTATATGAAGTTGCGGTCGCACTCGTACCTTCATCGTCTGTAACGGTAAGACTTCGCAGCGCCGCATCCTTATCCTTTACAACTGTTACTGTCCAGTTCTGCTCCGTTCTGCCGTCCTGATTTAACAGCGTGTATGTAACGGGACTGGTAAAGTTCTGCGCGCTTCCGTTTGCAGGTGAGCCGCTCGATGTTACGCCGGACGCCGTTCCGCTTGTCGTAAAGGAAAGCGCAAGATTTGTCACATCCGCGTCAGTCGGAACATGAAGTGTTACACTGCGGGTCTTGTTTCTGATTTCCGATGTGCAATTCGCGGTATAATCATCATCGCCGATTTTAACGGAGCTGATACCTGTTATGAACGAATCCGCACCGATGTCGTCCGTTATTTTTTTCAAATACAGTTTGCCGTCAGTTCCGTTGACAATACGGCAATCATCACGGTCTGAGAAGAAGTGTTTTGCGTATTGACCATATTTTTCATCGCCTAAAGATTTATCTAAAACATCATCATGTTGGTAAATACCGATGTTTGTATCGTTATTGAATGTCCCAAATGTGAGTTTTTCAGGTTTATAATAATCCTTGAGATAGATGTTACCGTCCGGATTATTATAAACTTTTATATTTCCTATATCAGCTGAGCTTCTTGAATAGATGATATTTAAATTAATACCTGCTCCGGTGTTATCATGAACAGAGCCGCCTTGTAAAACAGCATTGCCGTCTACTTCTACCGCATAATCTGCTGTATTGTTTTTTATCTCAACGTCGCCGCCAAGAACAATATTTCCGGTGTATATGGTGTGGCCCGGATCTTTCCGGTGAGAATCGCAGGTATTATTGCGTATAACGCCGCCGTAAAATTCCAAACGAGTATCTGTAGTGGTATCGCTTCTTTCGATTGTACTGCCATAAACAGCACCGCCGCCATATTGAGCGTAATTGTAGGACATTTCACCGCCATACATATAAAAACGCGAGTCTTGGCCGGCTCTGACAGCACCGCCGCCTAAAAAGTTAGAAGCATCTGCTTTGTTATAACTCATTTTACCGCCGTACATATACATTTTTGCACCGCTGTCAAGGAACACAGCTCCGCCGCAGCAGTTCCATGATGTTGAACGACAGTAGTCAATTTCACCGCTGTACATATATATGCGCGAGCCCGGCTTTGCGTGTATACCGCCCGCGCCGTTGGAGCTGTTTCCGTCCTCGATGCGTCCGTTCCCGGCGGAAGATGTATCCCTGATTGTCAGACTTGCGTCAACGTCCAGATATATAACCTCGCCGTTTCGTACTTCTTCATTGTAGCCATAGAAAAGATTTCGGCTTATATTGTGTCCGTTAAGGTCGATAGTGACGCTCTTACCTTCCGGCACATAGATTGCGCCGCTTTTGAAGTAATCTTCTTCGTCACCGACCGCTTCAGTGCCGAAATCCTTGCTTGAGGGCTTCCAGTCACCCAAAAGCTTGAATGTGCCGCCACATTCAACCGCCTTCGCCCATGCTGTCTGGTGCGACCAGTAGGTCGTAGTTGTACCGTTATAGATTACCTGCGCCTGATCCGCCGCGTATGCCGTGAGGTTAAACGCGCACATCATCGGCAGCACAACAGCTATGGTTGTCACCAATGCCGACACTCTTTTAAATAGTTGTTTTTTCATGTCTTTTACCTCCGCTATGATAATTCATTTTTGATGTTTTCCTCGCAAAATTCAGAAAAGAAAACTGCATTTTGCCCTATTATTTAATATTATATCACCCCAACCGCAACAAAACCGCAACAAATTGAGCTCTGAAAATGATTTTTTCAGAAAAATTGCACAAAAATTTTTTAATGAGGTTTTTGTTGCGGTTTTGTTGCGGTTTATATGTTATAATATAATAAACAGACAAATAAATGAGGTAGACGCATGAGAATTATGATTGTTGATGACGAAAAATATGCTATGAAACAGCTATGCTCCGTTGTGGAGCAGACAGCTCCCGGTGCGGAGATTGTATGCTTTGACGAATGTGATGATGCTGTGGCAGCAGCAAAACATAAAAACTACGATGTGGCATTCCTTGATATTCAGATGCCGGAAAAGAATGGACTTGAGCTGGCAAAAGAATTAAAGGATATTTATAAAGATATTAACATTGTTTTTGTAACGGGATATTCCCAATATGCACTGGATGCGATAAAGATTCACTGCAGCGGATATGTTTTAAAGCCGGCAAAAAAAGAGGATATAGAGGACGCTCTTGCAAACCTGCGCACACCCATTCAATATAATGACAACAAGCTGCGTGTGCAGTGCTTCGGAAGCTTTGAGGTATTTTATAACAACAAGCCTGTTAATTTCGACAGAAGCAAGGCAAAGGAATTATTTGCATACCTCATCGACCGCAGGGGTGCCGCCGCAACCACGGGTGAACTGTGCGGCATACTATGGGACGAAAAAAGTGCTGACGAGTCAAGCAAACATTACCTTAGAAATCTGATTGCCAGTTTAAAAAAATCGCTTAAAATCTGCGGTGCAGAAGATGTCTTTGTATGCAAACGCAATTATTTTGCCGTTAATGCGGAAAAGATAGAGTGTGATTACTACAAATATCTTGAGCGTGACGCAGCGGCAGTCAACAGCTATAAGGGCGAATACATGGCACAGTACGGCTGGGCGGAAATGACGCTTGCAGAGCTCGAAAAAAAACGCGTATAACCAAAGGGACTTTGCAAAACTAAATTATTGTTTAGCTGCCAACCCCCCTCCCGAAAATCGCACAGCGATTTTCTCCCTCCCCCCTTTTTGATAATTGCCTACGGCAATTCTAAAAAAGGGGGGCAAGAATTA
>JBJEIW010000187.1:0-7780 GCA_051877435.1 Candidatus Ornithomonoglobus sp.
ACGACATATATAGAGAAGGGGTGCAGCAAAACTTACGTTTTGCTACAGCCCCTTTATTGTGTACGCTATATTATTTTCCGCTTACTGTTAAAATATCACCTATAAAACTTTCAGCGACAATAATTGCTTCGGTTGTAGCATTGCGAGGTGCCGACTCTCTCGGCACCTCTGCTGCACTTATCCTGATTTTTTTCAGCGGTTAAAGCCGTATTTTGCAATACTGCCAAGCTCCTCCTCGATACGGAGAAGTCTGTTATATTTCGCCACTCTGTCCGTGCGCGCCGGAGCGCCGGTTTTTATCTGCCCCGCGTTCACGGCGACGGCAATGTCGGCGATTGTGGTATCCTCCGTTTCGCCGCTGCGGTGGGAAACAACCGCAGTATAGCCCGCCTTGTGCGCCGTTTCAATCGCGTCAAGCGTCTGCGACAGCGTGCCTATCTGGTTGACCTTGATAAGGATTGAGTTGGCTGCGCCCGCGTCAATGCCCTGCTTTAAGCGTTTAGGGTTCGTTACAAACAGATCGTCACCTACAAGCTGTATTCTGTCTCCTACTCTGTCGGTGAGCCGTGCAAAGCCCTCAAAGTCATTTTCGCCTAATGGGTCCTCGACTGAGAAAATCGGATAGCGCGATATAAGTCCCTCCCAGTAATCAATAAGCTCATCTGTGGTTTTGTAAAATCCGGCTTTCGGAAGTCGGTAGCCTTCGTCTTCTGTCCATTCCGATGCGGCAGCGTCAATAGCGATTTTGAACTCCTCCTCCGGTATATAGCCCGCGCGTCCGATTGCGGAGACTATAAGCTCAAGCGCTTCTTCATCAGCGCTGAGGTTCGGAGCAAAGCCGCCCTCATCACCTACAGAGGTAGTCATGCCGCGCTCCGTAAGCAGCGACTTCAGTGAAAAATACACCTCCGAGCATTGCCGCAGCCCCTCGCTGAAGCTTTCCGCGCCCACGGGCATAATCATAAACTCCTGAATATCCACATTATTATTCGCGTGCGCGCCGCCGTTTAAGATATTCATCATAGGTACGGGCATTATATGCGCGTTTGTGCCGCCGATGTAGCGGTACAGCGGAATGCCGAGACTGCATGCCGCGGCTCTTGCACAGGCAAGCGAAACTCCGAGAATTGCGTTTGCGCCGAGACGTCTGAGGTTGGTTGTGTTATCCAGCTCAGTAAGGGCGCTGTCTATAAGCCTTTGATCAAGTACGTTCATACCGATAAGCTCATCCGCTATCGTTTCGTTGACGTTCCTTACCGCCTTTAAAACACCCTTACCGTTATAGCGTCTTTTGTCTCCGTCCCGCAGCTCGTACGCTTCATACTCACCCGTCGAGGCTCCTGAGGGGACTATAGCGCGTCCTATGCCGTCCGATGTTGCCACTTCAACCTCAACAGTGGGGTTGGAGCGCGAGTCAAGAACCTCTCTGGCATGTATGTCTGTTATTTCAATATAGGATTTCATTTTGTATCTCCTTTCAATGATTTCCCTTTTATTTTTGACCTCCCTTGTTATGTTTATACAAAATTTCAATAACTTTAAATTAGGTGTTTACAACAGCGGTGACTTGTGTTAGAATAATGACAATGTGATTTATAGTAAGTAAGGAGATAAAAAAATGTCAGTAGTAAAGATAGATACTTCACGGAAAAGGGGTATAATCAGCAGAAATATATACGGTCAGTTTGCAGAGCATCTCGGACGCTGTATTTATGAGGGTATTTATGTTGAGCCGGACAGCGGGATTCCCAACACGAACGGAATGAGAAATGACGTTGTTGCCGCACTTAAGGAGCTTGATATTCCGGTGTTAAGATGGCCGGGAGGCTGCTTTGCCGATGATTATCACTGGCGCGACGGTATAGGCGACAAGGACAAGCGTCCGTATATGGTAAACACGAACTGGGGCGGCGTTGTCGAGAATAATCACTTCGGTACGCACGAGTTCTTTGAGCTTTGTGAGCAGCTCGGCTGTGAGCCGTATATAACCGGCAATGTAGGCTCAGGCACTGTTGGGGAAATGCGCGATTGGATCGAATATATGACCTTTGACGGTGATTCGCCGCTTGCGAACGAAAGACGCAAAAACGGCAGAGAGAAGCCGTGGAAGCTGAAATATTTCGGCGTCGGCAACGAGAACTGGGGCTGCGGCGGCAATATGCGTCCTGAGTATTACAGCGACCTATACAGACGCTTCCAGACCTTTATAAGAAATTACGGCGAGGAGCCGATATATAAGGTCGGCTGCGGCGCAAATGCGGATGATACAAACTGGACGGAAACGGTTATAAAGAACGCGGGAAAATTTATGGATGCCATTTCATGGCATAATTATACCTATGAGGGCGACTGGAACCGTAAGGGTTCAAGCTTCAGCTTTGAGCCGGAGGGCTGGTATTCAAATCTTGCCGATGTTGAGCGCATGAGAAAAAAGCTCAGAGATCACATCGCGGTGATGGACTGCGCGGACCCGCAGGAGAAGCTTGACCTTATAGTTGACGAGTGGGGCAACTGGTATGACTGTATGCCTGGCACAAATCCCGGCTTTCTCTATCAGCAGAACACGATGCGCGACGCGGTGACCGGCATGATAATTCTTCATATGTTCCACGAGGCGAACCGCCGCGTAAAGATGGCAAATATCGCTCAGATGGTAAATGTTCTTCAGGCGATGGTTCTCACAGAGGGTGAGAGGATGGTTCTGACGCCGACATACTATCTCTTTAAGCTTATGAAGGGACATCAGGACGGCGAGATGGTTGATGTTTCATATGATGCGAAGTCATATGAGGCTGACGGAGAGAAAATCCCGAAGCTCAGTATTTCAGCATCGGAAAAGGACGGCATTCTTACGGTCACCGCCGCAAATACGCGCCTTGACGAGGAGGAGGAGCTTGAATTTGTAATTGACAGGGAGTATTCCGCGGTTGAGGCGCAGGTTCTCACAGCTGAGAATATGTGCGATTACAACAGCTTTGACGAGCCTGAAAGGGTAAAGCCGGTAAAGCTTAAAGCGGAGCTTTCGGGAAATAAGGTAAGGCTTATTGCGCCGAAGATGAGCATTGTTTCCGTAACACTCAGATAATGGATCGGACAAAATGTAAGAGGTGCGGGCTGAAAACCGTTTTAAGCCAAGAGGATATAGCGCGGATGGTTAATGAGGTCCGTTCGATGAAGGGAATGCGTTTTGTTGAGGATGAGGAGTACAAGCGCCGCATTTCGATATGCGGCGAATGTGAGAAGCTTGAGTACGGCTCAACCTGCGCGCTGTGCGGCTGTGTGATGCAGGTGCGCGCAATGCTTGCGGACGGGAAATGTCCGTTCCCTAAAAACAGAAAGTGGTAATATGCAAAAGTACAGTTTTCGGGCGGAAAAACCGTACTTTATTTGTATAAGTTGATTTTTGCTTAAGGTTTGACAACTTTCAAAAAAAATGCTATAATAAATATAGGAAAAATCAGTGTAATTAACATGTAAAAATTAATAAACGGTGAGTTGTACAGTGACAGCTCTTTTTTTGACAGCGAAGGTGGATACATATGGAAGAATTAATCAATAAACGTGTGATACATAAGTTGTGGGGAACAGGTGTAATAACAGAAGTTTTCGATAAGGCAGTAAAGGTAGATTTCAGCGGCGAGATTAAGAAATTTATATATCCGGATGCATTTAAGAGGTTCCTCGTATTTGAGGAGAATAATCTTCAGAAAAAAACAGATAATTTATTAGAAGAGAAAAATAATCAGAAAGCTGCAGCGAAGGAAGCTCAGGAACGCGAAAGACGGATTGCGCAAAAGCTACAGGAGCTTGAAAAGTTCCGCAGGGAAAAGGAAAAAAGGTCAGGGCGCAAGGAGGTCAGACATCAGAATCCGGCATTCAGAGGCGAAAGTGTTTTAATCGGTGACGGGGTAATCCGCGCAGGCGCGGACAGCCGCGGCAAAGCAAGAAGATTCAGGGGACTTGAAACGAATAAGCTTGCAATTCTTACTGCGGCGGGGTCAGGTGTCGGAGAGGCAAACAGAATAATTCTGGAGGTATTTCTTATTGATGTTGCTTTTGAGGGCAATGAATACAGAGAGGGCTTTGTCAAGAGCAGCCCGAAGTATCGCATAAGATTAAGCAGCGAAGAAGCGTCAAGACTTCTTTTCTGGGATTATTTTAAATCTGCCGGTACGACAAAATGGGGTACAGGCTTATTCAGGGATGTTGATGATAAAACGGCGGCAAAGCTTCTTGCGGATATAGTAGATCTGAAGAAGGATACGGACGCTGAGGCTGCAGCAAGAGAACTGTACAATTATTTCTATAGAATACATAAATATACAATAGAAGGCTGAAAAATATATAAATAAACCGGAGGAGTTTTTATGAGAATTGCAGTGATGGACAGATCAAGCGGAAATAACGACTGCGCAGGCTGTCAGGAAAAGGACGGGTTGAGGTGCTTTGTAATTGCAGACGGAAGCGGTGAGCAGGGCGGCGGCCGCTATGCTTCTGCAACTGCGGCAAACGGGCTTTTATCGGAATTTATGGAAAAACCCGACATATCCTATGATTTCATGTATGATTATATGGATGCGGCCCAGGATTCGCTTATACGTGATCCTGAGTTCCCAAAGGAATTATCAACAACAATTGCTGCGCTCATAACGGACGGGGAACAGGCAGTATGGGCGCATTGCGGTGACAGCAGGATTTACTGCTTTAAAAAGCATCGGCTTCAGACGGTGACGGACGATCAGACTGCGGCATTTGAGGCGTTTAGGGAAGGCAAAATCAAGTATGATGAAATCAGAGGCGAGGACAGAAGGATGAAGAACTACCTCAGCGACGGAAGCAGATTCAAGCCGGATGTACAGCCTGTTCAAAGGCTCCCGAAAAATTCGTCATTCCTTATGTGTACAGAGGGCTTATGGCGGTATGTAAGTGAGAGCTTTATGGAGAAGTCACTGAAAAAATCAGCCGCTCCTAAGGAATGGCTTCAGGCGCTGCTGAAGGAAAGAAGGGCAAACGCTCCTGAGGATTCTGAAGATTACAGCGCGATTGCGGTATTCATATAAAGGAGGCATAACGCATGAGTAAGCTCGCGGTATTATCTGTTCTGAGTGTGGCATTTGTTGTGCTTGCGGTAATAGATACAATTAATAAAATAAATCAAAAAAAGGATGAATAAAATCAAAGCCATCGGTTAAGCCGGTGGCTTTGATTTTATAACAATAGATTTACTGTATAAATATCGATAGCTATATTGACATTTTAACTTAATTTGCATATAATATAAGTGAAATTTTTAAAGGAGGCTTTTCTATGAATCAAATGTCAGTTATGGGAATGATGAAATCTATTGTGCCTATTACCCGTTTTAATAAGGGTGAGGCGAGTAAAATCTTTGATGAGGTTGAAAACGCGGGTACAAAAATTGTTATGAAAAACAATAAGCCTGCATGTGTATTGCTTTCACCGAATCAGTACGAGTCCCTCATGGAAATGCTTTCGGATTATTTGCTGTTGGCCGAGGCTGAAAAAAGAATGGAAAATAACAATGCCTCAGAGAATATAAGGCATGAGGATTTGCTCAGGGAGATTGGCGTTACGGAGGAAGAGCTTGCTGAGATAGACGTGGAAATCGAATAAGGAGCTTAAGCCTATGCAATGGAAGATCGAGTATATCAAGGAAGCTCAGAGAGATTTAAAGCGTCTTGATCCGTACAACAGGAGGATTATTCTTAAAGCAATAGAAAAGACTGCGCAAAGACCGCTGCCCCCGCCGGACGGTATAGGAAAACCGCTCGGCAATCACACATCTTCAGCTTTAAGCGGATATTATAAAATAAAACTGCGTGATTTGGGGTACAGAGTCGTATATGACCTTGTGAAGCAGGATAATGTAATGAAGGTTATTGTCATATCGATTCGCGATGATGAGGCGGTTTACAAAGAGGCGGAACGAAGAATAAGGAATATGATTTAATGAGAATTTTTATATAGCAAGGGCGGCAAATTACGCTGCCTTTTTTGCTGAAAATTCAATATAAAGCGTGATTACCAAAAGTTTTTTTCTTGACATGCCCCATTTTTAATGATAAAATATTCATACAGATTAACACGGAACGGAGGCAGCGCATATGTCACTGATAGTCTGCCAAAAATGCGGCAAAAAATACATATCAGATACCGATGCAGTGTGTCCCAGGTGCGGCTATTACTATAAAGCACCCCAAAAAAGCTTTCGGAAGATGCTTAAGTATAAATGTCCGAAATGCGGAGAGAAAATTTCTCAACTTGCAAAATATTGCCCTGCTTGCAGATTTCCCCTTGATATGCTTCTCAATGAGGCAGCAAGGCGGCAGAGGAGTGTGCCGTTTTATGAACGATGCATAAACAAATGTAAGTCAACATTCAAAAATCACAAAACTATTGCTTTATTCAATATTATTTTTCTGAGCATGATTATAATGGGAGCTATAATTGTTTCTATAAAAAATAACAGCACACCGACCTCTTTGGATGTTGCCGAAAGTATAGAAGATATAGAAAACGAAGAACCCGAAGAAACGGAGGGACTTGAGGAAAACCTCTACGCTTGCGCAACACAAACTGCTGTCCCCACTCCCTCTGAATCCCATTGTTTAGAAAATCGTGTGTTGCCGACGGTACCTCCCGAATACGGTGCACCGGGAGGCTTGGATGGGTATTGGTATGATTATCAGGTAGATATGGAGATTTATTCTTCTGTTATGTATTTTACCGAAGATGGGTTATATTATCGTAAAACATGGAGGCAGATTGATGCCGGTACATATTATATCAACGACTCATCTGTATATGTTCAATATGACAGCTATTTTAATTATGCCGTAACCAATTACTATACATACTTAGATTCCGGGTCGGCTACATATGAACTTAAAGAAAATAATATCATTGGTTTTAAATATCTCCATAGCGATGCTATTAGTGATGGGATGCTTAACAGCACTATTAAGGGTTATGCAAGTGACTGTTCAGAAGCAGCAGGTATTGCTGTATTGAGTACAAAAAGTATGCTGCATGAGTATTCAGGTCACTGCATCAGAGCCTTATATCAAGATGAGCCATATAAGGTTTATAACGATATTGGTGTAACCGATGCAGATATATCCGGCGATGATATTCCTGAACTGTTGGCTGTTGGTATTACTGATGATAGTCAAATCGGATACATAGAAATATACAAAATAGAACATGGAATACTTTTCCGTATCTTAGGTACATGCTGCTTAGAATACAATGGTATGTCAAATTATCCGGTTATGTTGTATGGTGATTATTATATTTGTTGTGATAGCTCGTCTCTAAGAGACGGTTATAAAAAATCTATATGCAGGTATAGCGACATCACGCACTCATGGGAGGAGATATATAATACTAAAATTCTTTTCGATGATACCGGAAATCAAATAAAAGGATATATAGTCAATGATGAACTTGTAAGCAAAACTCAATATGACAAATTCAACAATTGTATAGAAAGAGGAAGGTTTGATATTTTTGATTTTCAAGAACTTGATTTTTCTAATTATTAACAAATAATAATTTAAAATTATTAATATCCAAAAAAGATCATTCGAGTTCATGCTGTCATGACTAAAAGAGGATGGGGCTGCATTAAAACAGAACCGATCTATTATCAGGTTTTTTTCAACTTTGTTTAAGTTGAAATTCATGTGTTTGAAATTAGAGCAATAAATTATTGTTTAGCGGCATACACCTACGGTGTACCCCCACACTCCTTGTCCCC
>JBJEIW010000188.1:0-7679 GCA_051877435.1 Candidatus Ornithomonoglobus sp.
TGCCTGCCACCGCCGTTGGCAGCGCAAACGGAAGCTCTATCATTCCGTCAAGCACTCTTTTGAACGGGAATTTGTATCTCACAAGCACCCACGCAAGGATTACTCCCATAACAGCGTTTATAACCGATGCGATAAACGCCGTGAGGAAGCTTACCTCAAAGCTTGCCAGCACGCGCGGACGGGTTATGGTTTTAATTACCTCTCCGAAATCCATCTGCGCCGTAAATATTACCAGCGCCGCAAGCGGGATAAGAACTACGATACTGAGTATGGAGATTGTTACCCCCATACTCAGTCCGAAGCCCGGAATTACTCTTTTGGTCTTACTTTTCTTCATAAAGCTCATCGAATATGCCGCCGTCAGCAAAATGTGCTGCCTGCGCTTCATCCCATCCGCCGAAATCGTCTATTGTTACAAGATTTATATCAAGGTCGAATACATCCGCGTATTCCTGAAGAATTTTCTCATTTGACGGACGGTAGAAATTGTCGCCTGCGATTCTCTGCGCCTCATCCGAATACAGATACTGTAAATACTCGGTCGCAACCTCTCTTGTGCCTCTCTTATCAACAACCTCGTCAACAACCGCTACAGAAGGCTGAGCAAGAATACTTATGCTCGGTGTAATGATTTCATAGTCATCCGGATAATCCTGAACCGACAGATACGCTTCGTTCTCCCATGCGATAAGTACATCACCCTGACCGTTCTCTACAAAGCTTGTAGTCGCGCCTCTTGCGCCTGAGTCAAGAACAAGCACGTTTTCATAAAGCTTCTTTATAAACTCTTTAACCTTCGCTTCATCGCCGTTATACAGCTTATCGGCATATGCCCATGCTGCGAGATAGTTCCATCTTGCGCCGCCCGATGTCTTGGGGTTCGGTGTGATTACGCCTACGCCGTCCTGAACAAGATCATCCCAGTCCCGGATATTCTTCGGGTTTCCCTTTCTTACAAGAAATACGATCGTTGATGTGTACGGAGCGCTGTCCTTGTCAAACTCGTCTACCCAGCCCGGCTCTATAAGACCCGCGTCCTGGACAGCCTTTACGTCATATTCAAGAGCAAGTGTTACAACGTCCGCTTCAAGTCCGTTTGCGACCTCAAGCGCCTGCTTGCCGGAACCTCCGTGTGACTGTGTAACCTCAATATCCTGACCCGTCTTATCCTTCCAATATGCAGCAAACACCTCATTATACTGCGCATAAAGCTCACGAGTCGGATCATATGACACATTTGTCAATGTAACTGTCTCTGCTGCCGGCTCTTCAGACGTTGTTTCCTTGCTTGCGCCGCAGCCTGCAAGAGCTGTAACTGCCAATACCGATGCCAATGTAATACCTAATAATCTCTTTTTCATAATTATATACCTCTTTTCTGAGTATTTCATACTTAATCTATATGATTACTCTGTTTTGATAGTACATATTATACGCATTCCATATTCTTTTGTCAATAGAGCAATATATGAAAATTTTTTAAACTTTTTCATATACCTTAAATAAAGCAAAAAAACGGACCCCGAGGGCAAATACCCCTCAGAGTCCGATCATTTCGCTTTGATTCATATCAGAATGCTGTCCATACCATAGCCTCTACCCTGTCTGTTTCGGGATCGAAATCTGTCGGTAAGGTCATATCTGTCGCAAGCTCGTTTGAGCCTATATTCAGGCGGTCACCAAAGGTGCTTATCAGCTTAACCGCCTTCAGCACACCGTCATTGCCCTTGACGGTGATTATAAATACAACATCATCGTTATAGTAGAAATTCTTATCCACATACACCTTGGTAACCGCTGTTCCCGTCTCGTTGATGCCGAGATTTGTAACGGAGAATATCTCCGATA
Organism: Candidatus Ornithomonoglobus sp.; assembly: GCA_051877435.1. GTDB lineage: Bacteria > Bacillota > Clostridia > UBA1381 > UBA1381 > Ornithomonoglobus. The sequence goes on from JBJEIW010000188.1 coordinate 1,849, forward strand.
TCTGAATGGTAATTTCAGCCGCGCCGCTGTAGCCCGCCGCGCTCGCCGCTCTTACGGTTATCGTCCCGGCCGCAGCCTGTGAGTCTGCTGTTACAAGACCGTTCTCGCTGACCGTTACGCTGCCGTCGATAATCGGGAGCCCTTCACCGTCAAGCACGCTCCATGTAAGAGCCGGACCAACCATATTATGACCGTTTCGCTTTGAAACAGCTGTAAACTGCGCGGTATCGCCGGCAAACATATACTGTCCCGGCGCTGTGACCGATACCTCGTTGGGGGCCGCAAGCGCTGTCTTGAAGTTATCAATCACAAGACCTGTTGTGAATGTGATTTTGCCGTAAGGCTTATCGTTTCTTCTGTTGCAGTTCGGCATTGACTTTACAAGCGTTTTTGCGTCGGTATCGTCATACTTGTATATATTGTAGCCCGATTCCATACCGTTAAGATACAGAAATTCTATATGATACCATGCGCCTGTGTCAAATTCCTCAGCTGTAAGAATTGTTGTCCAGCTGCTGCCCGAAGTCTGCTGCGCAAGCGCGCCGCCGTGAACACGGATGTTTGAGTTCTCCGAGCCGTTGTTGTTGAGGAGAGTAAGCCCGTGACCGTCTGTTTCGTCAAATTTAATGTCAACGTCCGTTACGGCATAAGCGCTCTGGTCTCCGAACGAGAAAGTAATGTTATCACTTGTCGCGTATGCCCTTGAGCCGTCCCATGAGTCAACAAGAGTTGTGTTCGTAAGCTCTGTTTCACACGCGCTGTACGAAAGAACCTGCTCCCTCTGCGCGTCCGACCAGGTTGTCACAACCTGCGCTCCGCCCATTACCGCGCCGCTTGCCGACAGCGCCTTTACTGTTATTGTCTGCGGAATGATTGAAGCGTCAAGTGTGAGAACACCGTCCTCAACGCTCATGTTGATGTTGTTGTTCTTTGTTATGCCGACAGCGTCATAGATTCCCCATACGACATCGCCCTCAGAAATATCGGTAATCTCAGCTCCGTCCTTGTAAGCCTTGAAGCTGTATTCCGCCGATGTACCCGCTTTAACCTCAGTCGGTCCCTCAACTTCTATTGTGTCAAACTTCTCACTGCCCGTATCAACAGCGTTTATCGCAATCTGCTTTGAGCCGTAAAGCTCCTTATCGCCGAAGCTTGCCGATGCCCTTACCGTAACGGTCTGAGTCTCCGCCTTTATCCCCGCTGCAAGTATGCCGGATGATGTTATTGTTATGTTCTCGTCCGACAGCGGCTGTGCGTCATCCGCATCATATACCGACCATGTAACGGAATACTTGTTAAATTCCTCGCCAAATCTTGTCATTACATAATCAAGCGCAATATCCGTGCCGGCATTCATTTCGTCCGCATCCGATGAAACGATAATAGTATCGGGCTTTTCCTCTATAAGCACGACATTGTCAAGACTTACATTCATAGCCCGCATACCGTTGAAGCTTCTGCCCTCGGAGCTGAGGTTTCTCATATTGAAATTTGCGGTTTCCTGAACAAGCGTCTTTTCTCCGCCGTCATAGCTGTAAAGGCGGAAGGTTGTGTACTGCGCGCCCAAGCCGGTTCTTCCCTCTATTTCACCCGAATACCACACGCCCGTTGATATTTCTCCGAGATTCTGATAGCTGCTTGAGCCTGTCTGCGTTCTGAGATTGGTTCCGTCGAAGCTGAATATAGGTCCGACCTTATCAACATCCGTGCCGTTGCTCTTGAACTTAGGAATTTCAATATCTCCGCCTTCCGTGTCAAATCTGAAATCAAAGCCGAGATAGAATTCCTTTGTGCTGTCAATGCTTGTATCGAACACCTTTGTCATCGTTTCGCCGATAGCCAAAGCATTGCTGCCGTCAATATCGTTTGTTTCCGTACCGTCATCAAAGGTGAGATTTATCTGCTCAATATCATACGACACCTCCGGTGACGTGTAGTCCGCGAATACCGGCACAGCCGAGGAGGCTGCAAGTATTGATATTGAAAGAATTGATGATATTATTTTTTTCATTTTGCCTTACCTCCTGTCACTGTACTGTTATGTTGAGAATGCGGTTCTCGTTATCATATGAATAGCTCACTCCCGCATAGCCGAGCATGAGCGGAAGATTTGCGACCATTGTGCCGTTTTTCATAACAGGCATATCGACACACTCATTGTATTCGGTATTGTCTATAAGAATCTGATTGCGGTTTTCCTGATACTGATAGGTATGCCCGTCACACGTTACCTCAAGCATTGCCGGAGCCTTGCTGTCATCATATACCATTGTAAAGCCTGACGCGCCTGCATTCTTAGCCGCTGTGAGTATTTCATAAATAGGTCCGAACAGGGTATCCATGGTTCCCACATAAGTCTCGGCGCTTGTTTCGAGCTTCGTACCGTTGAGATATACATCATAATATACTGTATTATCCTGCTCCGTTTCCGTCTTGACGTTTGCCCAGTCTATCAGCTTCTTATTGAGCATAAGCGGCTTTAACGGCTTCACATTTGATATAACCGGAGCTTCCTTTGCATCTGGTGAAAGTCTTGATGACATTACCGTTGTAAGACCGCCTGTTGATTCAACCGCGTCCGAGTTGATTGAAACAGATACCGGCAGCATGCCGTCCATTGATGCATTCAGTGTAAACGTACCCGCATTTCTTGTTGAACGGACAAAAATTCTGTTTGTACCGTTCTCGGCATATACATAATCCTTGCCGATTGTTGATGTGCCGGACTTGTCGCCCCCGAAGTAGTGCGAAATTCCCTCCGATTCCGCCGTGTTCTGCAGGCAGTTCGCTCCCGAGCCGGAGTTATATCCGCCTAAATACTGACCTTCGCCGCTGTAGGTAAAGTTAATCCTGTCATAATTAAGAGCGCACACGTTGCCGTTTTTATCTATGACCTCAACGTCTATATACGCGATATCCGCGCCGTCCGCTCTCCAGTCTGACGATACATTCCCCTCCGCGTCCTCTTTTACTGCGGTATGCGGAGTAAGTCTTAATGTAACAGCGTCATATGTGCGCTTTATCTCGTCCGTAGCTGCCAGCATGCCTCTCGCGTCATATGCCTTTGCAATTACGGCATCACCCTGCGTTACGTCTATATTGTCAAACTGATAGATAAAGGTGCTTGACGCGCTGCTGTCCGTGCCGAGAAGCGTTTCTGTTTCTCCGTCAACTCTGTAAAGCTCAACCTTTGCAACATCCGCCGAGCCAATCACATATACGGTTTTCTTCAGCGGATCGCGCTTACGCTTATCGCTCAGCACATACCTGTCATACGAATAACGATCGTCAATAGCGATATTTTCCGTACCGAAGTAATTATATGTATCTTCAGATACCTGCGGATAGCTCCAGTGGCCTACAATATGTATTGCCGATTCGCCTGACTGCGCGGTCTTTGTTCCCGCAAACATTTCCTTCTTCTGACGTACCGCGTCAACCCTTCCTGACGTACGGCAGTTCTCAGTCGCGGTATTTCTGGTGTGCATGTTCGAATCCGACCACACCATCATTGCCGCCGCGGAATACAGGCTCTTGCCGTAGCCCGCGCGGTTTGCGTAATAACCGTTGTACTCGGTGACGTTGGATACTGTCATTTCCTCCTGAGTGGCGTTCCACACATCATAGCCGTCAAGCTTGTTGCCTGTAGCGCCGTCCTTGTAAACAAGCTTGTTCACATAATCGAAATCCGGCGGTGAATACAGATCCCATACACGTCTCGGAGACTCGCCGCGGGCGTACTCGGTTTCCATTATCGGTCCCAATATTCCGTTTGCCTTCATCGCGTTTATCGCGTTTTCCGCATAGTTGCCGTACATTGTTCCGGCATAGTTATAATCATAATTCATCTGATCCGCCGCGGTCGTCGATCTCGCGCCTATAAATCTCATTCCGTGAGGGTCGATACTGTCGCGCAGACGCGCCATATCGTTCGCGTTTGCCGCGCTGCCCACAGCGGAATTGCCTGTCTCCCAGAACACGACTGACGGGCTGTTTCTGAAATAGATCATCACATCGCGCATCGCCTCCGCGCGCTGTGACCAGTTTCTGCCGTCAAGACCTACGCCCTCCTTGTCGCCTGCCGGCACAACAACCGCAACGCCGTAGCTGTCTGAGGAACGAACCTCGTTAGGCTTAGGCGCTACGTGCATCCAGCGAATGAAGTTTGAATTGTTTTCCTTCAAGAGCGCCATATCGTAATCCTGGAGCCAGTCTGTCGCCACGCCTATTACAGCCCACTCATTTGTTGAACGCTGGGCGTAGCCCGCCATCCATACAGCCTTGTCATTTATGAGAATACCGCTGTTAGCGTCATATGTAATCTTTCTGAAGCCTGTATCCTTTTTCTGCACATCAACAACATTTCCGCTGCTGTCCTTGAGTATTGTATATACAGTGTAAAGATACGGATCGTCCGTTGACCAGAAGCGCATATCCTCCGCATTATAGCTTGCTCTAATATATGTGACAACAGGTGTGTTTACACCTGTGATGCCTGTCGGATTCTCAACCTTTGCTGTATCATAAACATCACTCTCAACCGCCGTTTCCCAACGCACGCCGGCATCGGATGCCTTTTTAACGGCTGTGGCTGCGCTCTCAAAGCTGTACTTAAGCTTTCCGTCCATATCAACCACAGCGACCTCAAGCGTATAATTACCGTCTGCCGCCGACTCGTTTCTTACCTCGGCATCAACGTGAATCGTCGCGGTTTTGCCCTTTATATCAAAATTATCCGCATAGATATAGTTTCCTGTCGTCTTAAGGTTATTATAAAGCGGCAGCGTCTGATACACCGCGCCCTTTACATGGAGGTACGCGTCATATACAAGACCTATCTGAGGCTCGTTGAAGTCCTTTGTATTCCATACATAGCCTGCGCCCGTGCCATAGGTTTCCTTATAGTTGTCGGTTGAGTATGATGAACCCCATTCCTCACCCGGAACCGTCTCGTACGGAATTCTGTCATATGTTCCTCTGGCGGTAAGACCGTCATCAAGGATTGCGATAACCGCCTCCTCGCCCGGCTTAACAAAGCTTGTAAGATCAAAGCCCATCGGAGCTATGCCCGCCTCATAGTAGCCGACCTTCTCTCCGTTGCACCACACATAAGCGCCCTGTCTGATACCCTCAAGCTCAAAGAACACCTTGCCGCCCTCAGCATACTGCGGAACGGTAAAGGTCTTTCTGTAGAGAAGAACGCTTCTGTAGCCGCCGCCGGCATCATAGTTTGCGCCCGTAAATGTGTTTGTGCCGCCGCCTATTCCGTGCGGAATGGATACTGTTTCCCATGCAGAATCGTCATAATCCTTGTCATAGAATTTCTTTCCGTCCTTATCCGCAACAGCCATAACAGTCCACATATCCGCCTTCAGATTTGCGCCGTTTCTGCCCGCGTCAAAGAATTTCCAGTCCAGATTCATGTTGTAGGTAACCGCGGGGCTTTCCGGCGCTGTATAGACCTCGCCTATACCGTTATCCTCCGCATTTACCGTCACTATCCCCGACAGCAACAACTGCAAAACAATCATCACTGCGAGAATTGCATAAGCTTTTCGTTTCATAAGCCTGCCTCACTTTCTTTTTATATATTTCCTATAAAGAATTTTGATTATTTAATTCTATTTTAGCATATTTTAATGAATAAGAAAATTGCATATATTGTCTTTTTGTTTGCAGATATTGCGGTTTATTGCTCCTTTCTATTTAAAAGCATATATGTAGTTTATATAAATATAAAAATTTTTTCAAAAATGTTTACAAAATTGATTGTTTGTGGTATACTGAAAATACCACAATAATTAAAAAGTGAATATCATCTTATACGTGTG
>JBJEIW010000189.1:0-7592 GCA_051877435.1 Candidatus Ornithomonoglobus sp.
CAAGGAGTGTGGGGGTACACCGTAGGTGTATGCCGCTAAACAATAATTTAGTTTTAATACATCCCCATTTTAGTATTCAAATATTATTCTGTACAGATTAACGTTATCGTCATAAAATACAGACGCACCCTCAATATACGAAGCAACCGCGCTTATTTCAGCAATAAGTGTGCCGTCATCATTAACATAAGGCTCGCCGTTAAGCAGACTTTCCTCTTCGTCCACGCTCATATGAGTATGACCCTTTTCGAGTTTTATTTTATGTCCCTCTGTTTCAAAAATCAGAAGTCCCTTTTCTTTATCATAGCTGTATTTTATTCTTCCGGGGTATACGCGGTTTATTCTGTCGAAGATATATACTATAGGACCGTATACCGCGTCATTGAGATATTCCACCTTGATCCCATGCGTGTCTGCCTCATCTCCATTTATAAGCACCTTACAATAGGTTTTATCCTCCGGCGCATACTTTGCCTTATCCGCCGCCGAAATCGGCTCAAAGGCATATTTATTGACACGGTTAAATTCCTCCATACTGTATGCGATGCGCTGCACAGTGCTCTCTGATAGTGCAGAGGTATCGGCAGGCACCGATTTAAAGCTTACCACAGCCGCCTTAACGCCCTTCATTTTTGCCGTAAGCCGCAGCTCTCCCGGCTCGTCCGCGGCTCTTACAAATACTCTGTTTATTCCGCATTCTGCATATACATGGTTCTGATGTATCACGCTGTCATGCTTTCCATAGCCGTTATATTTTCCGCTGTTATAGCCGCCTAAGAATTTCCCGGGTCCCTCCAGTTCAAAATCGATTCTCTCATAGCAGCAGGGACATATAAATCCATTTTCGTCAAGCACCTCAACATCAAAAAATATTACGTCCTCACCGTCTGCAAGCAGTCCTCTCTCTCCGGTGTGCGGTGTCAGCCTTATCTTATAAGGCTCCCCTGCGGTATCCATCCTGTCCGCAGCTATAAGCTCACCGTCATAGTCATATGCCCGCGCTTCAATATATCCGGACTGCGTTATATCAATTCCCTCAAACGGGAATATGAATGTATGCACAGGCTTTTCGCACACTCCGGCAGTTTCTCCGTTAATAATAAGCTCTACCCTCGCCACAGGATAGCTGCCGATAACATACACAGTTTTGTTATGCGGAGCGCGGTACGCATACTCGCCTGTCTTTTCCCAGAACTTCCCGTTAAACCTTTTCACGGGATATTTATAGTTATCTCCACCTGTTTTTGGATGGCTCCAGTGGCCGAGGATTTTGACCTCAGGAGCCTCATTCTGCATTACCTTAAACACATCAAAGCTTTGTTTTTTCACCCTCACAGCGTCAACTCTGCCGCTCATACGGGCATTCTCGCTGCCGCTCTGCCGTCCGTGCTGCACCGAATCCGTCCAGCATAAAGCAGCCGCCGCGCTGTAAAGATTTTTTCCCGAAGCACCGCCCATGCGGTCATTAAAAAACTCCGAATACCCCATAGCTGCGCGTATCGCAAAATCCTCCGCGGTATAATCATGGACATCAAGCCCCGGCTGCTTCATTCCTCCTTTTCCCGCCCACACATTATCATAATCATAATCCGGCGGTGAAAAATCATCCCATACGCGCCGCGGCGATTCCTCTCGCAAATATTCCGTTTCAGTTACAGGCATAAGCTCCGACTGAAAGCGTCCCGCATGGCGGTTGAGCATTGTTCCTACATACTCCGCTTCTTTTACAACATCAATTGTATTGATAGTTCTGCACCCGATATATCTGCCTCCCGACGGGTCAAGCGCCTGCTTGACCTGACGCATTTCCCCCATGTGAGCGACATTAATGGCATTGTTGCCGGCCTCCCAGAAAATTATTGACGGATTGTTTCTGAAATATATTATAACATCGCGCATGAGCTCCACACGCTGCTTCCACTGTCTGCCGAAGCTCTCGCGCTCCTTATCTCCCGCGGGCTGCGTGCATACAATTCCGAAGCGGTCACAGGCGCGGATATCCGCCGGACACGCCGAAACGTGCATCCACCTTATATGGTTGGCATTGCTTTCACGAACAAGCCTTGCGTCAAAATCCTTCAGCCAGTCATTTGCCGCTCCCACCGCCGCCCATTCGTTGGACGCGCGCTGCGCGTAGCCGGTGAGCCATATCGGCTCATCATTAATCATAAGTCCTCGCGTATTATCATAAGCGGTTTTTCTGAAGCCTGTTACTGTATCAACCGAGTCAACCTCTTTTCCGTCAGCATACAAAACAGTGCGGACAGTATACAGATACGGACAATCAACGCGCCAGCGCTTAATATTTTTTACTGTCCCTTTTGACTTTATAACCGATACATCCTTTGAGGCAGTTTCTGTTGGGGGAAGCTTTTCCTCATCATTAACAGGAACATAATGGTCTGCCTCCTTAGTATAGGCTGACCTCGGAGTTATTGACAAGGGCGGCGCAGCCGGAAGCGGCGCCGAAAGAACATCTGACTTTTCCGATATTATCCGTGCGATTTTCTGTCCCTCATTATCAATGACAATGTTTTCGGTATATACGCTAATATCTGCGCCGCTTTCATTCCGTACCTCCGCCCATATATTTACCTCGGCAATATCACCATTAAAATTATCGGCAAATATATATGTGCCTGAGGTCTGTAAATTGGTATACAGAGGCAATGTCAGATATACCCGCGGCTTTATGTGCAGTCTTATATTTTTTGTAAGTCCGCCGAGAGCTGGATTAAAATCATTGCAGTTCCAAAAGAAGCCTACCCCCTTATGATATTCTGCCGCCGCGCCCGCCTCAAGCTCGGTGACATATGAGCCCGGCTCGGCATCGGGATAGTTGGGAGTTTCAGCCATACAGAAGGGCAAATTGCGGGTTGATGTGTTATCGGTCGCAACAGCAATCAGATTATCACCGTCATAATCTATGTATGCCGTTAAATCAAAGCCGAACGGCGCGACACCGTTCTCATAGAAGCCCGCCATTTTGCCGTTCACATACAGAAAGCATGACTGACGTATTCCCTCAAATTCAATTATAACCTTTTTGTTCCTATGCTGCTCCGGCAGCTTAAACCATTTTCTGTAAAAGGAAAATGTACGCGTCTGGTTTGCGCCCGCATCCTCTGTTCGTGTTGAAAACAGCTCCTTATCATTAAAGGTATGCGGAACACTAACCTGCTCCCACTTATCCTCCTTAAAATCCTTCTCATAAAAATATTTTCCGTTTTCATCACGGTTACATTCAAGCGCTCGCTTTAACGGAAAAGCGTCTGCAAGCTTAAAATACCACCCATAATTAAAGTTATATATCCGCGATTCTGTTTCCAATTTCCCTCTCCTCCGAAAAAACGCACCGTACAAAAATATGCACGGTGCGCCTCTCATTTAACTATGTTTATATATTTCTATTAATCAGTCAACGATAAATGACTTGATTTCGTCTACAAATGCGTCAGCGTCGTCCGAATGTACCTCAACCTTAATCGGCTTTGATAAATCGAGGCTGAATATACCCATGATTGACTTTGCATCTACAACGTATCTGCCTGATGTAAGATCTACGTCGAAATCATACTTGCTTACAGTGTTAACGAAATCCTTAACATCATTGATTGAACCTAAGAGCATGTTAAATGTTTTCATAATTAGTCTCCTCCTCTTGTCTGTTACCGGAAGTCTTTTATTGGATTTACTTCCATATCTTAGCCGTTTACGACTATAAATCTATAATACATTCTTTTTTTTTGTTTGTCAAGACCTATTGCAATTTTCGTAAAAATTTTATATAATAGTGCTAACATTTATTTTTGAAATTTGGAGGATATTATGAAAACTGCGTCATTCTATACTCTCGGCTGCAAGGTCAACCAATATGAGACCGAGGCGGTGTCCGAGATGTTTGCCGATAACGGTTATAGAATCGTTCCGTTTAATGAAAAATCGGATATCTACATTATTAATACCTGCTCTGTCACGTCCATGAGCGACAGGAAGTCGCGGCAGATGATACGGCGCGCTAAAAAGACCAATCCCGACGCGCTGATTGCCGTTATGGGCTGCTATTCACAGACATCGCCGGATGAGGTTCTCGCAATTGACGGGGTCAATCTTGTTCTCGGCACAAAGGACAGACGCTCGGCAATGCGCCTGCTCGAAACGCTTAAGCCAAGTGATAAGCTAAACGCGGTAACAAGCGTTAAGGACAACCATGTTTTTGAGGAGCTTACCGTAAAGCGCTGTATGGATCACACACGCGCGTACATTAAAATACAGGACGGCTGCTCGCAGTTCTGCTCCTACTGCATAATCCCCTACGCCCGCGGACCCATCCGCAGCCGGAAGGAGGAGGAAATTCTTGACGAGGTAAACACTCTCGCGCAGGCAGGCTACAAGGAGATTATTCTCACGGGCATACACGCCGCTTCATACGGCGCCGACCTGGTCTGTACATCATTGGAGAAGCTTCTAAATAAAATAGATAAAACAGACGGCATTGAGCGCATAAGGCTTTCTTCTATTGAGCCAATGACGCTCAACTCGGAGTTTGTAGAAAAAATCAAGGATTGCAAAAAGCTTTGTCCCCATTTCCATATATCACTGCAATCCGGCAGTGATTCGGTTCTTAAACGCATGAACCGTCATTACACAACCGCTCAGTTTGAGGAGGTTGTAAACGGACTTAGAAAGCACTTCCCGGACTGCGCAATAACCACCGATATTATGACCGGCTTTGCAGGAGAAACCGAGGAGGAGCACAGGGAAACACTTGACTTCTGCGAAAGAATTCAATTTGCCGAGGCTCATGTGTTCCAATACTCCCAAAGGCGCGGAACACCGGCGGCAAGGCGTCCCGACCAGTGTCCGCCCGAGGTCAAGGAGGCGCGCTCAAAGGAGGTTATCGCGCTTACAAGCCGTTCACGCGATGAATTTCTTAATCGTCATCTCGGACGAGTTATGGATATACTGTTTGAAACAAAGATGAAGGACGGCTTCTACGAGGGCAAAACCGCAAACTATATAAACGTTCACGCTCCGTCAGATACAAATATAAGCGGCGAATTCCGTAAGGTGCTTCTTGAAAGGCTTGAAAACGGAATTGTTTTCGGGAAAATAGTTGACTAAATACCGTTTTTGGAGTAAAATAGTATGAGTGACTATATTATGGAGGACGTTATGGATAATATAAATAAAAAATTCGACGGAATCAGGCATATGATTTCAAACACACCGCTTATGGAAATAAGCTTTAAATACAAGGATAGAAGGATGAAAATTTACGCCAAGGCAGAGTATTACAACCTCAGCGGCTCAATAAAGGACAGAGTAGCCTTTTATATATTAAAGAAGGCTTACGAAAACGGTGCAATAAAGCCGGGCGATACGATCGTTGAGGCAACCTCGGGCAATACCGGAATTGCATTTTCGGCAATGGCGGCATACCTGGGGCATCCCATGGTTGTATATATGCCTGACTGGATGAGCGAGGAGCGTATTAAAATCATGCGGAGCTACGGCACGGAGGTGCGGCTCGTTTCCCATGAGGAGGGCGGCTTTCTCGGCTCTGTGGCAAAATCCGAAAAGCTTGCTGAAAATGACGGTGTTTTCCTTCCCGGGCAGTTTTCAAATTATGATAATGTTATCGCGCATACGGAGGATACCGGCGCGGAAACGCTGCGTCAGCTCGAAAAGCTCGGTCTAAAGCCCGACTGCGTTGTTGCGGGCGTAGGCACGGGAGGCACAATTATGGGGCTTGCCAAAGCATTTAAAGCGGTAAATCCCGCATGTATCGCAAGACCGCTTGAGCCGCTCAACTCCCCCACCCTGTCAACAGGCTTTAAAACCGGCAATCACAGAATTGCGGGAATATCGGATGAATTTATTCCTTCGATATGCCATCTTGACGAGCTTGACGAGGTTGTTTCGGTCGATGATATCGACTCTGTCATAATGGCGCAGAAGCTTGCGCACGAGCTTGGCATCGGCGTAGGGATTTCATCGGGCGCAAATTTCATAGGCTCGGTGATGTCGCTTGAAAAATACGGCGCAGATCAATGCTGCGTGACGGTTTTTGCAGATGATAACAAAAAATATCTCTCAACGGACTATGCCGAGAGCTTTGAGCCTAAGGAAGAATACATTTCATCTCACATTGAGCTTATCGGAATGAGAGCAATACGCTGATACACGTCTTCGGGAGTCTCTTACGACTCCCGTTTTTTGACGCTTTTAAGCCGTTTTCGGCATATGATTTTTAAAATAGCGAATGAGGATTTAAGAGATAATTAAAGAAAAACGGCGATTTCAGAAGAAAAATATTTGATTTTTAAAATTTATTTAAAAAAGTATTGACAAATCAAAAAAAACATAGTAAAATAAACCTCGTTGATTAAACAGATTATTAAATGACTAAATTCAGATGGAGGAATTATAACATGAAGCCAAATTCAAGTTATTTGCAGAAACCGGCTGACGTTGATAGAAAATGGTATGTTATCGACGCTGCAGGCAAGCCGCTCGGCAGAGTTGCCGCAACAGCCGCAAGCATTTTGAGAGGTAAGCACCTTCCGACATTCACACCGAATGTTGACTGCGGTGACTTTGTAATCATTATTAACGCTGCACAGGCAGTTCTCACAGGCAATAAGCTCAGCCAGAAGGTTCGTTACTACCACACAGGCTGGGTAGGCGGTATCAAGGAGATACACTATGACAAGCTCATGGCAGAGAAGCCGGAGCAGGCTATGATTTACGCCGTAAACGGCATGCTTCCGAACAACTCAATCGGAAGAAAGGCTATCACAAGATTAAAGGTATACGCTGACGCTGAACACAACCACGAGGCTCAGAAGCCGGTTGCTTGGACTCAGGAAATTAAATAAGCAGCATAAGGAGGATTTTAATAATGGCAAACGTACAGTTTTATGGTACAGGTAGAAGAAAGTCATCCGTTGCAAGAGTCCGCTTGGTTCCGGGCAACGGTAAAATAACAATCAACGGCAGATCAATCGACGAGTATTTCGGTCTTGAAACACTCAAGCTCATCGTTCGTCAGCCGCTGGTACTTACAAAGACACTTGATAAGTTTGACGTAATCGTTAAGGTTGAAGGCGGCGGCTTTACAGGTCAGGCCGGCGCAATCCGTCACGGTATCTCAAGAGCGCTTCTTGAGGTTGATACAGAAGCTTATCGCGCAGACCTCAAGGCAGCAGGCTTCCTCACACGTGACTCACGTATGAAGGAAAGAAAGAAGTACGGTCTCAAAGCCGCACGTCGTGCACCACAGTTTAGTAAGAGATAAAATCTCGATTACAAACCCCGAAAAACCACGTTGTTATGCGGTTTTCGGGGTTTTTTAATACCTAAATTTCTTTGATGAGTTTGACAAGATTTGACGGATTTTAACCCAATTTGTACCAATTTATAGGGGATAAATCGGGGTGAAAATACCCTTTTAGGACCAAAAAGGGATAAATTCGGGGTGAAAATTCAGTTGATTTTCGGTCGTAATTTTCACTTTTTCAGGTTGAATTTTTTCTGTTTAGCGACTCTGAAACAGTTTGACCGAATTTGATAAAATTAAATTGATTTTA
>JBJEIW010000190.1:0-7583 GCA_051877435.1 Candidatus Ornithomonoglobus sp.
AACATTTGACAAAAGCTCATCGTTAATATCCAGCTCGTTTCTGCCCTGCTCAAAGGTTACGCCGAATACCTGCTTGCGCTCAACCGGAGCCGGAGTGTAATTCGGATCAATCTTTAAAATACAGTAATTGCCCTTCTTCTTTGCCTTCAAAATTTCAAGAGCCTCGTCCGAATAGCCCGGCGCGATTATACCGTCGGAAACCTCCTTCTTTATAAGGAGAGCCGTCGCCTTGTCGCACTCGTCCGAAAGTGATATGAAGTCACCGAACGAGGACATTCTGTCCGCGCCTCTTGCTCTTGCATATGCCGATGCAAGCGGTGTAAGCTCAACATCGTCAACAAAATATATTTTCTTTAATGTGTCTGAAAGCTCAACACCAACCGCCGCGCCTGCGGGTGAAACGTGCTTGAAGGAGGTAGCCGCCGGAAGTCCCGTAGCCTTTTTAAGCTCTTTAACAAGCTGCCAGCCGTTAAGTGCGTCAAGCAGATTTATATAACCCGGTCTGCCGCAGATAACCTCAATAGGCAGCTCGCTGCCGTCCTCCATATATACGCGTGACGGCTTCTGATTCGGGTTACAGCCGTATTTTAACTGCATTTCGTTCATTGTTAATATTTCCTTTCGATTTATTTGTTTTTATTTACAATTCTTGATTTAACCGCGCCTGTTTCAAGGTCAATAAATCTTACGAACAACGAAACCTTGTTATCCTCGTTCAACGCGTCCCACAGTCCGTCCGTAAACTCGTCTATATCGCCTGGGATTTCAACAAGCTTCGGTTCACCCTCAAATGACGGCAGAGGAGAACCGTCACCCATATATGTATGGATAAAGCGCCCTTCTCCCGCTTTGGGATTGTTGTAGGTGAAGGTGTATCTGAGACATGATGACGCATCGCCGTTGTCGCTTTTAAGAATTGACATTGCGTAATTGAAATTGCCGTTATCGGTCTTGATAATGCCGGAAATTCTCGGTGTATAGTTCGGAGCGTCATCCTCAAATTCGCGTGTTCTCAGCGACTGCTCAAAGGTCATCTGCTGATTCATAAGGTCATATATCGTATCGGTCTGGTCACCGTTTGTAACAATTGTTTTGTTGCCCAGAACCCTTACCGGCGCGTAGATGATAAGGTGAGGGTCAGACAGCTTTGACGGGTCAAACGCCTGTGTGCGTATTCCGTCACCGTCCTCAACAAATACGCGGTTTCTGCTGTTTACGCTTCTGCCCATTATAAAATAGGCGGTTACAGCGCTTTTTCCGTCAGCGGATTTTCCGATAACAATTCCGCGCCCCGGATAGGCGTTGTTTTTTAATTCATCGTAAATGTTTAATTTGTTCATATTAGATTCCTTTCTGTTAAATAATTTTATACGCTCATTAACGCATCGAATGCAAGCCTATATAACGGTATGCAATACAACAAATATACTATTAAAAGAATAATATTATTCTTTTTAAACGGTCTGTTCTTACAAAGAAGAAATATTGAAAGAACAATTCCTGCAATTGTTATAATACTGGCTATGAACAATATGTATATAATACATATATATGCTAACCTGATTGGCAAGAAGTTGAAGGGGTTATATGTTAAAAGAAACATAATCCAGTTTAATGCAGCCAATCCCCATAGTATATTTCTTAAAAGCCTCATAAGTATATATTCCTATTTTATGTTGTATACATTGATTCGCGGTAAATATTTATTTTCTTATTATTTTATTTCATTATCGTCTTTATTCACCAATTTTCTTTCTTTTGAATACATCTGTTGATGCCGCATTGATTTGTCATAATAATAAACTCTTTGTTCGACTATCACATCAGCACTCATATCGTCATTTGGATTGACATAGATAAGTATTTCATATGAATTTTTGTACCAATTATTATCATTAAATTTGCCTAAGTTTATGACAATATCGTATGGTAACCCGGTTTGAGCTGCTTTAATGCTGAAGCGGAATTTATTATTACCGTACATTCCCCTTACAAAATTCACATAATTTATCCAATCATCTTCGTCAAACCAATCCTGCGCAACACCCTTAAAATTCTTTTCTGCAATTTTTAAATCATTTGAACTAAATTCTACCTTGGTGCCGTCAAGATCGTGCCGGATTCCATGCACCCGAAAATCGACAGAAAGCTTATTGTGATAAATACCTCCATACCAATGGTTTCTGCTGAAAACAGCTATCAAGGCAAGCAGTATTATCAAGAGAATTACAATAAGTTTTTTATTCTTCATATTAGACCATGCCGGAGCAAACCATTTCCACAGCCTCCGGAAGAATGATCCATTCAGCCTGCTCCATAACTCGTTTCTGCAAAATTTCCGGTGTGTCGCCGTCCTCTATGTATACCGCTTTCTGCAATAATATTCTGCCGCCGTCGGTGATTTCATTTACAAGATGCGCGGTCGCGCCCGTTACCTTAACACCGTAATCAAGCGCCGCCTCATGCACCTTGAGCCCGTAGAAGCCGTCGCCGCAGAAGGAGGGAATAAGCGAGGGGTGAATATTAATAATTCTGTCCGCATACTCTGTGAGTAAATCACCGCCGAGGATTGCCAGAAATCCGGCAAGGACGATAACGTCAACCTGCATTTTTTTCATATACTCGCATATCCGTCTGTTAAACTCAATCATATCACCGCCGCAATCGGCGTTTTTGCGGATAACCTTTGTAGGTATACCCGCTTTTTTTGCGCGCTCCAGACCGTATGCGCCCGCGCTGTTTGAGCACACGCACACAATTCTGCCGCTTTTTATAACGCTGCCCTGCTTGTCAATGAGCGCCTGCAGATTTGTGCCGCCGCCGGAAATAAGAACTCCTATATTTTTCATATTACTTCGACGCCCTTTTCGCCTTCTGCAAGCTCACCGATAATTGACGCCTTTTCGCCGGCTTCCTCAAGACACTTAACGGCAGCCTCCGCCTTGTCCGCGTCAACAGCGACAATCATACCGATACCCATGTTAAAGGTGTTGTACATATCCGCCTCCGGGATATTGCCTTTTTCCTGTAATACGTCAAATATCGGAAGAACCTCCCATGTACCCTTATGTATAACAGCCTTTAAGCCGTCGGGGAGCATTCTCGGAACATTCTCAACAAAGCCTCCGCCCGTGATATGTGAAACAGTATTAATACCAACCTCGTCAATAAGCTTTAAGAGCGGCTTTACATAAATTCTTGTAGGTGTTAAAAGAGCCTCACCGACAGTCTTGCCGAGCTTTTCGCTGTACTCCGAAAGATTAGCCTTCGCGTTTTCACCGTTGAGATCGAAAAGCTTTCTTACGAGTGAATAGCCGTTTGAATGGATACCGCTTGACGCGATGCCGATAAGCTTGTCGCCCGCCTTTGCCTTGTCGCCGTCTGTGATCTTGTCCTTGTCTACAATACCTACGCTGAAGCCTGCCAGGTCATATTCATCCTCCGGGTAGAAGCCCGGCATCTCCGCTGTTTCACCGCCTACAAGCGCGCAGCCTGCAAGCACACAGCCGTCCGCAACTCCCTTAACGATCTGAGCGATTTTTTCGGGAACATTCTTTCCTACCGCGAGATAGTCAAGGAAGAATATCGGCTTTGCGCCTGAGCATGCAACGTCGTTTACGCACATTGCAACGCAGTCCTGACCGATAGTGTCATGCTTGTCAAGCAGGAAAGCAATCTTGAGCTTTGTTCCCACGCCGTCCGTGCCCGAAACAAGCACCGGGTTATTGTAGCCATTGCCGATCTCGAAAAGACCGCCGAAGCCGCCTATTCCTCCGAGAACACCCTCAATCGCCGTTCTCTTAACATCGTCCTTTATAAGTCTTACCGATTCATAGCCGGCCTCTACGTTTACGCCGGCTGCCTTATATGCATCTGTTGCCATTGTTTTTCTCCTTTTTATCTGATATTACAGCGCCGCTGCCTTTTCCTTTATCGCCGCGTCTTTTTCTGCAACGCCGTCCGCCATCTTCCGGCACGCTTCCTTGAGCAGCGGCTTTAAGTATTCATATTTTAATGAAAGAATTTCAGCTGCCAATATTCCCGCGTTTGTGCCGTTGTTAAGTCCCACGGTTGCAACCGGGATTCCGGGCGGCATCTGAACGGTTGCAAGAAGCGCGTCCATGCCGTTAAAGGTTGATTCAATAGGAATACCGATTACCGGAAGCGTTGTGTTTGCTGCAACAACTCCGCCGAGGTGCGCCGCCATGCCTGCCGCGCAGATAATAACCTCAATACCGTTTTCTTCAGCCTTTGCCGCATATTCCATAGCCTTTGCCGGTGTGCGGTGCGCTGAAATAACGTTTACCTCACAGTCAATGTTAAATTCCTTCAGCTTTGTGATACAGCCCTTAACCTTATCAAAATCTGAATCCGAGCCCATAATAAGAGCTGCCTTCGGGTTTGCCATAAAAATCATTCCTTTCCTAAGTATATAAACTGAAATAAGGATACTCAGAATATAAGTATCCCTATATAAATTATTCCGTAACGTATTTTGTGGTATCTACAGGATATTTGCCTGAGAAGCAGCCATAGCAGAAGCCGCATTTTGCATTTGGAATAATATTCTTTAAGTCCTCAACCGGCAAAAATGCGAGTGAGTCCGCGCCTATTATCTCGCACATTTCCTCAACTGTCCGTCCTGTAGCAAGCAGCTGATCCTTTGACGGTACATCGGTACCGAAATAACACGGGTGTGTGAACGGGGGAGCCGATGAGCGCACATGTACCTCTGTTGCGCCGAATTTGCGGAGAAGATTAACGATACGCTTCGAGGTCGTACCTCTTACGATTGAGTCGTCAACCATAACAACTCTCTTGCCCGCAACAGTCCCCTTGAGGACATTAAGCTTGATCCTGACGGCATTCTCACGCATTTCCTGTGTCGGCTCAATGAATGACCTGCCGATATACTTATTCTTTACAAAGCCTATGCCGTAGGGGATACCGCTTTCATTAGCGTAGCCCATTGCTGCGTTAAGACCGGAATCAGGAACTCCGATTACCACATCCGCATCGACCGGGGACTTGCGCGCAAGAATCCTGCCGGCAAGCTCACGGGAGTCATTTATAGCCTGTCCGTCCATGATACTGTCAGGACGCGCAAAATACAGGTATTCAAAGATACACTGTGTATGAGGCTTTGTATTCACATATGTCTTTATTGAAGTAATTTTGCCGTCCTTAACAACAACAATTTCTCCCGCTTCGAGGTCGCGTACATATTCCGCGCCGACTGTATCAAGCGCGCAGGTTTCCGATGCGAATACTATCGCATCACCCATTTTACCCATACAGAGCGGTCTGAAGCCCCACGGGTCACGGCATGCTATAAGCTTCTGAGGGCTCATAACCACTAAAGAAAACGCGCCGACAAGATGCTTTACTGTATTTTCCACTGCCTTCTCAATGCTGCCGCAGCTAAGTCTGTGGCGGGCTATTGTATAAGCAATCATTTCAGTGTCGCTTGTTGTCTGGAAGATAGCGCCATTTTTGCTGAGCTCGTCCTCAAGCTCCGGCTTGTTGATAAGGTTACCGTTATGCGCAATGGCTATATTGCCCTTGACATATCTTAAAACAAGCGGCTGGGCATTTTCTCTTAATGACTCGCCTGTTGTTGAGTAACGGACATGACCGACTGCCATAGTACCGCCAAGCTTCTCAATAGTTTCATTATTAAAAACATCATTAACAAGTCCCATGCCTTTGTGATAAGTAATATCACGGTTGTTGTTTACCGCAATACCACAGCTCTCCTGTCCTCTGTGCTGCAGTGCGTAAAGACCGTAATAGGCACTTCTTGCACAGTCGCCTTTAGGATCATAGATTGCAAAAACTCCGCATTCTTCGCCAATTCTGTTATCCATCATTGATTCCTTTCGTGAAGTATTATATAATATCTGCGTTGCCGCAGAAAAACTCTCTTATATTATATAACATTGCGGAGTTTTTTTCAATATTTATTTTTAGTTTTTTTATAAGCTGTTATAATTGCCTAAAAATGGTGTCTTTTTTTAGGTCTAAATAGAGAATTTTTCAGAACAACTGCCAAATATAGTATAATATACCGCACACAATGGATGCAAGTGTTCCGAACAGAATAACCGGTCCCGCTATTGTAAATATCTTTGCGCCTACACCTAATACGTAGCCTTCGGTTTTAGCCTCAAGAGCAGGGGCGGCAACGGCGTTTGCAAAGCCTGTAACAGGAACAAGAGTACCTGCGCCGCCATGCTTGGCAATTTTAGGATATATGTCAAGCCCTGTTGAAAATGTTCCCAAAAATACCATGGTGATTGTAGTGAGTGTAGAAGAATCTTCTTTATTAATGCCGAAATGTTGATACAGATTGAGAAAGCACTGTCCTATTAAGCATATAAGCCCGCCTATCAGGAATGCCTTGATGCAGTTCTTGAATATTTTTGATTTAGGTGTTTTCGACTGCACAAATTCATGATATTGTTCGTTTGTCATATTCATGTATATAACCTGCCTTCATTTTTTCTTATAGTATCTTCATATTTGAAGCAATATATACATTAATTAAAACAATAACCGTCTGTTACCGAGTTACCGCATCTATATATGCATAGATTATTGTTAAGAGGTTTTCAAACTCATATTCTTTAAGCTTTTCCATATCCCTTGCCAACGGTGTAAGTATATCAATTGTGCCGAATAGGATATAATCACTTGTGGTGTGGAGAGTTTCGCATATTTTTATAAGGGTTGATACGGAAAAACCGCATTTACCTATTTCAATATCACTCAAAAATTTTGATGTTATGCCTAACTGTTCCGCCAGTTCTTCTCTTGTGAGCTTATTCTTTTCTCTAAGCTCGCGTATACGAATACCGGATTGTTTGTTCATATCAGTCACCTCAAAACTATTATAAAGGAAATTATTCACTTTAAACAGGAATTATAAACCTCTAAATTTATAGTATAAAAATTCAAAAATATATTGATATTTTGTAAGTTTAATGATAGAATAAAGAGGATATAATAGAGTTCATGCGGAAATCAGGAGGATATATCGGAATGACGGACGGTAACATAATGTGCATTAAGAAAGTGACAGAGCATATAGAAAATCACTATCAAGAGAAAATATTTTTGGATGATGCGGCAGCATTGGCAAAAATGAGCAAGTCAAGCTTCTGCCGTGAATTTAAAAAAATGACAAATAAGAGTTTTCTCAATTATCTTAATAATTACAGATTAGATAAAGCGTATGAGTATGTAAAGTCGACAGATAAAAAGATAAAAGAGATTGCAGCCGAATGTGGTTTTTCGTCGGTGCAAAGCTTTGAAAGAGATTTTAAAAAGAAATACGGGCAAGCTCCGTTGCAGGTTAGAAAGCTGTTAACACACTGATTTACAGTATAAATATACTATGAGATGACGATATAAATATAATGATATAGTAAAAATGCACAAATTAAATTTTTTTTGAAAAAAGTGTTGACATTTGCAAAGGGTTGTGCTAAAATATCTAATTGTTGACGGCAAGTAAAGCCGGAGATGCTTGAACATTGAAAAATGAACAGTGTGAGTTCTTGAAGGTGTAGAAATACACTAAC
>JBJEIW010000191.1:0-7545 GCA_051877435.1 Candidatus Ornithomonoglobus sp.
TTGTACTTATACTTAATTATTAAGCAGTATTACACTGCATTTGTGACACAGGTATACATTACCACACGTTAATTCAACAAAAACCGCCTTTTTTCGTCACTCCCGGGGCAAAATAAACATGGGGTGATTCTTATGAAACGTATATCCGTTTTTCTTTTTATATTACTGCTGAGCCTTTTTCCGTTATCCGCAGCCGCGGCGGATATTTCCGATAAGGAAAAGGAGCAGCTTCTTCTGCTTTTAAAGGCGTGCGCCGATATTACCGAATATGACAGCAGCTCCTATAACGAAAACGAGCTTATGCTGCGTATGCTTTACACCTATAAAAATTTTACGGTGCTTTCCGATATTGAGCCGCAATCCGGAGGAACATCAGACAGAAAGCTTCTTAACAGCGCCTTTGCCGACGACGCGATGTATAAGGCGTTCCGCATAAAGCCCGAGCACCCCGGTGTAGCCCGACTCACAGAGCTTGGCTATTGCTACAGCGGCGGCTATTATTACTATACGGGCGGCTACAGCGGTTATTTTGCAACCAATGTAAAAGAGATCAACAGCATATCAAAGATTTCCGATTCCGCCTTATATATCGTATTTACCGATACCTTCACAGATCGCAATACCCCGCTCACCACAGAGCAAAGCACCGCGGTAATCGCCAAAGACAGCGACGGCTTTTATTTAAAGGAGCTGCATATGGGGAGCAATCCCGGTCCCACAGCGTCCGCTGCCGCCGCGCCCTCCGACACTGCAGCTGCTCATAATACACTGAAACGGGTCATTCCCGTCATAATCCTGCTTTTAGCCTTTGCCGCCGCCTGTGTTGTATTTTATGTTTATATTATATAACTAAGGGATCAAGTTCTCTTGCAGCTGCATAACCTTCCACACCCCGGCAGACGGTCTGTACATTTTGTCATGCCCGGAAGGCTTTGAGGCAATGCGGTAGCCCGCTATAACGGCTATGATCCCGGCAAGCACTATAACAATACGCGCTGCGATCCTGAAAAACAGCCAGAAGTCTGAGCGATTTCGCCGCCGTCTGCCATCGCCCTCCGATACGTCAAGACTTTCCTCCTCCGGGTCTGCTCCGCGCATGACAAATTCGCCGCACTTGTAGCAGAATACAGCGCCGTCATCAAGCTCCGCTCCACACCTACCGCATTGCATAGCGCTCCCCCTTATAATACAAATTTCTATAATATATTTATTATACACCAAATATCGCGATTTGTGAAGTATTTTGATAAAAAAATTTGCGGGCATTTCTGCCCGCAGGTTACTATATAGGTATCGGTTGTTATCGGAGGCGCATGGCGGTGAGAAGGTTGCGGAGCGCCGGAGATAATGACCGATACCTGTATAATAGCGCCCACAGCCTATTCTAAAGCTTATTATACATTCTGTAAAATGTGATAATTGCCTGCTCTACAGTATAGCTCATATGCGGCATGAAGTTATTGTCATCATCACCGTTCATGATTTCATTTGCTCTTACATACCTCACATGACCTCTTGCCCAGCCGCTTATGCTTTCATTATCATTAAATATAAATATTCCCGGCTTATCAGAAAGACCGAGCTTCCTTGCGCATCGGGCAAGCATTGCCGCCGCCTGTTCTCTTGTTATCACATAATTCGGGCGGAAGGTCCCGTCCTCAAATCCGTTGACGATACCAAGTACCGCGCACGCGTTTATGACCTCCTCAGATGTATCAATAAAGGATGCCTCATTGGTTCCATATATTGACGCGTATTCCGTTATCGAAATTCCCGAATATTTCTCAATCGCTCTTGCGGCAAGATCGCAGAAGCCCTCTCTTGAAATATATTCCGTATAACCCCCCTGCAGCTTTTGCGGAACAAGCCCCATTTCAATCGCCGCCGTTACCTCCGCGTTGGACCAGACGGAGGTGCCTGACGCGGCTTTGGTACTCTCATAAGCATTAACCGACTTTATATCAATATTCTCTGTCGGCTCCGGGGTAATGGTTGTTTTCGGCTCCATCGTTGCTTTCGGTTCTGCCGTTGGCGCCGCCGTTGCTGTACCCTCCAGAACATAACCCGTAAAGGTACATTCCTCAAATACGCTGTATGTAACACCCTTATAAATAACTGTTATGGAGATTTCATCACCCCGCGAGCAGCCTGCGGCGTTGAGCTTTACATCACTGTTATACGAGCCGCTGTATATTGTGCCCGTTTTTGTCGCTACTACCTCTCCCGTTGTATAATTTGTCATTCTCAGAGAAAACTCCCTGTTGCTGTCGCTTTTATACATGACATGAACCCTTACCCAGAAATCCTTATCGGGATAGATATTATCCACCTTTATAATCTGCGGCGGCTGCATATCAATTGTCTCATTCAGTATTGTACGGTTTGAAATAAGCTCCTTGTATTCGTCCGTATTGCTCATACCGCTTGTATCTAGCTTTTCGTCCGCGGAGGCAACCTCCATGATATATTGATTTACCTCCTTCTCAATTTCCATATAGTCGTCTATTGTCATCTGAACAGACATGGAGACTATCTCCGTTGATACTGCATACAAATCACTGACGCGTCTTATTTCATTAAGCTTTGCATCCTCCTCCGACATTAATCCTAAATTGTCAGAGCTTACGGACACGTCAACAGGGTTGTCGCTTATCAGCTTCAGTATCCGGCTCCCCATATCCGCCGCGGACGTACAAATACCAATAAAGCATGACAGAACGATTGCCGCGCTTGTTAATAATATCGTTAATTTTTTCACGCTTTTTCTCCTTCCCGTCAATACACAAAATATTTAGCAAGTCTGTCAAACCCGCTCATACTCCGCAGCCCGTCATATCTCTTATAAAGATATGCGCTCTCGGAGGTGATCTCAATCTGACCGTCATAATCCATAACGCTGCCCGAAGCGTAAAGCATTCTTCCGTTATAGTTCATGAACAGATTTGCTCTGTTGTACACATCCTTATATCTGCCTGCCATTATGCTCTCAGCCGCCTCGGAGAGATTAATATTTCCCGACAGAACGACCTCTGCGGTTTGTTTTTTTGTAAAGTCAAGATAGATACCGCACACTATGCAGTCCTTTGCATATGCCAGCTCAGCTCCGTAATTTACAAGCTCTGCGGCAAGCTGTCTGCCGTTTCTTGTAAACACGCTCTCTGCCGAACCCATGGACGGAATTGTCAGGTCATTTTCTGCAATTTCCCAGCCGTCAGATATAAGCGCCTCTGCCGGAACAGGCAAAGCGTATAATACGCCGTCTATGCTCATAACGAACGAATAGGGATCATGCCCTGCCGATAACGGAGCGGTATATTCATATGAACAGTCCGAAATCCCGGCAGCGCTCATTGTGCAGCCTTCCTCGCTGTTTACCGTTATCTTCAATATTTCACTGCTGCTTTTGTCTGTTTCAAGCACCGCATAATCATGCGGTATAATGTTATACAGACCGTTCAGCGCAAGCGCGCCGGTTTCAAAATCCGGTATCACGGAGCTGTTATTAAGCTTATACACATACTTTATGCTCTGAGCCGTCTCATATACTCCGTCCGCGTTTACGGGGTCGAGATACATACCTGTCCTCATACCGCAATAGCCGCAGTCCGCAGAGGAAATTCCCGTAACGGTTCCCTTGTCGGCTGTAACGGACGCAGTGCTGAAATTGCGTATCGTTACATCTATAAAGGTGTCCTCGCTCCTCATAGTCATAAGGCATTGCTCGCCGGAGCCGAGTGTGTATATATCGCCCGAAATAACAAAGCCTGCCGCTTCAAGGTCTGACACGGAGCACGGCACGCTCAGCTCTTTACCGCTGACCGCTATGCTGTTTGATTTTTCCGATAATGCCGCGCTTTCCTGCGCGGTACCGCTTTCTGCCGCGCCGCAGTCAATCTCTGCTGCCGGTGAATAATACTGGATATATCCGTAATAGTTTATAAGCTCAAAGCGTCCGTAATATTTGCCGCTGAGCTGTTCAATACCAAACTCCGTATCATGTGACGGAAATATATCCGGAGCTGTATAAATCGCATAATTATCCTCAGTGTACTCGCCAATCACCGCGTATATACGGTCTCCGCTCTTTATCAAGGAATCATCCTTCGCCGCAAGCGCGTCCGTATCCGCCGCTGAAATACCTGTCATTTTTCCGCTGTTGTCAAGCGAAACAGTGTAACGCTTAAAATCGGCCGCGTACGCGTTCTTTCCGTCATCCTTTGCTATGAGTACGGTGTTCTTACCGCCGTTTATATCAAGCACACACGGGAATTTTCTGTTGTCATTAAGCATAAACGCGCTCAAATTATCATAGACTGCCGAAAGCTCATTCCCGTTTATTGATACGTCATAAACTCTCGCGGCGCACCTGAAAATATCATCCTCATATTTATATATGCAGAATACAGCGTCACAGGTGTCCGCGGCTTCCTTTTCCGTCATTTTATAGGAATAATTGTTTCCGTCCTTTTCGGTTACTCCCGTTTGGGCTGTTTCCGCAGCTGAAACAGGATTTCCGTTTATGCTGTTTTCTGTCCGCCTTTGAAGCATTTTATAAGCCTCAAGCTCGTCACCGGTTAAATTACACCATGAATTAAGGCTTCCCTTGCTGCTGCTGTAATAGCTGTATACGCTGATACCGCATGAAGCCTCCGACGATTTATTATATATCACAGCTTCATCTACCGTCGCTGCCAGTTCCGATGTATCGGTGCCGACAGTGCTGATTTTCTCCGCATAATCGCTTACGTCCACATAGTCATGGGAGCCGCTGTCAAAACGGCTGCCGGAGCCGGAATTGCCGTAGGTTTTTGTATTATAACGCGCGGCAAGATACTTATTTTCGTCCTCTGTAATCACATTGTCCGAAACCTGCTCAAGCGAGCTTATTATATCTCTTGTCTTGCTGAGGTCTATTGCCGAAAGCGTGTAGCTTACGACAGAATGACTGTCATTAAACTCCGCTGTTTTATCAATCACCGCTCTGCAAAGCTCACTGCCGCCCGCGCCCAGCGCCGGACTTCCAAGAAAATCATAGCTCCAGCCGTAAAAGCTCTCCGCGTCCTCAGAGCCTATAAAATATTTAAAGCCCGCCTGCGCAAATTCCTCCGCTGTCTGCACGTCCGCCATAAAGCATGCGTCAAAGCCGACAATATCGTAATTATAGTCCATGCCGTAATCCTCTTTAACATCACGCTTTATATCCGCGAATACGCCCGCCAGCTTTTCAGTTGAAATGCTGCTGTTTTCACGGCTTTCATCCTTGCCGAAGCCGTTCACAAAGCCGCCGCCGTGGTCCCAGAAGAACACACTGTAGCTGTCTGCGCTGTATCTTGCCATATATCTGAACATAAGATTATATATATCATCCGTATCAAATATATTGTAATTGTTTTTCTCATTTAACGAAACAAATCCATTTTCCGTGAGCTTATATACACCGACTGAATTTTCGTTCAGCGCGTCTATGCTCCACTTTTTGCTGCCGCCTGCAATAAGAATTACATTTGTGTCCCTGTCGCTGTAGCCGCTGCCCAGCATTTCGCATATATCATATCCGGCATACTGCGACATATCCGATCCAATCATGAATATAAAAATCGTCTGCTTTGTACCCTTTGCCGTATCATCGCCGCAGTATCCGAAGGAAATATTTGAATTTCCATGCTGTTCATATGCCGCGTTTATTCTTCCTATATCATCACTGCAGCTTTCCGCCGCAGCGGAAGCATAAGCCGCGGGAATACAGGAGACTGCCAAGGACACAGCCAGAACAGGAGCGGCAATTTTAGTTCTCAATATCTGATTCCTCATTTACCGTCCCCTCCGTTTCTGCCGGCTCTGAGGCTGCCGGAATTGTTTCCGCTTCAGTCTCAGGCGCCACCGTTGTCTGTGAAATATCTTCATTCATACCGCTCATCTCAATATAATTTACGCTCTTTCTGTAGCTTTCGCGGCATTCATTGAACAAACCGCTGTCATCTCCCAGCTCCGCATCATATTCTGTAATGCCGTTCTGCAGCTCCTCCTCCGTATCTGCCGCGGTATACTTTGCAGTGTATGCATCTGCCGCCTTATTATATACCGCCTTATCACCGCTGAAATCCTCATAGCTTCTGTCCAGAACCGCGCTGCGTCCGACATACGGCTTCAGCTCAGAATCCCACGCTTCAAGCTTTGACTTCTGTTTGTCAAGCAGGGTAAGACGCTTATTGAACTCGTCCCTGCTTGTAAGTATTTCGTCCTCCTCTTCAGAGCTTTTAATAATATCCACAGAGCGTACCACCGCGCTGCCGTCCGATACATTTACCTGTTCGTCTCCGCTTTGTCCGATCACAAACTGTACAGTGTCCTGCTCTGCGGTGCCTGTTACGGTATTGCTGCTTTGCGGCGCGCTCACGGCTGTATTTAAAGCATTCTCCCTCTGCCCCGTTACAGCCGCCATGCTGCCTGTGTTGTTTGTTTCCGTTCCTTTTCTCTCCGAGCTGTCTGCTTTTATATTATTTACCCTTTCTCCGCCCGTTAAGTTATCGTTTGTTCCTTCCTTTTCGTTTCCTATACCCCCCTGTTCGGTATTCTCCTGCTTATCCTCCTCCTTTGTTTCCACAACGCCTGCTATGGGCTCCTGTGTTGAAATAACTCCCGGCTCCGGCTCCCGGTCTGCTGTGCGGCCAAAATATATATCAGTAACCTTCGGGATCGAGCATACACATACGGCAAAACATGCCGCAAGCGCCGCTGTTTTAATTATAATGTGACGAATATTACGTTTTTCTTTATTTTTTGTAATCTCTGAGATCTTTATATCTGCACCCGACACCTCCTCGGGTATCTCTCCGTTTTCACACGCCTTTGCCATTGCTATAAGCTTATTTTTTAGCTCATTATTAACAGGGACGCTGTTTTCCGATGCCTGATATTCAATTTTAAAATTTTCATCTCTTAGCATATTCATCGTCCCTCCTTCATGATTTTTTTAAGATTCTGCCGCCCCCGCGCCAGTAAAGAACGCACGGTCGTTTCCTTCTGCTTTGTTATATCCGCGATTTCTCTCGTTGAATATTCCTCATAATAGTAAAGATGTATAACTGTTCTGTATTTTGACGGAAGAAGATTTACCGCGTGTGTAAGCTCGCTTTCCTCTTTATCCTCATTGTACGGCATATCGGAAACGAACGCGCTGTTCTTTTCCTCGTCCTCCGGGATTCCGGTCGTTTTTTCCGTCCATGCGTTTTTCAGCTCGGAATTACAGCAGTTATATGTAACGCGTATAAGCCACGCTTTAACGTGCTCCTCCTCATTAAACTCGGTATAGTGCCTCATGTATCTTACAAACACATTCTGTGTAGCATCGTCAGCCTTATCCGCTCCGGCAATCTTCCGTGCCAGCCTGTATACCATATCAAAATATTTTTCTACTATCTGTGAGGGAGATTTTACGATTTCATCGGTTATCTCCGCCTGCATACCTTCACCCCTATCAACCGTCAAAATTTAAATCGGAGCAACGCTCCTGCTTTGCTTGCAAGGAGCAGAGCTTGCGACAGA
>JBJEIW010000192.1:0-7537 GCA_051877435.1 Candidatus Ornithomonoglobus sp.
CCGACGGCGGTTGCAGGTATATCCCTTACGGCGCTTACAGCAGATACCGGACTTATCGGCAGCTTTTTCGCCCGATTCGGAATAAAGATAGCATATACGCGCATAGGCATAACGATCGCGCTTATATTTATCGGTATTCCGTTTGTAGTGCGCACGGTTCAGCCGGTGCTTGAAAAGCTCGATCCGTCATATGAGGAGGCGGCGGGCGCGCTGGGCGCAAACAGGGCGGTGATTTTCCGCAGGGTAATACTTCCCGAAATTCTTCCGGCTGCGCTTACAGGCTTCGGTCTTGCACTGGGAAGATGTATAGGCGAATACGGCAGCGTTGTTTTTATTGCCGGAAATATGCCTTACGAAACGGAAATAACTCCGCTTATAATCATGTCGGAGCTTCAGGAGTACGATTATGCCAGCGCGACAGCGATAGCGCTTGTGATGCTGCTGTTCTCATTTGTTATTTTATTTCTTGTGAACATGGTGCAGGCGAGAAATACAAGGATATTAAAGGGAGGCTCGT
The DNA here is from genome assembly GCA_051877435.1 of Candidatus Ornithomonoglobus sp. GTDB lineage: Bacteria > Bacillota > Clostridia > UBA1381 > UBA1381 > Ornithomonoglobus. Next base: position 518 of record JBJEIW010000192.1, read on the forward strand.
AATATGCAGGATAAAAAATCAGACGGCGGAGTCGTAAAATGGATATTAATAGGAATAAGCGTTGTGTTTGTTTTTCTGTTCCTTGTGCTCCCTTTATATACGGTAATCACGGAGGCGCTGAAGCAGGGCTGGGATACATATAAGACGGCAGTAACCGACGAATATACGATCAGCGCGATAAAGCTTACAATAGAAGCCACAGTGATCGCGCTGGTCATAAATACGATATTCGGTCTTTTTGCAGCATGGGCAATAACAAAGTTCCGTTTCAGAGGGAAAAAGGCGCTTACCACCTTTATAGATATTCCCGTAACCATATCACCGATTATAGCCGGTCTTGTATTTATTCTGACCTTCGGCAGACAGAGCATATTATATCCGTATCTGCAGCAGTGGGGAATAAAGATAGTGTTCGCAGTGCCGGGAATTGTGCTTGCGACGATGTTTGTAACGTTCCCGTTCATCTCAAGAGAGCTTATACCTGTTCTGGAGGCTCAGGGCACCGACGAGGAGGAAGCAGCGGCGCTTATGGGCGCAAAGGGATTGATGATATTCAGAAGGATCACATTCCCTCATATAAAGTGGGCGTTCATTTACGGCGTTGTTCTCTGCGCGGCGAGAGCTATGGGTGAGTTCGGAGCCGTTTCGGTTCTGTCGGGTCACCTGCGAGGAAAGACCAACACGCTTCCGCTGCATGTTGAGATTTTGTTTAACGAGTTTAAGTATGTTCCTGCGTTTGCAGTGTCGTCAATTCTTGTTATCATGGCGGTGCTGATACTTATTATCCGCAGCGTTATTGAATACAGAGGAAAGAAAGCAGAATAATCTTTCTTCAAACCGTTAATGAGGAGTTCATAATATTATGTATGTAGAATTAAAGAATATTAATAAAACCTTCGGGGATTATAAGGCATCCGATGATGTAAGCTTCGGAATTGAAAAGGGTAAGCTTATCGGTCTGCTTGGTCCGAGCGGCAGCGGAAAAACGACTATTCTGCGTATGATAGCCGGTCTTGAAACACCGGACAGCGGCGATATTATAATTGACGGACAGAGAGTGAACGATATTCCGGCAAGCAAGCGCGGCATAGGCTTTGTTTTTCAGAATTACGCGCTGTTCCGATATATGACGGTATATGAAAATATCGCGTTCGGACTGCGCGTTCAGAAAACGGATAAAAAGAAGACAGATGAAAGGGTGCGCGAGCTTATAAGCCTTATCGGTCTTGAGGGACTGGAAAAGAGGTACCCGAGTCAGTTGTCGGGCGGACAGAGGCAGAGGGTTGCGTTTGCAAGAGCTCTCGCGCCTAATCCGCATCTGCTCCTGCTTGATGAGCCGTTTGCAGCGATCGACGCAAAGGTGCGTCAGGAGCTGAGGAGCTGGCTCAAGGACATGATAGAAAAGCTCGGCGTTACAAGTATCTTTGTAACACATGACCAAGACGAGGCGATCGAGGTTGCCGATGAAATCATCATCACAAACAGGGGCAGAGTGGAGCAGATAGGAACTCCGTTTGAGATTTACCAAAATCCTGTGACTGCGTTCACGGCATCGTTCTTCGGGCAGACATCCTTTATTGATGACTACACAAGCTTTAAGACCTTTGAGAAAATAGAGAACGCGGAAAAAGCGATAGTGCGTCCGGAGTTTATAAAGGTCACAAAGAAGGACGAGGTGCAGAAATATAAAAGCTCCGCTGTCGAGGGAGTGGTGCAGAGGACGGCGTTCAGAGGCAGCAGCATAGAGCTTACCGTACGAATCGGAAACAATGTTGTAACGGCGAAGCGCGGACTTGACGAAAGTCTGATCACCGCGGGCGAAAAGGTTGACGTATTTATATACAGAATTTTTGTAACCTCAGGTGACGACGCGTATTTGCTTTAAAATAAGGCTATTGATGAGGAATCGATGGTTATCTGATGATGAAATGGAGAAATGGAAGGAATGAGTAATCTGAATATCCGCAGGCTTAAAACCGATATATTGATTATCGGGGGCGGAACCGCGGGCTGCTATGCGGCGATAACGACAGCAAAGCAGTCTGACGCTAAGGTGTTGATATGCGAAAAAGCGCATATTAAGCGCAGCGGCTGTCTTGCGGCAGGGGTTAACGCGCTGAACGCGTACATTACCGAGGGACATACACCGCAGTTTTATGTGGATTATGCAAAAAAGGACGCGGACGGTATTGCGCGCGAGGATTTGCTTCTCACAATGTCGGAGCGGTTAAACGACGTAACAGCTGAGCTTGAAAAGCTGGGACTTGTAATTCTCAGGGATGAAAACGGTAAGTATGTAACCCGAGGGACACGAAATCTTAAAATTAACGGCGAAAATATAAAGCCTATTCTTGCGGACGCGGTAAACGCGCTTCCGAATACAACGGTGCTTAACCGCGTAAATATAATTGATTTTGCTGTAAGGGACAATAAAATTCTCGGCGCATACGGAATAGGAATAGAGGACGATACATTTTACATAATCGAGGCAAAGGCAGTGATCGTCGCAACCGGCGGCGCTGCGGGTCTTTATAAGCCGAATAATCCGGGCTTTTCGCGACATAAGATGTGGTATCCTCCGTTCAATACCGGCGCGGGTTACGCGATGGGTATCAGGGCGGGCGCGGAAATGACCACATTCGAAATGAGGTTTATCGCGCTGCGGTGCAAGGACACGATAGCGCCGACAGGTACTCTTGCTCAGGGAGTGGGCGCAAAGCAGATCAATTCCCTCGGAGAGGTGTATGAGGATAAATATGGCATAACAACCTCCGAGCGCGTATACGGTACGGTAAACGAAAATATCGAGGGCAGAGGTCCCTGCTATCTCAGGACGGAGGGGATCACTCCGGCACAGGATGAGGATCTCAAAAAGGCATATCTGAACATGGCGCCGTCACAGACACTGAAATGGATAGAAAGCGGCAGGGGTCCCTCGGAGCAGAATGTTGAAATCGAGGGCACGGAGCCTTATATAGTCGGCGGTCATACCGCAAGCGGCTATTGGGTTGACACAAATCGAAAGACCACAATAGACGGCTTATATGCCGCGGGCGATGTGGCGGGCGGCTGTCCGCAGAAGTATGTTACCGGCGCTCTGGCAGAGGGTGAGATCGCGGCTTTGGCAGCGGTGGAATATGTTAAAAACACCGGGCTTACCGGAATTGACGAGGCAGACATCAAGGCTCACGCTGATGAGGTAGAAGGATTCCTTGACGTGCAGGAAGGCGCGCGGTTTACCACAGAGCAGCTTGAGGAGGCAATGCAGACCGTTATGGACTCCTATGCCGGCGGAATTAAAACGAATTACCGCTTTAATGAAAAGCAGCTTGACATTGCGGATGAAAAGATACTAAAGCTTACAGAGCTGTCCGATACGCTTAGGGCTGAGGATTTTCAGGAGCTTATGTATATCTATGAGCTGCGGGAAAGACTTATCGTATGCCGCAGCGTTATAGCGCATCTTAAGGCAAGGCACGAAACGCGCTGGCACAGCTTTGCGGAAAATCTTGATTATCCCGAAAAGGACAATGAGAATTTCAGAAAGTATGTAAATTCCCGTCTTGTAAACGGTAAAATAGAAATCATCCTTCGGGAGCTGGTGGAGGGAGGCGCAGTATATGAGCATAACGATCAATAAGAAGAAATGCGTCGGATGCGGAAGATGCCGTATTGTGTGTCCCGGTACACTTATAAAGCAGGACGGGGACAATAAAGCTTATATCAAATATCCCAAGGACTGCTGGGGCTGCACCTCATGCGTCAAGGAGTGTCCGGTGCATGCGATCAGCTTTTATCTGGGTGCGGATATAGGCGGCATGGGAAGCCTTGTACATACCGAAAAGGACGGCGATATTCTGAAATGGATAATCGAAAAATCAGACGGTGATATTACCGAAATAGACATCAATCAGAAAGAATCAAACAAATATTAGGAGGCAACCTGAATGAGCGAATTATCACATCTTGATGAGCTTGAAGCGGAAGCGATATACATTATCCGGGAGGTTGCGGCTGAATGTGAAAAGCCGGTAATGCTCTATTCAATAGGAAAGGACAGCTCGGTTATGCTGCACTTGGCTATGAAGGCATTTTACCCGGAAAAGCCGCCGTTTCCGTTTATGCACATAGATACAACATGGAAGTTTAAGGACATGATAAAGTTCCGCGACGATACCGCAAAAAAGCTTGGTATACAAATGCTCGTATATTCAAACGAGGACGGCATAAAGCGGGGAATAAACCCGTTTGACCATGGCGCGGCATACACCGATATAATGAAAACGCAGGCTTTAAAGCAGGCGCTTACAAAGTACGGCTTTACAGCGGCGTTCGGCGGCGGCAGACGCGACGAGGAAAAATCACGTGCAAAGGAGCGTATTTTCTCCTTCAGAAACGAGGCGCAGGCATGGGACCCGAAGAACCAGAGACCGGAAATGTGGAAGCTTTACAATACCAAAATCAATAAGGGCGAAAGCATCCGTGTGTTCCCCATTTCAAACTGGACGGAAAAGGACATCTGGCAGTACATAAAGCGTGAAAGTATTGACATAGTTCCACTTTATTTTGCCGCAAGGCGCCCTGTTGTTGAGCGTGACGGCAATATCATAATGGTGGATGACGACCGTTTTCCGTTAAAGCCGGGAGAGGTGCCGGAGTATAAGTCGGTGCGTTTCAGAACACTCGGCTGCTATCCGCTTACAGGAGGCGTAGAGTCCACAGCATCAACCCTTGATGAAATTATTGAGGAAACATTAAGCTCCGTATCCTCCGAAAGAACCTCGCGTGTGATAGACAACGAGGCGGCAGGCAGCATGGAACGCAGAAAGAGGGAGGGTTATTTCTAAAATGAAAGGCTTATTGAAATTTATCACCTGCGGAAGCGTTGATGACGGAAAATCAACGCTTATCGGACATATATTATATGACGCAAAGCTTCTGTACGCTGATCAGGAAAAGGCGCTGGAGCTTGACAGTAAGGTTGGCAGCCGCGGCGGCGCGATTGACTATTCACTGCTTCTGGACGGTCTTATGGCAGAGCGCGAGCAGGGAATTACCATAGACGTGGCATACCGTTACTTTACGACCGACAACCGCAGCTTTATAGTGGCGGACACTCCGGGACATGAGGAGTACACAAGAAACATGGCGGTTGGCGCGTCCTTTGCGGATCTCGCCGTAATGCTTATGGACGCGTCACAGGGTGTTCTGGTGCAGACAAGACGTCATGCTAGAATATGTAAGCTCATGGGTATACGCTATTTTGTGTTTGCGGTTAATAAAATGGACCTTATCGGATACGATGAAAAGCGTTTCCGCGCTATTGAAAAGCAGATAGCAGAGCTGAAGGCTGAGCTTGCCCTTGAAAATGTAAAAATCATTCCACTTTCGGCAACAGAGGGCGACAATGTAACGGTGAAGTCGGAGAATATTCCGTGGTATGAGGGTGAGCCGCTTCTGGAATATCTCGAAAACGTTGACGCGAGCACGGAAAATGAGGGAAAAGGATTTTATATGCCGATACAGAGAGTATGCCGTCCCGACCATACCTTCCGCGGTTTCCAGGGACAGATCGAGGCGGGAGAAATCAGTGTCGGCGACGAGATCACAGCGCTGCCCAGCAACGAAAAAGCGCATGTCAAGTCCATACTTGTGACAGACACGTCCGCAGAAACGGCGCATAAGGGACAACCGGTAACGATTACTCTCGATAAAGAGGTGGACGTATCCCGCGGCTGTGTGCTGATAAAGGCGGCTGGGATAGCGGTATATAAAAAGCTTACGGTATCGCTTTTGTGGATGGATGACGATCAACTCACTGCGGGCAAGGATTATCTTGTAAAGCTCGGAACAAAGACAATTGCGGGTGTTGTTACAAAGATAAACTATGCGATTGACGTGAATACCGGCGCTCACACGCAGGTTGACACCTTGGGGAAAAACGGTATTGCCGTATGCGAAATCCTTCTTACAGAGGGAATCGCGGCAGATAAATTTGAAAGCCGCAAGACACTTGGCGAGCTTATCCTAATTGACCGTGTAACCAACATGACCTCCGCATGCGGAGTTATCGAGGAGGTATCGCAGAAGGCGGGCGCGGCGGATAAGGCATCGTTTGAATACAACGGTATAAAGGCGCGCGGCGATATTTTTGAGGAGTTCTATTATGACCTTGGAAGTCTGTCGGTGCTGAAATACAGCCCTGCCGGACATACATACACTGTAGGCGATGAAATACCTGTTGAGGGCGAAAGCTATAAATATCCCGAAAACTTTGATATTATCGTGCTGCGCGACAGAGTTGCGGTAAAAGTAAGAAACAAGAAAATTACGGAAATCATTCCGCAGGACAGCTATGTCTACGGCGGTGTTCCGCTTATAAACGGACGTGGCTTTGATATACGGGTTTCGTCACAGGAGGACGTTGAACGCTTCTTAAAAGAATACAAGAGCAAAAACGGCGGCGAGGAGTTTTTCTCAAAATGGATGAGCTTTGATACCTACAGAAAGGTAGTACTTCATTAAACAGATATAAAACAGATATGTTCCCGCGTTATTAATCAAAAACTTAGTGAAAAAGAGATCTTTAACAGCTCGCATTAAGTACTTCGTATTTTAATAGTACTTAATACATGCTGTTAAGCCCTCTTTTCACTAAGTTTTCTTCATTACATTGACTATAGAAAACTTAGTGAAAAGCATATAGAATGGTGCCGATGACCGGGGTCGAACCGGTACGCTCCGTTAAGAGCATGGGATTTTAAGTCCCAGGCGTCTGCCAATTCCGCCACATCGGCATTTATTCATAACATAGATTATTATACATCATTTTATGCGTTTTGTCAATCTTTTTTTCAATTTTTTCATGCATAAAATAAATAAAATAAAAAAACAAATAATTTTAATCAAAAAGAAAAAGACCTGAAATATCAGGTCTCAAATGGAGCGGAAGACGAGATTCGAACTCGCGACGTTCACCTTGGCAAGGTGACGCTCTACCACTGAGCCACTCCCGCATAT
>JBJEIW010000193.1:0-7506 GCA_051877435.1 Candidatus Ornithomonoglobus sp.
GCCGCCATAATCAAGGTCTGACAGTTTTGGAATATCGTGCGGTCCTCTGTCACCATGCATACGCAGTACAGGACAGAATGTTGAAAATTGGAACCATCGAATAAGCAGTTCGTTAAAATGCTCATCGCGGACATCTCCGAAAAAGCCGCCCGTATCCGACACCCACCACGGTATTCCTGCGATTCCAATATTAAGTCCGGCACTTAATTGGTCACGAAGGGCTGTAAATGTGGATTTAATATCACCCGACCATACAAGTGTCGCATATTTTTGACTTCCCACCCATGCGCATCGAAGAAGATTTACTATATCGGTCTGTCCCTGCGCTTTCATTCCGTCATAAAAAGCCTTTGCGTGCAATTTCGGATAGCTGTTTCCTATCTTTAGCGCTGCACCGCCATAATAGCGGTAGTTATCAAAATCATATGCTGAATATTCCGGCTCTGCCTCGTCAAGCCAAAACATATCAATTCCGTATTTATAATAATTCTCGTTTGCTTTGCTCCATATAAACTCTCTTGCCTCAGGATTTGTTGCATCATAAATAACGGTATCGCCCTGAAAATCAAAGCACTGTATTGAGCCTCGCTCGGTTCTTACAAAAAGTCCTTTATCCCTCATCTCATTAAAATTAACGCTCTTTCTGTCAACCGTCGGCCATATCGATACCATACAGCGCACACCCAATTCCTTTAGTTCATCCATCATTTCCTGCGGATTCGGCCAATATACCGGATCGAAGCTCCAGTCCCCCTGTCTTATCCAATGGAAAAAGTCTATCACGATAACGTCAAGCGGAATACCTCGTCTTTTGTATTCATGCGCGACCTCCAAAACCTCCTCCTGAGTTCTGTAACGCAGCTTACATTGCCACAAGCCTAAAGCGTTATCGGGAAATTCGGGTGCACGTCCCGTAACCTCGGTGTAGTTTCTGATTATATCCTTTGGTGTTTCATCTGCAGTGATCCAATAATCCAATTCTGCCGATAATTTGCTGTGCCACTGCGTATAATTTACCCCAAACATCACATCACCTATTCCGGCATTGTTCCACAAAAAGCCGTAGCCTTTATTGGAAATATAAAACGGAATACTTATCTGCGAGTTCCTCTGCGCAAGTTCCACAACACAGCCCTTTAAATCAAGGTTAGGTTGCTGATACTGACCCATTCCATAAATTTTCTCATTTTCGTTTGCCTCAAAACGCATTGTGATTTCATAATCATTTCCACTTATCGGCTTAAACTCACGCGCCGAAAACTTCATGCTTGGGCTGTGTTCATTGGCATTACGCCAATCTCTGTAATATTCCTTTAAAATACGATTATCACCGTTATAAAACTCCATATATCCGCTGTCTGAAAATACGCAGCTTATTTTTCCATTTCGGATAACGGCGTTGTCCTTAGTTATAACTATCTCAACATCATTTGGCTCAATGTATGACAACGCATTGTCATAAGCTGTAAAATCAGGATTATAAGTAGCTCTTACTCTGAGAGCATTTTTTCCCCACGCTTCTATCAATACAATTTCATTCTGCCATCTTGCTGTAAGCGAATTGTTGTTTTTTGAAAAATACATGATTCTCCTCCCATTCGTTCTTTACTTCGATTATCGCCTATGATATAATTATATTAGCAAAAATATATTTTTTCTATAACTATATTGATAAATTATAAAACGATATTGATGAGGTTGATATTATGCGAAAAGATTTTTTTGAAGAACATATAACACACGGCAGCGCTACCTTTCCTGTCGGAATATATAATATGAATTTTAATAAGGAAAGCGATGTATTGTTTCCTGTTCATTATCACAAGGAATTTGAATTTCTGGTTATAAACAAAGGCAATGTAAAAATTCAGCTTGAGGGTAAAACTCTTTATCTTAAAAGCGGAGACGGGATTTTTATAAATTCCGGCACGCTTCATTCCGCTGTTAGTATATGCGAGAAAGAATGTAGTTTTACGGCTGTAGTATTTTTACCGGAATTTATTGCTGCGTATTATGAGAACTCATATGAAAGATATATACATGCGGTTATACGGAATGAGTTGACAATTCCTCTTGAGCTGACAAACGATGTGGTTAATTTGATTATAGAAACTTCCGATTTGTTTAAAAGTGCAGATTTTGGATATGAACTTTTTATCAAAAGCAATATTATAAAGATGATGGCTATTTGTCTTGCAAAGGCAGAGTATCACGGCGAAAAAAAACATGATGATAAAACCGATATTGTAAAAATTGTGATTGACTATATACATCAAAATTATAACAACAACTTAACCCTCGGTAGTTTATCTTCATACGCACACATAAGCCGTGAACATTTGTGTCGTATCTTTCGTGAGGTGGCGGACTCTTCGCCTATCGTGTACCTGAATCGTTACAGGATAATACAAAGTGCCTATATGCTTCGCAACACAAACAAAACCGTTTCAGAGATTTCATCAGAGTGCGGATTCAATAACAGCAGTTATTTTAATAAGCTGTTTATGCGTTTTATGAACTGTACCCCTTTAGAGTACAGAAACAATTTATGATAAGGCATTTGCTATTCTGTCGATTATATAGTCGCATAAAATTATGCACCCACCCACATCCACTATGCACCCACCTGCACCCACAAAATCTAATTATGCACCCAACTCGTCCAACGCAGCGGTAAACCGTTAAATTGTATCAAAGACAGCGTGCAGAAGGAGCCGCACATGGCGAAGCCTATTTTTTTGTTTTTCAGCTCCATTTTCTACACCTCCATTTCACTCAGAATGTTTGTTATTGTGTCCTTAATAATTATTCCGGCTGTGACCGGAGCAACTCTGCCCGGAAGGGAAAGCGCCCATATAACGCGCAGTCCCAGCTCCGCGGCCGCATCAAAGTCAATTCCACCGGGCTTTGAAGCGAGATCGATTATCAGGGTATCCTGTCTTACTTTTTCAAGAACCTCGCCTGTAAGAATAAGAGCGGGGACGGTGTTAAAAATAACATCAAACTCATCAATTCTTGTTTTAGCCTCATTCATGGTAAGCGGTATGCAGTCGTGGCTTTCGATAAGGGCAAGGTCGGCATATTTCCTTGCTCCCACATATGTTTTTGCGCCAAGTCCGTTAAGGCAGCGCGAAAGTGTTTTCCCGACCTTGCCGTAGCCCAGAACAAGGCATTTGCTGCCGTGCAGTGTGATGGGGGTTTCAGAGATCGCGATTTGGATCGCCCCCTCGGCGGTGGGGACGGCGTTGCGTATTGCAAGCTCATCTCTCGCCATATAATCACTGTGCTTTATGCCGCGGGCGGTAAGGCGTTCGGATATGTAATCCGAAATTCTTCCTCCGAATAAAATGGAAAGCGGATTGATTTTTTCTATCAGGTCATCTATAGGAAGCTCCGAATCAGAGAACGGAGTGTTGATATTTTTATTATCGAATGAAACCGGAACCGGTAAAATAACAATGTCGCAGTCGAGCGCTTCTGTCAGATCATCAGTCTGCGGTATTCCGTCTGCCTTTATGTCTTTGGTAAAACCGTAAATCAAAACGTCATAGCCGTCGGAGATAAGCATCCTTGCAAGGGTAAGCTGACGCAGATCGCCGCCTATGACCGAAATCCTTCTGAACATCTGTAACATCTCCTTTCCAAGCCTTGCACATCCGGTAGTTAATGTGTTTTTGCTGTCAGAATATATTATGCGTAAGGGGCGGTTTTGGTGAAGCGCCTCTCACCCAAAACAGCCGCGTGACAAAACATACGCGGCTGCATTGTGAATACGGAAGGAATGGGGAGCCTTCTCGGCTCACGCTATCGGCTTTTGCTGATACTCGTCAATCTCCTTATAGGAGTGAAGCTCGTAATCGTTAACGGGACCGGACGGGACAAGTCCTGTGGTGTCGTTATGCGAAACGGCATTCGCGCCGAGACCAAAGTCCATAGTGTCAAGTATTTTTTCGTTGTCAATACGTTTTTTCGATTTTTTCATTGTGATACCTCCTGATGATGCTATTTTGCGTAGATAGAAAGGCTTTTATGCGCGGGATTGACAAGCGGGAACAAAAGTGATAAAATATCGGTATAATCAAATTAAAAAGCGAGAGGATAAGAATATGAAAATAGGAATTATAGGCGCTATGGCAAGCGAGGTTGACGGACTGAAGGCTGCTATGGAGGTTGTAAAAACGGAAAAAATATCATCTGTTGATTTCTGTGAGGGAGTTATAAACGGCTGTAATGTGGTTGTAGCCGAAGCGGGTGTCGGAAAGGTGAACGCGGCGGTAACAGCTCAGACGATGATTCTCAGATACGGAGTGGACTGTGTTATAAACAGCGGCGTTGCGGGCGGATTGGACAAGAGTCTTAGTATAGGCGATGTGGTGGTTGCAGAAAGAACGGCGGAGCATGACATGGATACAACTCCCCTCGGTGATGAGGCGGGATATATAACGGGCATAAACCGGGTATATATTAACTGCGACGAAACGCTTGTAAAACTGCTGTGCGAGTGCGCGGAGGAGATGGGCATACATACTGTGACGGGAACGATCGTATCGGGCGACCAGTTTATCTGCCGTGATGATCAGCGTGAAAAGCTTATCGGAGTTTTTGGCGGAAAGGCTGCGGAAATGGAGGGCGCGGCGATCGGTCATGTATGCGCGATGAATGGAGTAAGGTTCGGAGTAATCAGGGCAATCTCGGACGGAGCCAACAGCGATAGTAATATGACCTTCCCGGAGTTCTGCAGGCTTGCATCGGATAATTCAATCGAGATCATGAAGAGAATGTTGGCAAAGCTTTCATCAACGGAGGCTTGAGTTTGAAGAAAATGCTCGTTGCATCTCGCACGGTATCGCCAACTCGCATACACGCGTATAGTCTCGTTGGCTCAACCGCACGACCTGCTTAGATCATTTCCTTCAAACAACTTTTGTACAAAAGGAGTAGTTGTAAAATGCAGAAAATAAAATCATTTCAGGTAGACCACAGAAAGCTCGGCGAGGGCTTTTACATTTCAAGAATTGACGGAGACGTAATAACCTATGATCTCCGCTTCTGTAGGCCCAACACGGGCGCGCTTGTGGATATGGCGGCAATGCACACGATTGAACATATGCTTGCGACCTTTACGCGCAACAGCGATATTGCGGACGAGGTTGTATATTTCGGACCCATGGGCTGCCAGACGGGCTTTTATTTCCTTGTAAGGGACAGCGTTTCAAAGGAAAAGGCGCTTGACGTAATAAAGGACGCTTTAAGAAAAACGATAGCCTATGAGGGCGAGGTATTCGGAGCAAGTGAAATCGAATGCGGAAACTACCGCAATCTTGACCTGAATGCGGCAAAGCCTTATTGTGAAAAATACCTTGGGATACTTGAAAATGTAACAAAGGTTATGGATTATGATGAGGTAGATTCACAGTAATAAGCTCAGCCTGTACAGTATTTTGTACAGGCTGATTTTATAAACCACTTTTAATTATTTATTCCTTTTATTCTGTGAGCAGCTCTACAAGATAATCCTTAAGGATACTGTACCAGTAATCACCCATTTTTGCATAGCCATCGGAGTTCGGATGGATTCCATCCTTTAAATCTGTAAGCGTAAGCTGTGAGTTTATATCAGCTAAAAATACCATTTCATCCGCTTCGGCTATTTCTTTTACACCTGCGTTATACGCATCTATAAGCGCGTCAAGCTCCGACTGAGTTTTGCCGGTCTTGTTATATGTAGCATTCTCGGCAATATACGGGATTGTTGCAAGATAAATTCTGCCACCCTCTGATATTTTTGTTTCAACCCTTGCGACAAGCGCCTCAAGGCGGGTCTTGGCATTATCCGGATCATACAGGCTCAGAATATCGTTCGTTCCTATTTGCAGCAGAACTATATCGGGAGTGCTTACCGCAAACCATGTATCGATATTTTCGTAAAGTCCGCTTCTGCCCTTGCCCTCACAGTCGGCGGATGCGGGAATTGCCGCTATAGCAAAGCCGGAATGCCCCTCGTGATCCTGGTCATAGCCGGTGCCGTTTGAGCCGGTGCCGACAAAATCAACACCCTCGCTAAGTCCGTCAGCCTCAATAAGAGCGCAGAGACGGTTGCGGTACGCACCTGCCACAGTAAAGCCGTCGGTTATCGAATCCCCCAGACACATCAGCTTAATCGCATCGGTGCCCTCCGGGATCACAACGGTTCCGTCAGATGCCGGTTCCTCTGTAACGCTTATATATTCGATCGCAATACCTGCCCATTTGCCGAGCTGAACAGAAAGTGACCGCACTCCGCTGTCAAGCTGTATTGAGGTTGTGTACCACTTGTCATATTCTGCGCACTCCGCTTCAACATCTATAACCGTGGAGCCTGCCGTTATTGTGTTCTTGGCGCCGGTTACCGTTCTGTTAGTTGTGCCGTTGTTTGTGCAGTATGGCTTTGCGTATCTGATATTAAGATACTTGCCCGATGAAGCCGGCTCGGGAAGGTTTATTACAAATAGAGCTGAATCGTTGTTGCCGCCTGCGCCGAGGAACAGGTAATATCCTGAGGTAACGAAGCCGCTGCCGTATGGATAATATCCCACGCCCGATTTATCGGAGATGCTTATTACAGCTATATTCGTATAGTTGCCGGAGCTTGAAGCGCCTGCCGTAATACCCTGTGAGCCTACGCTGACATCAGAAGTGTTTGAGGTGTCAAATGCCTTGGAAAGCTCATAGGCGTCAAAAGAATATGTAATATCTCCGGCTTCTACTATACTTATATCAACCGATGCCGATGCGCTGACACCGTTCATTGCAGCTGTTGCGGTGAGTGTAAGCGTATCACCGGCAACTGCATGTGAATTTGTTGTTACAACTCCGTCACTTACAACCGCCTTGATCTCCGGCGTGATTGACCAGCTCCATTGTACGTCTGTGATTTCTGTGCCGTCAGCGTCATATGCCGCCGCTGTAAACGGCGCAAGAGTCTTTTCGCTTTGTGATTGTCTGACCTCTGTTTCACCGCCGCTTATAACTATATTTACGGTTGTATATGAGTCCATCTCCCATGCGTCGCAAAGCGGTGTCATATCATCGTCCCAAATAAAAAGCTTCATTCCAACCTCCGTGTTTTTAAGCTGCGCACTGTGATCTGTAATAGTAGTCTTTTCAAGCGACCTGAGAACTCCGTTATCTTCATAATGCGCCGCATAAAGATTTCCGCTTTCAATGTCTGTCTGTACGGTGCCGTTGTTCCATACGAAAACGGGTGTCTGTGCAGCATATGCCGCTGAGGCCATACTGAATATAACCGCCCCGGCAGCTGTTGCTATTAATATTTTCTTCAGCATTGCTTTCCCTCTTTTCTTTTTTATAATATTATATCATATCATCCGCTGCACTCCAATAGAAAAATCCGCAGAAAACGCACAAAATTCCGTACTCTTATGAGATATGAAGGCCATATGGAGCGCTGTAATGTTACTATTCAGGTATCAAAAATCCAGTAAAAAAGCCATTGTGCAAAGCGTA
>JBJEIW010000194.1:0-1859 GCA_051877435.1 Candidatus Ornithomonoglobus sp.
TTATGCCGATTTCTTTTCCTATTTTTACACCCTCCTCATAGTCGGAAAAATAAAAGCTTATCTTCTTCTCATAAGGCATATTCCTGTCAATATTTATATTTCCGTCAAGAAAATGATTAGTAATAAACACCCCGTCATATCTCATTTTCTTGTAAAATTCCAAAGTCTCCCTGACTCCCGCAACAGCGCATATGCTTACAGGAAATGTATGAAGATGTGTTTCATATTTGTACATATCAATTGCCTCAAAAGTCTTTTGTTAATCTGCTGCCGCAATATAGCCTTGCTTTAAAAAGTTAATCAACCTTTCTGCAACAAATTCATGTCCTTCCCTGCCCGGATGCAGAGGCTCCGGCGGTATCCAGCCGTGTGTGTTTATATATACAGCGGTTTTCCCCTTTTCTGCATTATAATTATCAACAAAGCTTCCCAATTCTTCATGACACCAACCGCAGAATGCTCCGAGAACAAACACTTCTGCCAACGGATGTTTTTCATATACCATATCCAACAATTCACGGTATCTTGATAAATATTCCTCTTTACTTGCGCCTCTATCATTTGCACCATGATTAATAACAATATAATCCGGTTCCGGCATATCTGTCGGGCAAACATTATAGCAATATTCATATGCCTTTTCTGCTCTCGGTACCGAGCCGCATCCGCCTTTTGTAAGGCCTACCGCACCGTATCCCATGATAAGAGGCTCAAGGTTTAAAGCCTGTGCGGTAAGATAGGCATACGTGGCGGTCACATCATCCTGAAACGGTCTGTTCAACTGATCATTATCGGAATTTATACAGTATTTCTCATCAATAAGAACACCTTCTGTAATAGAATCACCTATAAACTCTATGTATTTTTTATTGTTTGGTTTCAATTCTCCGGGACTGTCCGCTTCAAACCCCTTAAATGCTATTTTGCCTATCAACGGTTCATGCCATCTGTGCTGCATCTCCACAGCGCTCTTGTAAATAATCGTTACGGTATGCATTCCGTCACCCTCGGCATAAATCCTCATGTAGCTTTCAAGAGTCGCTTCAATTTTTGCTCCGCCGTCTGTCTGTATCCATACATGCGGATAAGGATGTTCACTGAAGGTCATATCAAAGTGCATAACCGCCATGTTTCCGTAAAATGAAAATTCAATTTTTGAACCGCATGCAGTCGCAGTTGCGGCATTTCCGTTTTTATACCAGCGTCCTGTCAGTCTGACAGCGTTATTATCGTATTTTATAAACATATATTATCCTCCGTATAATTTCTATCACTATATATATGAAACTATAATACTCATACTCCCTTTTAAACTGAATTAATATATTAAGCAGTTGTATTCACGGAAAAATTGCTGCCGCAATTATATTCACCGTGACGAATGACAATTTTCTGTTCCCTTTTGCCGTTTATTTTAAGCTTAGTTACGCCTGCCGCATTCACACCGAAATCGAACACATAAACGTTATCTCTGACACATCCCTCAATGGGATTCGAGTCCGGAGCATTTGTTTCATACGCAAACGGCAGTCTGTCATAATGTTTCACATCAATCGGCAGACGCACTTCGGTGACTGCTATAGAATCGGCTTTGCACAGTCTTGCCTCACCCATTGGCACTGTTTCCTTTTTCACAAATTTCCATGACGAATCGTCAAAGTCCACGCCGCACCAATTATCTGTTTCCAGACGCGCGTCATATCGGCATCCCATACGCAAATCGTCAAACGTTATCGGTGACGGATATGTTTTAAAGGTTTCGTCCGCTTCAATCTCGCACTTTGCATTGCCGCATTGAGCCTCAATGCAAAGTGCCGCAGTAACCGGACCTCGACAAGCAGCTTTATTCATCTCCCATA
>JBJEIW010000195.1:0-7458 GCA_051877435.1 Candidatus Ornithomonoglobus sp.
TAGGCATGAAATATTTTTGTTATTTCATGTGTCTACTCTAAGGGGATTATATCACTATGGGTATCAGACCATTTTTTTATCCGTTAATAAACTCCATGACTGCTTGTTCATACATCTGTGGATTTTTATAAAAGCTCTCCGCATGACCGGCTCCGTCCATAATAAGCAGCTCCTTTTTATCCGACGCGCACGCCTCATAATTGCGCCGCGACATATTCACAGGAACAAAGTTATCCTCCGAGCCGTGAATAAACAGAATGGGCAGAGTTGAATTTTTCAATATTTCCACAGTGTTAATATCCTCAAAGCGGTAGCCAACCCTTCTTTTGCAGATAAGGCTTGTGAGCTTTAAAACAGGGCGCACATTTACACCATACTTATTGCCGAATATATGATTAAGAACCTCCCATGAGCTTGTAAAGGCGCAGTCAGCGATCACGCCCTTTACGTTATCAGGCAGTCTGAATTCCGAAACAAAGAGTATGGTTGAACCACCCGTGGATATTCCGTGCAGCCATATTTCAGCCTGACGGTCTATAGTCGAAACGACATAGTGAATCCACTGTAAAACATCATAGCGGTCAAGCGCGCCAAGTCCCGCGTATCTTCCCTCGCTCTCTCCGTGGGAGCGGCAGTCAATGAGAAGAACGTTACAGCCGTTTTTATGATACATTTCGGCAATAGCGGAAAATTCATATATGCTGCGGCTTCTGTAGCCGTGAACGGTAATTACCGTTTTATGGGTTGGCTTTTCCGCTTTAATATACTTCGCCTTGAGCTGAAGCTTGTCGTCTGTAAGTATGTAATGCGCCTCAGGCTCCATTGAGCTTATCCACTCGATTTTTTCTTTAACGAGCGGAATATATATATTCCAGTCAAAGCCTATGTCAAGCTTTGGCATACCGCGGTCATTGCCTATATCAACCGTCTTTTTAAAAAGCATTTCTGCCGCGGCTCCCATTCCTATCGCTGCCGTACCGGCGGCAATGCCCGCGGCAGCCGCAAGTTTTTTTAATTTCATAGCTGTGTCCTTATCTGTTATAATCACGCTTTATCTTCTTTGACGCGGTCTTTTCAAACTCGGTATCTCTTAATATAAAGCCGTGAATCTGCTTAGGCAAGGGCAGCGTTTCATTAACCTTGTCTATCTCTGCCTGTATCTCCGCCTCAATATCGGTAAACTCGTAATCCGGGTTCGGATAGATTTCAGCCGTTATAATATGATCCTTTTCAAATACAACGATTTCCTTAACAGGCTCTGACATCGCAAACTTGTTTTCAAGCTCCTCAGGTGAAACATTCTCACCGTTGGCAAGGATGATAAGATTTTTCTTTCTTCCCGAAATGAACACATAGCCGTCCTTGACATAGCCGAGGTCGCCTGTTTTAAGCCAGCCGTCCTCTGTTAGAGTTTTGGCGGTTTCCTCCGGGTCCTTATAGTAGCCAATCATTACCGATGGACCCTTTGCCCAGATCTCACCGTCAACGATCTTTACCTCGCAGCCCGGAATGATTTTACCCACCGATTCCGGATAGGGGCAGTTTCTCACGCCTGTGCTGATACGCGCCGTACACTCCGTCATACCGTAGCCCTGCGCAACGTCAATACCAAACTCCTTATATCCGTCAATGATTTCGGGACTGAGATAAGCGCCGCCTACATAGAGAATACTGAACTCCTCGCCGAACATATCCCTGCCTATCGCAAGCTTATCGGGATTTGTCTTGGCGGCAAGCTGCATTTTGCTAAGAATTGACGCCGCAATCATAGGAACAAAGGTAGTCTCGACAGGCTGAAATGCTTTGAGATTCTTCGGGATTCTCATTAATGAATCGTTCACGCAGAGAGTTCTTCCGTACCACAGCGTACACATAATATCACAGGTGAACGCGAATACATGATGAACCGGCAGAACCGTCATTCTCTTATCTCCCGGATTTCCTCCGTCGGCAATACAGGTAGCGTTGTCTACGGAATTTCTGTGGCTGAGCATTACGCCCTTGCTCCTGCCGGTCGTGCCGGAGGTGTATATAATAGCCGCAAGCTGATCCGGGTCAAGCTCGGAAACAGGCTCTTGTCCGCTGTATTTCGCAATTATGTCACCGAGATATAATGTACCCTCATACGGTCTGTGCATATGTACAAAATATCTGACCTGAGGACAAAGCTTTTTTAATTCCTCAACCGCTTCTTCTCTCAGCTCGTCAAGAAATACAAGCTCCGAATCCGAACGGTTAATCTCATCCGCAAGGTCGGACGGCTTGTTTGCCGCATTGAGAGGGACTGCCGCGCTGCCGCTGGTGGTCAAGCCAAACCATGAAACGACAAACTCAAAGCTTGTTGAGCCGAATACCGCGGCATGTATCTTGTGGTCAAATTCAGCCTCAAGCCATGCTCCTACAGCGCACGCGTCATGCTTAAGCTCGTTAAAGCTGCGGTCAACCATTTCCTTCTTCACGCGGCGTCTCATAAACGGCGCGTCGCCGAAGCGCTCAGCGGCGGTATAAAGGATATCCTTTGTCGTATTTATAAGATTTCTGTCATACATATTATTCCACACTCTCCAAATACTCTATAAGCTCGGCAACGGTTTTGGTTGACGCCGCCTTTTCCTCTTCTATTTCTATATCAAGCTCGTCCTCTACATCTCCGAGCATACACATGAAGTCATATGAATTGAAGCCGAGGTCATCTGAAAATCTCGCCTCGGGAACGATTTCCTCTTCTTCTACTTCAACATAATTCAATATAAGCTTTTTTAACTGTTCCAGCATGATTTTTCCCTCCAATATTTATTATACCATATCCATAATTTCCTGAATAGTCGCGTTCGGATTTTCTATACTTCTGAAAAGTATTCTTCCGAGATAGTAATATAAAAACTCAATTTCCTTTGAGTTAGCAAGCTCTGTCATATAACCGAAATGGAAGTTAAGTCCGCCGTCGCTCGGACGGTGCATAGCCGTAACATATAACGGCTGCGGCTGTCTTCCGCTCGAATACCAGTAGCTCTTGTACTCAATCCCCTTCAGATAAGGAGCGATGCTCTTTAAGGTTGCCGGCTGATATGTAAAGCCAATGCTTTCATATCCGTAGCCCGATTCAAGCCCGTAAGCCTTCTGCTGATGCACATAAAATCTCATCGGGCCGTATTCGGAATGACGGAACAGATCGTTCTGCGCGTCATCGATTTTCTTCAATGCTTCAAGAACCGTATCTGTCGGCTCCACTATGGTTCTTAATGTCATACAGTGCATTCTTACGCCGCCGCTCTTCTTTGCAAGCACGGTTGAACGTCTTGAAACAAAGTCCTTTATACAGATGTCCTTCTCATTGTTATTGAACTTTGAAAGAACCGTGCGCAGTCCGTGAAGAAGCAGAACACTTACCGGGAAGCCGTGCTCCTCGCAGAAATCAACGAGCTTCTTTGTTGACTCCGCATCAAGCGCGTATGTATCCGTAGAGCCTGCCGCATCCTTTGACGCAAGCCGCGCCGCACGCATATTCGGATTATTCTGCTCCATTCTCTGCGTCATAAGTCTGCCCGGACCTGTGAAATCGGTATATATCGGTTCAGGACGCGCAAACTGCTCCGCCCAGTATGCCTGATCACGCTCAAGCTTTTTGCTGCCGTTCTGGTATTCAAGCTCCTTTTTAATGGACTCAATATATGATGTCATAGGCTTAGGATAAGGCATATCATACATAAGACTGCAATATATATCCATAACGTCGCGGTTGAAGGTTACAAGCGATAAAGCGTCCATTGTCATGTGATGAGCGTTCATGTAATATCCGTTGAAGCCGTCGGGCATCTTTAAAATTACTATTCTTGAAAGAGGTCCGCGAAACGTATCGAATGGCTGGCTTGTCCATCCGTTAAGAACCTCCTTGATTTTCTCCTCTTTCCACTCAGAAAAATCGTAGTATTCAAAATACTGGTTTTCATAAGGCATAACATACTGCCATACCTCATTGGTTTCAGGATCCTTCCAGAGTCTTAATCTCATTGAATCGCAGCGCGCAATAGCGCGGTTAAGCGCCTCGCGGAGAGCCGCAATGTTCAGCTCTGTTTTTAAATAGCGGCCTGTACCCATGTTTACTATTTCATCGCTCGGGCTGAACGACAATGTGTACATATGAAGCATCTGCGCTTCGGTAAGCGGGTAGCAGTCGCGCTTTATTCCCCCTATTATTTTTTCCATAACTAACCTCCATTAGTTGTTACATATAATAAAACTCACACGAAATCTGACCCGCGGTCAAATTTCGTTTACATTATACACCTGTTTTGACCCACGGTCAAGTGTGTTAGTGCACAATAATTTTCCATATTCTAAAAATTTTTTTGCATAAAATTAACTGTATACAAACAAAAATTAACATGATATAATATCCATATTATCAAATTACTTCTTTATTACGGGTGATAAAATGACAGACAAGCGAAATTTAATTCTTGACGCCATGCAGGAAATAATGACGGATAATAAAGCATCAGGCTCCACGATAAGCGATGTGGCAAAGCAGGCGGGTATTGCCAAGGGCGGCGTATACTATTATTTCAGCTCAAAGGATGAAATTATTGACGCTGTTATTGAGCGCGCCTATTCCGAGGTAATAGAGGAAAGCAGGGCGATGCTTGCCGACAAGGATATGAACACGATTCAGAAGCTAAAAAAGATTTTTGAAATCAGCGTTTTTCCCGAAGAGGGACACAGCCATTCGGAGCTTTTAAAGCTGCTAAGCATTCAGGACAATGTTGTAATACATCAGAAGTTTTCGGTAATTGCTGCAAAATCAATGACGCCGGTTCTTGCCGAGGTAATACGACAGGGTATTGACGAAGGGATACTCAAGTGCGATTATCCCGAGCAGTACGCGCAGTTCATACTCTCCATGCTAGTTCTCTCCCTTGACAGAATACTTCTCCCCACCGATGAAGATGAAAGACTGGTTAAGCTTAAAGCGCTGGCGCAGCTGCTTGAGACGGGGCTGCACCTCTCACCCGGAAGCTTTTCGTATTTTTACTCACAGTCTTAATAAAACAGGTTAACTATACAATATACAGGAGACCGGCGATTTTCTTTCGCCGGTCTCCCGTCCGTTTTTCAGTTGAATATTTGAGAGAGCTGCCATATTATTTCAGATTCTCAAAAAATCTGACCATTGTAGTTATTGCCTGCTCCTTTGTGTATGTCCCCTCCGGCTCAAAGCCGTTATCGGTTCCTGTCATAATTCCTCTGTCCACTACGAAATTAACACCTTCGACTGCCCAGTCGGCAACACCTGATAAATCCGTATCGGGAGCGGATGTATCATACTTAAGTACTTTCGCTGCAGCGCACAGCATTTTTGCCGCCTGCTGACGCGTTATTTCACCTAACGGAGCAAAGGTTCTGTTATCTATGCCGTCTACTATTCCAAGCTGCGCAATATCGTTTACATATTGAAACATTGCATCGTCAAATTCTCTGTTAAAGAATGTGCCGTTGCACAAAATCAGCCAGTCTATCGGCGCACCTGTTTTTTTCTCAAGCAGCTTTTCCAGCAGTGTACAGAACTCCGCCCGCGTAATATTATTCTGATAGTTGTTCTGCATATAGTCCGGCAGAATGTCATAGCTCTTTGCTTTATCCACATATCCCTGCGCCCATGAGCTTACTGCTGTTGAAACCTCCCTGCAGATATATTCCGCAATGTCTTTTTCTCCAAGACTGTAAAAATCGGCATTTTTAATTTTATCTTTATGGGCTCTAACCGCTTCTATTTTATCGTTATCGCTCTGCGCCTCCGCATACACCTGATTCCAAAGCTGTTCCGAATCCACCCACGGCCAGTCCTTAAGCATTGCCTTAAAGCTATTTACATTCATATTTGCCTTTGCTGCAGCTTCCATAAAATCTATTGTATAATCACAGCCTGATAATAAAACAGAACGCAGCATTTCAGCGCATGCAAGCAATTCCTCGGCGTTATAGGATGTCTCATTTTTTTCAAAAGTGGTCTGCGCGCCGGATAAGCCGTCCCTTACGGCTGTTTCAATGTAATTTATTGCTTCAAGACTTATAAATCCCTGAGTTATATCATCAGCGTTGAAAAATAAATCATTAAATGCAAAACTCAGGTCATATGTTTTCTTATACAGCAGCACATACGGATTCGATTCGGCAAGCGTATCTATCAGTTTACCGGTTGTATATTCCGCAAGGTTTTCAGTGCCCGCCTTAAAGCCCTCCTGCGCCATATATATGCCGCCGTCAGCTACAGAATTTAATAACTGTTCCTTCACGTTCTCAGCAGCGTTTCTCAGTGAACTGTCGCACGATGTATTGTTGATTATTGTATTCAGAACATGTATTTTCAAATCGCTTTCCTTTGTGAGACCATACATTGCAGTCGCCCGCTCCACAAAATCATCCATAGTTCCGGCAGCCAAATACATTGCCGAAATGGGGTTAACTTTTACAGAAGACCCGCTTTGGATATTACCCACTTCGCGCTCGAAACACTTCTTCAAATCACTGTTTAAATCCGGATGCTTATCAAGTAATTCTTTTAAATAATCCTTATCCAGAAATTCATCGCTGATAACACCCGCAATATCCTCCGTATCACCATAGAAATCCTTAATAAAATATTTTATAATATTGTTCTCCATGAATTCCGAATAACTTCCGAAGAATTTCTCGCTTTCCTCTCTTGAAAGCAAATCAAGCAGTACAGCCTCATAATAGTCCTCTCTGTCATCCTCGCCCGTTATAAGCGTGCTGAAAAAGTCTTTTGCCTGCTTGTACAGAACAGCGCCGTCAGCAGACCTGTTCTGCATCATCTGCTGTGTGATGCTTGTTGAATCTCTGTAATATTGATAGAGCGGATTATCAAGCATGATTTTTGCCCTAAGAATTGTTTCATCATCGAGAGTTTCCGCTGTTTCCGCCATTACTGTCAGTTCTTCGGTTGCGCTCGTTCCATCAGGCAGCGTCACCGTAACATTCGTTATCCCTGCCGACTTGCACCAGATATCAAGAGAAGTCAATTTGTACGGCTCGCCCTTAAGGTCAGTTGCCGAATACAGCTTTAAGGCGCTGTCCTTTGCCTCCGCTATTTCTGTATTTTCTATCGTTACCTGTGCCGTGTCATAAGGTGAGTTGTAGGCATTAACAGTGTATGAGCACCAGTTTCCTATGCTGCCGCTGCCGAAAGAGTACAAGGAAATGATTGTGGGAGTCGGTGTTGGTACAAGTGTCGACAAATCACTATTATTTCTGGGCAGTTTTATACTGTCCAATATTTTTATAAACGCAGTGGAATTGGTGACTTTATTAATACGTTGTCCTCCAGACCATAAACTACCATCCTTTCTTAAAATCACTGTATCATACCAATCTACTATAACATCTGCTACATCATCCATAAGTTTTTCTGGGATATATTCATAATAGTCATTGTTGTTT
>JBJEIW010000196.1:0-7388 GCA_051877435.1 Candidatus Ornithomonoglobus sp.
TTTAAACGTTAAAATGGCGTAGCAAAACTCAAATGAGTTTTGCTACAGCCCCTTTGTTACTATAGCAAATTATTTGTTTTAATGTTGACCATATTATATATTATAAAATCTTTTTTGTCAAGATAATGCCTTACCACTTTTTCACTCCTGTCAGTGTGCTCTCTGCACATGCCTATATCTTAAATCCGATACCTGCGTTGGGTAAAATATGTGTAAATTCTGCCCTGCATGAAAAAAGTCATACCGTCTCCGATATGACTTTATGGTCGTTAATTTACTCCCTTTATATCCGCAAGCGTCTTTGCCTCACTGTGGACAATCGGCTTCCACTCAACCTTTTTGAAGAGCGCCATAAAGGTTATAGGGATGTATGTCATCATGAACACCGGGAATGTAAATGTATACAAAAACTTTTTCAGCGGTGTTGTGTAAATCATCTTTCTCTCACTGATTGTCGTTATCGCGCCTATTGCATACATCATTGCGTACATGCTCACAGCGCCCTCAAGCACACAGTCAACAACCGGCGCTACGCTTATTCCCGAAATAAGCCCCACAAGAATGGCGCCTATGTTAATAACCGCGCTTAAAATCGTAAGTATAAGAGCGGGCATGATTGACATTGACATATCATAGCATGAAAAACGGTTCTTTTTGCCGCTAAGAGCGCCCTTTGCAAGCTTTGCTCCGTAATTGCACATTACCTGGAAATATCCCTTTGCCCAGCGCATTCTCTGGCGCACGCTCTGACTGAAGGTGTTCGGCTGTTCATCATATAAAACAGCATCCTTACAGAAGCCTATCTTATAGCCGTTGATTACATGGTCAACAGTAAATTCAATATCCTCGGTGAGAAGATAGTATCTCCAGCCGTTAAGCTCCTTTGCCACCTTCTTGCTGAACATAAAGCCTGTTCCTGAGATTGCGCAGCTCGTATCGCACAGCATTCTTGAATAGTTCAGATATTTTGATTCTCTGAGGAACCACAGCGCATATCCTGCGGAAATCCAGTTATCACCGTAGTTCTTTGAGTTACGGTAGCTTGTGAGAATTTCATATCCGCTTGAGAAGGTTCTGTTCATCTCCTCAATATAAAGCGGGTCAAGCACGTTATCCGCGTCAAACACAAAATATCCGTCATAATAGTCCATGCCGTGCTCGTGGCTGATATTCTTAAGAAGGAAATTCAGCGCATAGCCCTTTCCCACATTAACCTTATCAAAACGCTCATAAACCTTTGCTCCGTGCGATGCCGCGATAGCCGCTGTATTATCATCACAGTTATCCGCGACTACATATACATCTATAAGCTCCTTGTCATAGGTCTGCGCATTGATGCTCTGGATCAGCTGGCCTATTACGTTTGATTCGTTCCTCGCCGAAATCAATACCGCAAATCTGTTTTTGCCCGGTATTGCCTGCGGCTTATCCTTCTTTATGTACGGTACCAGTATGTAATACATCTGATATAGATAACAAATAAAAAATAAAAACCATATTCCGAAATCTATGGATGTTATAAGCTGCATATTTCTCATCCTCCCGAATTAATGCAACAACTTTTTACTTATCATATTTTGGCATAGTTATTGTAGCACAACTTATTTTAATTTTCAATAATGAATAATTAACAAACAATTTATATTTTTGCCGCTCCGTTTTGTACAATTAATGCTTGACAAATCACATGCGATATTATAAAATATAATTTAGATTACTCTAAATAATACGAGGTGGGAAAATGAATAATACAGAAAAAACAATGGATAAAATAGTCGCTCTCTGTAAGGGCAGAGGCTTCATCTATGCCGGCAGTGAGATCTACGGCGGACTTGCCAATACATGGGATTACGGTCCGCTCGGCGTTGAGCTCAAGAACAATGTCAAGGCTGCATGGAGAAAGAAGTTTATCCAGGAGTCAAAATATAATGTAGGGATTGACTGTGCGATCCTCATGAATCCGGAAACATGGGTTGCTTCCGGTCATGTAGGCGGCTTCTCGGATCCGCTTATGGACTGTAAGGATTGTAAATCACGTTACAGAGCTGATAAGCTTATCGAGGACTACGCTGTAGAGCATAATGAGGATATTTGCTGTGATGGATGGTCAAACGAGCAGCTCAAGACATATATAGACGAGCACGAGATCGTATGTCCTAAGTGCGGTAAGAAGAACTTTACTGATATACGTCAGTTTAACCTTATGTTCAAGACCTTCCAGGGCGTTACTGAGGATACGGAAAACACAATCTATCTCCGTCCCGAAACTGCGCAGGGAATCTTCGTGAACTTCAAGAACGTTCAGCGTTCATCGCGTAAAAAGGTTCCGTTCGGTATCGCTCAGATTGGCAAGTCCTTCAGAAACGAGATCACACCGGGCAACTTCACCTTCAGAACGCGTGAGTTTGAGCAGATGGAGCTTGAATTCTTCTGCAAGCCGGATACCGATCTTGAGTGGTTCGCTTACTGGAAGCAGTTCTGTATAGACTTCCTGCATTCGCTCAATATCCGTGAGGAAAGTCTTCGTTTCCGTGACCATGCAAAGGAAGAGCTTGCTTTCTATTCGAAGGCTACATCAGATATAGAATTCCTGTTCCCGTTCGGCTGGGGTGAGCTTTGGGGTATTGCGGACAGAACCGACTACGACTTAAAGCAGCACATTGAGCATTCAGGTGTCAACCTTGAATATATGGACCCTGTTACAAATGAGAAGTATGTTCCGTATGTAATCGAGCCGTCACTCGGCGCGGACCGTGTTGTTCTTGCATTTCTCTGTGACGCGTACGACGAGGAGGTTATTGACGCGGAAAAGAATGACACAAGAGTTGTTCTCCACCTCCACCCGGCGCTTGCTCCGGTTAAGGCTGCGGTTCTTCCGCTTTCCAAGAAGCTTGACGAGCAGGCAACAGAAGTATTTGATAAGCTCTGTAAGAAGTACAACTGTGAGTATGATAATGCCGGTTCAATCGGCAAGCGTTACAGAAGACAGGACGAAATCGGTACACCGTTCTGTATCACATATGACTTCGATTCCGTTGAGGATGGCGCTGTAACGGTACGCGAAAGAGACTCAATGGAGCAGGTAAGAATCAAGATTGACGAGCTTGAAGCATTCCTTGATGAAAAGCTTGCTTTCTGATATTAAAATATGTAAACACGGGAGTTCTGCGGTTTATGCCGCAGGGCTCTTTCTATATTGCCATAAAAAGAACGGATACCCTTTAAGATACCCGTTCGAATATTCATATTTATCTCATGACCAGCTTAAATACTACCTTATCCCCTGAACTGTATTGCAACGAATAACTGTACTCAATCCCCTCTGCGTCCAACCTTGAAAGAAGCTCATAAAACGTAGCCGATACCGTTGTATAGAATCCGTTGGTCGACGGGATCCCAAGACTGCTTATCACGCCTGCAACAGCGTCAGCATCCGCTGCGTTTACTATGATCTTATCAGAAATAGAAACGCTTGATACGCCTCCGGCCTCTTTTACATTTCCGCTGTAGTCTCCTTGCGCAATCTGATAACCGGCTTTCTTAATCTCATATTCCTCCGCAGAAGGCTCCTCTGTTACTGCTTCCGCTATTGCTGTTTCTTCCTCTGGAATATAATAATTCGCGCGCGCTATTGTATATTTACCGATACTCTTCTCCGTTGCCGCCGGTGCTGCCGCCCGGGAGTCTATTACCGGCGCTTCGGTTGCACAGTCTGCTTCCGGAACCGGAGTTTTAATTACCGTCTCTGCTGTTATGACTGATGAAGTATCTGCTTCCGTTACAGCAGGGGAATTTGTTTTAATCGGTAAGCTTACTGACGGAGCTTTACTAACAGCTTCAGATATTGCCCTAGGCTCTTCCGTTTTCTTAATCTGAGGCACAAGCTTTTTTTCAGCTGATACCGAAACAGCTTCCATTGTCCGCTTTGACTCTGACGCATTATCCTGCTGCTTCTGACCGGAGAACTCTGACTGCGCCTGTTCAGCGGCGCTTATCGTCTTTTCTGTTTCTCTATCTGCCGCATCAGACTTTACAGGATCCGGGACTTGCGTTGCCGAAATATTGTGTTCGCTTATAACACCGTCATCGCCGCCTGATAAGCTGTCTTTAATTACACCTATGTTCAGGCTGACTGCCAGACCTACAGCAAGACACGCCGCAAGTGTTGCATAACGGCGCGCATTCGTTCTTACGCTCCATACGATATTATTAACCGTTCCGGCGAGCCTCGGCTCACTGTCTATTCTTGCATTAACCTTATCAATAAGATCCGCCGGAGGGTCCGGTATTGGAATGGAGGCTGTAGTCTGAATTATTGATCTATAGAATTCAAGCTCACTTCTGCACATATCGCACATCTGCGTATGACATTCCATATCTGCAAGCCCTCTGCCATCCAGCAGCTCGTAGTTATCCAATGACTTTCTGAATTCCGAACAATTCATATGTTGACCTCCTTTCCGTAAATTGTATATTCTCAATTAATTCCCCTATACATACTATTAGACGAATAAATACTAAAAAAGTTCCTTTTTGCCGGACAATTTTTTCTTTAATGCATTTCTTGCTCTGTTAAGCCTTGATTTTACAGTACCGTTAGGACATTTAAGAATCTTCGCTATTTCATCATATGAAAGCTGTTCAATATCTGAATACATGATAATTTCACGATATTCGGGACTGAGACTCCTTATAGCATCCCGCACAATACGCTGACGTTCATTCATCTCATAGTATTCCTCCGGCGACGGCTCCTCTGAGGGCAGCTCCGAAACCGGATTATCTTCATCCTCATTGCTGTCTATACTTATCGTAAAGCCTCTTCTCTGTCGTTTTCGCAGAGTATCATTACATACGTTCCTGCATATAGTATATAGCCACGTTGTAAAAGCGGACTGTCCTTTGAATGAGGCAATGGACCGATATACCTTCACAAATACCTCCTGAGCCGCATCACTTGCATCCTCGTAGTCGGATAACATGCCGTATGCTATATTAAAAATCTGCTTCTGATATTTTATCATAAGCTCATTAAAGGCTTCACGGTCTCCTTTTTTGCAGCGCGTGATCATCTCCTGATCGGTCAATCACCTCACCACCTTCCGTAGCCCATATTTATAACAATATTTCTTTTATTTTATCACTTTTTTACTTATTTTTCAACCCTTATACAAATTTATTCACATTTTTCTGAAAACCGGAATTACTGTTCAAAAACAAAGACACAGCAGAAATGCCGCACAGAATTACTGTACGGCATTTCTGCTATATGCTGGAAGAAATAATTATTCAACTGCCTTAAATGCGTCATCAAGAGCATCAATAAGGTCGTTTACGTTTTCTATACCAATTGAAAGACGGATCGTATTCGGCTTGATTCCCTGCTCGAGAAGCTCCTCCTCTGTGCACTGCGAGTGCGTTGTTGTCGCAGGGTGTATAACAAGAGACTTAACATCGGCTACATTGGCAAGAAGTGAGAAGATTTCAAGATTATCTATAAACTTCTGCGCATCTTCCTGACCGCCCTTTATCTCAAAGGTGAAGATTGAGCCTCCGCCGTTCGGGAAATACTTATTATACAGTGCATGACTCGGCTCTGTTTCAAGTGAAGGATGATGAACAGCCTCAACCTGCGGATGATTCTTCAGATAATCAACGATCTTCAATGTGTTCTCAACATGACGCTCAACTCTGAGTGAGAGTGTTTCAAGTCCCTGAAGGAAGATGAATGCGTGGAACGGTGAAAGCGTCGCGCCTGTGTCACGGAGAAGGATCGCTCTTATATATGTGGCAAACGCTGCAGGACCTGCGGCATCCGCAAACGAAACTCCGTGATATGATGGGTTCGGCTCTGAAATCCACGGGTATCTGCCCGATGCCTTCCAGTCAAATGTACCGCCGTCTACAATTACGCCGCCGATAGCCGTGCCGTGACCGCCGATAAACTTTGTCGCTGAATGTACAACAATATCTGCGCCGTATTCAATCGGTCTTAACAGATACGGTGTCGCAAAGGTTGAGTCGATCACGAGCGGAATACCGTGCGCGTGAGCTATCTTTGCAAGCTCCTCAATATCAATAATATTTGAGTTCGGATTACCGAGTGACTCAATGAATATTGCCTTTGTCTTTTCATTGATTGCGTCCTCAAAGACCTTCAGCCCTTCATCGGGATCAACAAAGATTGTGGTTATGCCGAAGCCGGGGAGCGTATGCTCAAGATAGTTATATGTACCGCCGTATATTGTCTTTGCCGCTACGATATTATCACCCTCATGAGCAAGCGCTTGTATTGTGTATGAAATAGCCGCCGCGCCCGATGCAACCGCAAGCGCCGCAGCGCCGCCCTCGAGTGCAGCTATTCTCTGCTCGAAAATATCCTCTGTAGGGTTTGTAAGTCTGCCGTAGATATTGCCCGCATCTCTTAAGCCGAAGCGGTCTGCCGCGTGCTGTGAGTCGTGGAACACATATGATGTTGTAGCGTAAATAGGAACCGCTCTTGCGCCCGTTACCGGATCTGCCTTCTCCTGTCCTACATGAAGCTGTAAGGTTTCAAATCTGTATTTTTTAGCTGCCATTGGTATGACCTCCTGTAATAAAAATTTCTCTTTACGGATATACGCCCTTGTATATCCTGTTTACAGTTACAAGTATAGCATGATTGCTGCTGTTTGTCTAATTCATATAAATTATTGCATGCTATAGCTTAAAACTATAACTGTTTGCAAAAAGATTTAAATTTTTTTCATAAGCTCCGGTATTGACAAAATCCGTATGTCAAATTTATAATAATATATATTAGTACAGAAAGAGGTTTTTATATGACGCTGAACCAGATTTTATACGCATTGACCATTGCGGAAACACAATCAATGAATAAGGCTGCCGAGAAGCTTTTCATCTCTCAGCCCTCGCTTACAAACGCTATAAAGGAGCTTGAAAACGAAACGGGAATAGATATATTTTTTCGTACCAGCAAAGGAGTTACACTTACGAATGAAGGTACGGAATTTCTGATGTATGCTCGCCAGCTCTACCAGCAATATGAGCTGATACAGGAAAAATACGCCGGAGCAGATGCCGCAAGACGCATTTTTGCTGTATCCACCCAGCACTATTCCTTTGCCGTAAAAGCATTTGTAGAAACCGTAAAGCAATTCGATACAAAAAAATATGATTTTGCAATACGCGAGACCAAAACAATGGACGTTATTCGTGATGTTGCTATTTGTAAAAGCGAAATAGGCATTCTCTATTTCAGTGATTTCAACCGGAAAATTATCTGTAAATTTTTAAAAGAAAATAACCTTAAATTCACGCATCTTATTGACTGTATCCGATCTTTTATTGGATATGAATAGAGCAAAGAAGCAAAAGCTGTCAGAACA
>JBJEIW010000197.1:0-7370 GCA_051877435.1 Candidatus Ornithomonoglobus sp.
ACTCGGTTTCCTGCAACCATGTGATGTATCGATGGTTATTCAGTAGACACTACGTAGTGTTGCCTCGTCAACTGAAATATTGAGCTCCAAAAAATCACTGTCGGTATTAAATGATAATAATATTCCGGCTGTCGAATTTATCTGAGTAAGCTGAGGTCGCATATTAAGATAAATACTTTCTTGCTCCTTTGTGAAACGATGAAATATTATCCTGTCTTGTTTCTCAATATACGCAGCTCCGCAGGTAGCAGAGCAAATTTGATTATAATCGAGAATCATCGTTTTATACTCCTCGCTTGTAATGCTCAACGCGGCGGTTAATTTTTTCATAGTCAATTTCGCCTGTACGGAGGAATTTATCAAGGGTCTCTGAATCGGGTATTCCCGCTCTGCCGCCCATTTGGGTGCATTTTATCGAAGATACGCCCGTAGCGTATTTCACCGCACTAATAACATCCATACCGTTTAAATACGCCGCGTCAAAAGCGCCGTGAAAAACGTCTCCCGCGCCCGTGGTATCGACTATCGGCACATCCATAGCAGGCCGAGAAAAAGTGTTGTCTCCATAAACTCCCATGCAGCCGTCCGCTCCAAAAGTAAAAATCACAATTTCAGGGCCTTTACTCTGAACATAGCGCATAACTTCGAACTTTTCTTTGTCGGAAAGCGGCTTTGCGGTTTCTATATTCAGTTCCTCAAGCAATCCGTCAAAGTAATACTCCGAGCCGATAAAAATATCAAAAATATCGTAGTTTTCATACACATAGGGTTTATAATACGCCGCGTCAACGCTTACCTTACCGCCCGCAGAATGTATGATATCAGCAGCTCTCCGTATACCCTTGTTGACAAAGCCCACATGGAGCATTCGCGCCGAACGGATATATTCTTCGTCGATGTCATCGGGCTCTACTTCTCTGCACTCACCCGGGCGGCTTATTATCGTCTTGCTTTTAGTGGAACGCTCGGTAATACAGACGCAGAAATTACTGCGCTTTCCCTTTTCCACTATCAGGTGAGAGGTATCGACATTGTTGTATTTGAAATCCTCAGCTATCATTCTGCCAAAAACATCGTCACCTACAACGCCGCAAAAAGACGCCCGCATACCGAGATTTCCCGCGGCGCACAGCGCTGTAGCTACCCAGCCGCCGCCCTGAAAACAGCAGTCATACATTTTACTGCTGACCTCGTGCGGCATTTTTTCAAGTTCTATTACAAGATCCTGACCGGGGGTGGCAAGCCCTATGATATCATATTTCTTTTCCATAGAAAATCCTCATGGCACAAGCGAGATAAGCTTAAAATCATAATATTCATCCATAGACCACTTAGATTTATCACAGCCGATACCCGACTGCTTAAGCCCTGGATGCGGCGTAAACTCACTGCCTATGCCGCCGTTAACAAATACTTCACCCGCGTCAAGCATTTCAAACGCTTTTGCTATCTTGCGGGAATCGTGACCGAATAAGTAAGCGGAAAGTCCGAATATTGTGTTATTCGCTCTTTCCAGTACATCGTCAAAATCGGAGAAGGGCTGCATCGGGATAATAGGCCCGAATATTTCTTCGGTAGATACACGCATATCGTCCGTAACATCAGTGAGTAAAGCGGGAGTAATATAACTGCCGCGGGAAAACTCAGGCGGAATTTTGCCGCCCATAACAAGCTTTGCGCCGTTTTTAACCGCGTCGTCTATAAGTTCAAGCATACGGTCACGGGCTTTGGGATTGATAACAGGCCCCATAACATAACCCGCGTCCTTATATCTGCCGAGCCTTACTCGGCTAAGCTCCTTCGCGACCTTTTCGCAAAGCTCCTTATACACGCTTTCGTGAACATAGATTCTATTGTAGTTTACACAGGTCTGACCCGCGAAACCCACCTTTTTAGCGACAATATTTGCGGCAGTCTCGTCTAAATCCGCGTCAGGCATTACGATTACAGGTGCGTTTCCGCCAAGCTCCAGCGAATACTTCTTAACAGAGGTCGCACCCTGCTTCATAACCTCAAGTCCCGTTTCGTATGAGCCTATAAGGGTTATCATACGCGGAATATCACTTTCGTTAAGGGTTTTTGCAACCTAGCCTGAAGGCCCCGAAATAATGTTAATTACACCTGCGGGGAAACCGATTTTTTCGGCGATAACACCGAGATAAAGGGTTGCAAGTGGAGTTTCGCTTGACGGCTTAATAATGCAGGTACAACCCGATGCCACGGCGGGAGCAAGCTTAATGCTGGCATTTCCGAGCGGGTAGTTCCAGGCAATATGTCCTACCGTAACGCCTATTGGCTTACGGGTCACAATATGGTAGTTTGTCTTTCCGCCCACATACTGTGTCGGCAGCACCTCGCCGTCAATGCGCTTTGCCTCTTCCGCATAATAGGAAAGGCTTGTAAGCAGCCAGTCAACATCTCCGCAGGCGGCGGGATACGGTCTGCCCGACTCAAAGGATACAAGGTCAATGAGCTTATCCCGTTCCGCCGTACAGGCGGCTTTCAGCTTCATAAGCCAGTCATACCGTTCATTAACGGGGGTTTTCGACCATGTATGAAAAGCGTCTGCCGCCGCGTTCAGCGCTTCCTTTGCCTGCTCAGCGTTCGCACAGCCTACCGTATCAATCACCTCTCCTGTCGAGGGATCGTATACCTCGGCGGTCTTGCCCTTACCGTCGACTAATTTTCCGTTTATATACTGTTTAAACATTGCTTTATCTCCTTAGCTTACAGTTTTCCGTCTGCTCGCATCTGATTGCGGAAGCCCTTAAGTCCGCGTGCTCCGATAAACTTAGCGCTGGCGCCCAGCTCTTCCTCAATTTCCAGGAAACGGTTTCCACGGGGGCCAATCGCACTCTCACGGATAGAGCCGGCGTTAATTCCCACCGCATAGTCCGCAATAGACTCACCCTCTCCGCGGCTGTCGGACGGCATGACCGCATAGCCGAATTTATAAGCGTACTGTATCATTTCCAGCGCCTCGGAAATCGTACCGACCTGATTGACCTTTAACAGCACGGTATTCGCCGCGCCTTTGGAAACACCGTAGGCAACGCGCTCGGGGTTGGTTGTGAACAAATCGTCTCCGACAATTTGAATACCACTTTCCTTTGTAATGGCAGCAGTCGCATCGTAATCGTCCTCGTTGAAGGGGTCTTCGATTATTACAAAAGGATAGTCCCGAATGATCTGCATATAGAAATCGTAAAGCTCGTCCTTGGTTTTCGGGGTGCTGTCAAACAGGCCGTAATACCTGCCGTCCTCCTTATTGTGATAGGTATCGGTAGCAACATCCATCTGAAAACCGATTTTTCCGTCATAACCCGCTTCACAGATTGTCTTCAGCATTTCGTCCCAAATCTCGCGGTCGCATTTGTAAATGCCCGCAGGAATGGAAATAAAGTCGCGGATGTTGGGCAGTCCGCCGAATTTCTTCTTCATCTTTGCTGCCCAGCGGGTATGGATATCCCAGCAGGCATAGGACGCTTCTGCGAAAGTATGAAAGCCGTATGCCATAATGGACATGGTCGGCTTTCCACCCGGTGTGGTAACACCGCCGCCGTAGCGCTCATCGCCCGCCGCCATAGCAACACCCGGAACAGGAAGATACATCGCGCTGGCTCCGCCGACATGACGATAAAGCGGAATACCCAGCGCCGCCGCGCCTGCCTTTAATATTGCAGCCGACACGGCCGCGGTTGCGTTTCCGCCGAAAGCCGCCTTCGCGTTGGGTGCTAACGAGAGCATTACTCTGTCCGCTTCAAGCTGATTTGCCGCATCAACCCCGATCATTTTCGGTGCAATTTCGTGATTGATGCGGTCTGCCGCGCACTGTACACCCTTGCCGTAGAATTTTGTTCCGCCGTCGAATTGGAATTTCACCTCATGCGTGCCTACTGATATTCCTGAGGTGCACATTGCTCTGCCAACCGCTCCGTTTTCGGTTGTAACAATCGCCTCAACACCCGGGTTGCCGCGATTGGTGTATACCTGATGCGCCTTGATTGATTTTATTGCCGTCCCGTTCATTCCTTGCCATCTCCTATGTATATTACTCTGAGGTCGAGCGCCGAAACATTGCTTTCTGCGTCAACTCCGCATTTTAATTTCCACATGGGTTCGGATGTGCCATGGGTCTTCAGCGCCTCAAAAAGATCGATCCCTGCGTCCTTTGCTTCCTTCACGGTATAGCCGTCAACCACGGCCCCCGCAAGACATTCCGGCGCGCCCGGATACTGAAAACCGCCGGGACCGTCCGTACCGTCGGTATCGACAGCACCGAATACAATATGATTACTCCCTGCAATTCTCGTCGCTGCGGCGATGCAGTATTCCTGATTTCTGCCGCCGATGCCGATTTCCTTGCCTACCGTAACCACGTTTTCGCCCGACGACATAAGAACCACGGGCGCTTGAAAGGGCTCGCCCGAACGCTCGGAGCAAAGGGCGATTCCTGCATCCGAATAGCCTGCCTCGCGTGCTTCCGCCTGCATATATTCAGAAAGCATAACACACTTAACTCCAAGCTCAGCCGCCCGTCTGCGTACAGCGGGATATACGGTCGAGTCCTTGAATATAAGCCCGAAGAACCGACAGCCTAAGCTTTCGTATTCCTCAATGCTCATATTTTCTGTATCAGAAGTTCCCGCAAGCAAATGCTTTTTTATAGAGTCAGGCGTTCTTTCCCATGCGTCATGCTTTTTGATGATCCTTATACAGTCCTCATATGTCGAAGCGGTCGCGACCGTTGGGAAAAAGGTATTTACCTTTAGCATATCGAAATACGATACCCGCACTATCGGCGTATCAGTCTTTGACGGATCGGCGGTAACGGTGTTTACGACTGTTGCGGGCATAAGCCGCCTTAAGAGTCTGCCACCCTTAAATCGGTCAATGTGCGTGCGAATCTGATTAAGCTCGCCTGTGGCAACGCCTTTTTCTATTTGCATCAGGTGTGTGAAGTCCGCAATATCATCAATTGAAATCCCTTCCGCAGGATATGTAAACAGTGAGCCGCACCCACTTCCGAACACCGTAAACACAAGATCCCGCTTTGTAAGTCCGCTTGTCAGCTTCTCTATTCTTTTACAGCCTTCAACGCAGTATTCATCGGGAACCGGGTGCCCCGCAAGGGTGACGCCTATCCTTTTGCAGATTATTTTTTCGCCGTGCTTCGCTATAACGTGTCCCGCTGTCAGCACGTCGCCGAGCGCCTCCTCAAATCCGAGTGCCGCACGCTGGACACCTTTTGCCGCGCCTATTACAAACACTCGATCATAATCCTTAAGGTCAAATTCGAGCGGCCCCGCATGGGGATCGCCTTTCATTTCAAAGCCCTCTGTATCAAGGATGATCTTACCGTTTTTAACCTGAATCAGTTTTTTTACGCGGTAATAAGGGTCAATGGAATCAAGACCCGCGTCAAGCAGCCCGGTTACGATTTTTCGGCCCTGAATATTGCCGTGTGAGGTAAGCGCTGTTTTGTTTTTTATTCTCATAATCAGAAAAGAATATTATCGGGATCGGGCGCTTCGCCGCAGCTTCCCGCAAGACCTGCGATGATATTCATATCCTCCGCCGATAAATCAAAATCGAAGATTTCACTGTTTTCCTTTATACGCATAGGATTTGCCGATTTGGGCAGCGGTACAAAGCCCATCTGCAAGCTCCATTTAAGGCATATCTGACCAATCGATTTACCGTATTTCACGGAAAGCTTTTTCATCTCCTCGTTGCCGAATACAGCGCCCGTGCCAAACGGGCTGTAAGCCTCGACTAATATGCCGTTCTCATTGCAGTACTTTACTGTCTCGGGTTGAGTGATACCAGGGCAAAGCTTTAACTGATTTACCATAGGCTTTACAGTCGCGGTCTTCATCAGCGTTTCAATATGATGCGGCATAAAGTTGCTGATACCGATTGCGCGTATTTTGCCCGCCTTATACAGCTCCTCAAACGCCGCCCATGTGCCCGCGGTTGATTCCTCCCAATGAGTACGGAACTGCACGGGATTCGGCCAATGTATAAGATATAAATCGAGATATTCAAGCCCCAGCCGCTCCATAGTGCCCTCAAAAGCTTCAAGGGTCGCTTTATATCCGTGCGCCGCATTTCTCAGCTTACTTGTTACAAATACTTCCTCACGCTTAAGTCCGCTTGAGGTTATTCCCGCCCCTACACCGCGCTCGTTGCCGTATGCGGCGGCGGTATCTATTAATCTGTAGCCGAGCGAAAGCGCCGACAGCACTGCGTTTTTTGCTGTTTCATCGGGCGACTGCCAGGTGCCCAGTCCCACACAGGGAATTTCAACTCCGTTATACAGCTGAAAGGTATCGGTAAGTGATTTCATATGCTTCTTCTCCTTATAAACAGGTGTATCCGCCATCGATAGGCATACAGGTGCCGGTCGTAAAGGTCGAAAGATCGCTTGCGTAGTAAAGTGCAAGACCGACCATTTCCTCAGGGTCTGCTACGCGATTCATCGGCGTTCCTTCAATCCATTTTTTGACCGCAGGGTCGTTAGGCGTATCAAGACGTTTTCTTGTAAGCGGAGTGCGGGTAAAGCCCGGAGCGATCGCGTTAACCCGTATTCCGCGCCCGGCCCATTCATTTGCAAGGCATTTTGTGAGCATGATAACGCCCGCCTTGGAGCTGTTATAGGCGCACTGCGTCTGCGGAAGCGGATTAACAATAAGCCCCGACATTGAGGCTATATTTACAATATTGCCGCCACCCTGCTCGAGCATTACACTGCCGACCTCTCTGCACATAAGAAATGTGCCGGTGAAATTGACATCTATTATACGCTGCCAGGTTTCAAGCGGCATTTCCTCCGCAGGTGCAAGCTTATTTATTCCCGCGTTATTAACAAGTATGTCAATGCGTCCATACTTTTCCTTTACCGCCGCCGCCAGATTTTGAACCTGCGCCTCGTCCGATACATCGGTATGAATACAGGTACATTCCACACCATTTGCCTTTATAAGCTTTTCGGCGTTCGGAAATTCCTCGTCCATAATGCCGGCTATGACGATATTCGCGCCGCACCTTGCAAAGCCCTTAGCCAATTCAAGTCCTATGCCGCGTTCAGCGCCTGTTACAATTACTGTTTTGCCCGTAAAATCAAATTTAACAAGGTCCGACATGTTGATTACTTCCTCTTGAATTATTTTACCCGGCGTGCTTCAAGTACGTCGTTGATTGTTCTGCGTGTGTTCTTAACGATCATATCGTAGTTTTTATCATTTACCGCGTTATTCTCCGCAAACATCCAGTCGCCGCCGGAAGCTAAAACATAATCAATTGTGGAAAACGGCAGGAAATTCTTTCCGTTCAGACCGCCGGTGACTACCCACTCAACCTTACCGAAC
>JBJEIW010000198.1:0-7358 GCA_051877435.1 Candidatus Ornithomonoglobus sp.
AAACTTGTTACAGCGTAACAGGTCTTGTTTTGGTGCTGATAGCTGAATAGTAACGTTTTGTTTTTTGGGGAAACTCAAATTTTTTTAAAAGTCCTTGCAAATTGACATAATATATGTTATAATAATATTTATAGGAATTTTAGAAAGGAGCAGACAGTATGGCAGCGGTTAAAAAGAAGAAAGCGTTGACTTATAACGGGAAGCCGATATACAGATGCGGCGACAGGATATTTTACGGAAACTTGGAAGATAAGCTTATACTGGTTCTCGACATAAAGGAAACCAAGAAGATTAAAGACCTCGATGTTGCGACAAAGGTTCTTGTTCAGGTGATGGATAACACCGGAGAGCTTGGGAAAGGACAGGTATTCAGAAAGACGGAGCGTGATAATTTATATAAGGCGCTCGACACGGGTGAATGGTGGTTAAAGCAGGCGCTTACCCAGTTTGTATAAGAATGTAAGGCTATGGATCGATATGGTTCATAGCCCTTTTTTGCAAAAAAACAGACCGGGCATTACACCCGGCCGTAATTTCATATAATTATGATGAAGAAAGAACAACGAGAACTAATGTTGTGATAAGGAACAGAACTGCAACTGTTGTTGTAAGCTGAACCTGCATCTTTTCCTTAGTTGTGCCGCCTGCCTTCTTGAAGAATGAATCGCCCATATCCGACGAAGCACCCTGTATACCTCTCATACCCGGATCCTTACCCTCCTGCGCAAGCACAATGACGATAAGCAATATTGATACGATAAGGTGCAGAATAACAAATAATGTATTCATGGTCTGACCTCCTTTGTTTAAGAGCATTTCTGCTCATGTAATAGCGCTATACTTATCTATTATACCATATAATTTTAATTTTGCAAGTATTTTTTTGAATTTTTTTGCTTTTTTACATTTTTTTCTGCTGAGCCGCTTTTTTCATCTCCATATACGGAAGCGTTTCATACCCGCATTTTTTATATACATTAATTGCCCGTTCATTGTCCTCTTCAACCTCTAATCTTAATATTGTACCGGGATATTTTTCCTCTATATATTCAAAAAACTTACTGCCGATGCCCAGTCCTCTGTACTCGCTTTTGATATATAAATCTTCAATCCATATGCAGGCTTTTCCAAATTCTGTGGAAAAACTCTTTGCAGCCATCGCGTAACCCTGTATTTCGCGGTTATTCTCAAAGATATATCCCTCCAGATACGGACACTCACAGATGCAATTCTCCACATCCTTTGTAAATATCTCCTCTGAACCGTTGCTTAATACTGCCGGCGAAGCATAAAAAACTCGCATCATTTCAATAACCTGCTCTTTATCTTCTGCCGTCATAGCTCTTATTACGGTATCCATTTTATCAGCTCACTCCTTATATTTCGGTTTATCTCTGTGCAGAATTATAACATAGATATTGTGATTTTGCAATCAAAAAATCCGATTGTCAATACCGAAATAATAAATGTTAAAATAAAATTCTTTTAAACTTTTCAAAAAAAGCTGTACTATCAGGAAAAAATATGTTATACTAAATATAAATAAGCTCGAAAAAGGAGGACAGCATGGATTATAAGGACGAGGAAAAAGAAAAGGTAATAATAGCCGGACTGCACACGGGCAGCCGCGACTATATAAATGATACAACCGAGGAATCCATGCGCGAGCTTGCAGAGCTTGTGGAGACCGCGGGAGGTGAGGTTGTCTGCGAGGTGGTGCAGAACAGACCCGCGCCGGACAGCGGAACCTATCTGGGTGAGGGAAAGCTTGAGGAGGTTAAAAATGCCGCTCAGTCGCTGGGAGCCGCACTTGTGGTGTTTGATGACGAGCTTTCTCCCGCGCAGCTGAGAAACGTAAACGAATTTCTCGGAGTGCGGGTGCTTGACCGCTCCATGCTGATTCTTGATATATTTGCAATGCGCGCCCGCTCGGGAGAGGGTAAGCTTCAGGTGGAGCTTGCGCAGCTTAAATATCAGCTTCCGAGGCTGCATGGCTGGGGACTTGAGATGCACCGTCTCGGCGCGGGTATCGGTACAAGGGGTCCGGGCGAAACTCAGCTTGAAACCGACAGAAGACATATCAGAACAAGAATAGCGGCGCTTGAGGCTGAAATTCGGGAGATAAAAAAGCACCGCGGACTGCTCAGAGCGCGCAGAGAGAAGGATGGAGTTATAACCGCGGCTCTGGTCGGCTATACGAATGCCGGAAAATCAACTCTGCTGAACCGTCTTACAGACGCGGGAGTTTTCGCGGAGGACAAGCTGTTTGCAACGCTTGACACGACCTCACGGGCAATAACCCTTGAGGACAACCGCAGAATTATCCTTATCGATACTGTTGGCTTTATAAGAAAGCTTCCGCATTATCTTATTGAAGCCTTTAAATCAACGCTTGAGGAAGCTGCATCGGCTGACTTTCTGCTGCATGTTGTGGACGTGTCGGCGGCGGAAACGGATAATCAGATAACGGTTGTAAACAATGTGCTTAATGAAATCGGCGCGGGCGGAAAGCCTGTTATAAACGTATATAATAAGTGTGACTTGAATCCGGAGTATATGCCGGCAGACGGCGGCGGGGCAAAGCATGTGTTTATCAGCGCAAAAACCGGCAAGGGCTTGAAGGAGCTGATGAAGGCGATAGCGGATACGGCCCCGGGTAA
Source organism: Candidatus Ornithomonoglobus sp. (assembly GCA_051877435.1). Lineage (GTDB taxonomy): Bacteria > Bacillota > Clostridia > UBA1381 > UBA1381 > Ornithomonoglobus. The sequence continues at coordinate 2,661 of JBJEIW010000198.1, forward strand.
AAAGTCAAAGCACAGACTGCTTATTCCTTATTCGGAGGGCGGGGTGCTCAATTCGCTGCACAGCGGCGAAAAGATACTGAGTGAGGAATACACCGCAGAGGGAACAGAGGTCGAGGTGCTGCTTGACGAGGCTGTTTACGGCAGACTTAAGAGGTTTGAAATATTATGAGAAGGAGGTGCGCTGTTGTCAAAAAGGGAAATATATAAAACGGTTGCGGAGGAATCCGAAACTCTTATAATAGAAAAAAAATCAAAATTTATATCCCATGTAAAGCCTGTGGATAATGAGGCGGACGCGCTTGCATATCTTAATAAGATACGTTCACAGTACGCGGACGCGCGGCATAACGTGTACGCGTATGTAATAGATGAAAACAATATATTCCGGTATTCGGATGACGGAGAGCCGTCGGGAACCGCGGGAATGCCTGTTCTTGACACTATAAGAAAGTCCGGTCTGGTAGATGTAATTGTAGTTATAACCCGATATTTCGGCGGAACGCTGCTCGGAACCGGAGGACTTGTTCACACCTACAGCGCGTCAGCAAAAAAAGGGCTTGAGGAATCAGGTATAATAACGAGAACAATGTGCGATATTATATCCGTAAAGGTAAGCTATGACATGGTAGGAAAGCTGCAATATACCTTGGCTGCGGACGGCTTTTGTGTTGAGGACACGCTTTATGAAAATGACGTGACATTTTTTATCAGCTCCCCCAAGAAGGACACGGAGCGCCTTATGGCAAGACTCGTGGATATAACAAGCGGACGGGCTGAGATAAAGACTGTTGCTCAGAAATATGTTGACAAACCGGAAGAATAAACAAGGAGGAAGAGGAAATGGAAATTAAATTAACAAAACAGATGTATGACGGTGAGGTTCTTAAATCCGATGTACCCGTATTGGTGGATTTCTGGGCGCCGTGGTGCGGACCGTGTCAGATGGTAGGGCCGGTTATTTCGGAAATCGCGGAGGAATATGCCGGAAGAGTAAAGGTCTGCAAGGTAAATGTAGACGAGGAAAGCGAGCTTGCGTCGGCAAACGCGATCGTATCGATACCGACGGTAATTCTTTTCAGTCAGGGCAGGATAGTTGGAAAGCTTGTGGGCGCGAGAAGCTTTGACGATTATGCAGATTTGATAGAACAATTCATATAAATGAATAAAAATTCATTAAAAGCTTAGATTTTTTCTGAAAAGACTTGCATTTTTATTCAAAATAGTGTATAATATGTATATTCTATCGGGAGCCCGTATACGGGCTCCCATACACTTTGGAAAGGGAAAACAATATGTTAAACGATGTTATTGCATTGGATAAAAAATGTTATATGAACACCTTCGGAGACCGTCTGCCGGTATGCTTTGAAAAGGGCGAGGGTATGAAGCTGTATGCCGATAACGGCGATGTGTATTATGATTTCCTCGGCGGCATTGCGGTCAACGCCATCGGTCACTGTCATCCCGATTTTGTGTCGGCAATGAAGGCGCAGCTTGATAAGCTGATACACACATCAAGCTTATATTACATAGAAAATCAGGCAAGGCTTGCTCAAAAGCTTGTTGAGAGCACCTGCGCGGATAAGGCGTTTTTCTGCAACAGCGGCGCGGAGGCAAACGAGGGCGCGTTCAAGCTTGCAAGGATATATTTTTATAAAAAGGGTATTGACAAATCGGAAATCATCTCGCTTGACCATTCATTCCACGGCAGAACGATCGCAACCGTGGCTGCGACAGGACAGGAGCATTATCAGGCGCCGTACCGTCCGTTTACAAACGGCTTTAAGCAGATTGCGCCAAACAGCTTTGAGGCTGTGGAGGAGGCTGTAACTGATAAAACAGCCGCAATCATAGTCGAGCTTATTCAGGGCGAGTCGGGTGTAAATCCGATGGATGTTGAATATGCGAAGAAGCTCCGTAAATTCTGTGACGAAAAGGGTATTCTTCTTATCGTTGACGAGGTTCAGACAGGCATGGGAAGAACGGGAAAGCTTTTCGCTCATGAGCTTTACGGCATAGAGCCGGATATATTCACCTGCGCTAAGGCTCTCGGCGGCGGTGTGCCGATAGGCGCGGTATGCGCAAAGGCAGAGGTTGCCGCGGCATTTGAGCCGGGCGACCACGGAACGACCTTCGGCGGAAATCCGCTTGCAACGGCTGCGGGACTTGCGGTATTTGACATATTTGAAAAGGAAGGGCTTGTTGAGAACAGCGCAAGGATGGGTGAGCTTTTTAAGGGAAAGCTCAAGGCAGTACAGGCAAGGTATCCCGAAAAAATAACAGACGTCAGAGGCGCGGGACTGCTCATCGGTATTGAGGTAAAGCCCGAAATTGCATCTTTGGTGTTTAAAAAGCTGCATGAAAAGAAGATGCTTACAAGCCTTTGCAAGGGGCTTACAATACGCGTTGCTCCGGCGCTCAATATAACCGAGCGGGAGATAGATATATTTATTAAGGCATTAAATGAAGTTATGGAGGAAATATAAAATGCAGGATTTAATCAGCTTACATGACCTCACAGCGGAAGAGGTTCAGGATTTATTAAAGCTTGGCTTAAAGCTCAAGGCCGAGTTAAAGGCGGGTATTCCGCACCCGATTTTAAAGGGAAAGACGCTTGGCATGATATTTACAAAGTCATCGACAAGAACCCGTGTTTCCTTTGAGGTGGGCATGACGCAGCTCGGCGGCTATCCGCTGTTCCTGTCGTCAAACGACATTCAGCTCGGACGCGGCGAGTCGATTCATGACACGGCAAAGGTATTGGAGCGTTATCTTGACGGTATTATGATCCGTACATATGCCCACAGCGATGTTATTGAGCTTGCAGAGGAGGCAAGTATTCCGGTAATCAACGCGCTTACAGACTTACTGCATCCCTGTCAGGTGCTTGCTGATCTTATGACGACATATGAGCACAAGGGTAAGCTTGAAGGTCTGAAATTCGCGTATATCGGTGACGGAAACAACATGGCACACTCGATTATGTATGGCTGCGCAAAGGCAGGTCTTGACTGCGCGATTGCAACTCCGGCGGATTATCAGTGTGACGCTGAGGTTGTAGAGAACGCAAAGGCTGACTTTAAGGCGGCAGGCAGAGAGCTTATTCTCACACAGGACCCCGTTGAGGCTATACGAAACGCGGATGTTGTTTATACCGATACTTGGGTATCAATGGGCATGGAAGCAGAAAAGGAGGAGCGTCAGAGGGTATTTATGCCGTATCAGGTGAATAAGGAGCTGTTTGCGAAGGCGGCCGACGATGCGGTATTTATGCACTGTCTGCCGGCATACCGCGGCTTTGAGGTAACGGAGGATGTAATTGACGGACCGCAGAGTGTGATTTTTGATGAGGCGGAGAACCGTTTACACGCGCAAAAGGCTGTAATGGCAACTCTGATGGGTTAAGCATATGGCGCTGCCTTTACATGTATATTATCAGAACCTGTTCCAGATAAGACCGGCGAACGAGGACGATATACCCGATATTATGAAGATAACCCGCGAGGCGTTTCTGAAATACAAGGAAATGGCGAGAATCGAGCAGGTTGACGCGCTTAATGAAACCTATGATGATGTAAAGCGCGACCTTAAAACAAAAATTGTTCTTCTGGCGCTGTCGGACGGCGAGCCGGTCGGCAGTGTCCGCGTTGAAGTATTCGGGGACGGTACGGCTGAGCTTACGCGTTTTGCGGTCAAGGTGACAAGTCAGAATAACGGTATCGGAAAGTCAATTATGAACCTTGTTGACCGCCTTATGATAAAGCGGGATGTAAAAAGTATGCATCTCTACACAGGCGCAAAAATAACCCCGCTTATCCGTTTTTATTACGGCAGGGGCTTCTATATAGATTCCACCGACAAGTCGCGCGGCTATATAAGGGCAAAGCTTGTTAAGGACTATGTTTAGAAAAATAAAGTTATAATAAAAAACAGCTTCATAACTCATTTAAATGTTTTATGAAGCTGTTTTTCGTTATCTGATAGAAAAAATCCACCTATATTTAATTATTCTTTTACAACGCTTATTCTCTGCTGAATATGATTTCCGTTTACAAGCTCATCAACCATAGCTACGGCGTAGTCCGCATAGCTGATTATGCTCTCACCCTTTGAGTTGAACGTCAGTTCTTCACCACCCAAGATGTATTTGCCTGTCTTTTCACCTTCAGGCTGAAAATCTCCGGCCGGCGATACAAAAGTCCATTTTACATCATTTCTCAATCTCAGCTCATCAAGCGCTTTTCCCTGCGCCTGCGCAAGCGGCTTGAACATATCCGGAAAATCAGCTCCGTCCATTACCTGTGCAGTGTGCTCCGGGTTCAGATAAAGGCTGCCCGCTCCGCCGACTACCAAAAGTCTTGTGTCTGTTCCGGAAAGAATATCACACAGATGCTTCAATGATGTACTGTGCTGCGGAAGAGCTTCGGGGACCCATGCGCCGAAAGCGTCCACGACCGCGTCAAAGCCCTTAACATCTTCGCTTGTAAGGTCAAATAGATCCTTTATGACAGCCTTATCTGCCGCGGATTTATTTTCGTTTCTCACAACCGCAGTAACGTCAAGTCCTCTGCTCAATGCCTCCTTTACGATTAACTGCCCTGCTTTTCCGTTTGCGCATACTACTGCAATTTTCATGATAAAATCCTCCTATCTCTTTGTATGAACGATATTCGTCCATTTTCTTTAATTTTCTTAGTT
>JBJEIW010000199.1:0-7313 GCA_051877435.1 Candidatus Ornithomonoglobus sp.
ACGATATACAATGTATTTAATGTTGTGTTTGTCGCAATGGGTGATGCAGTGGCGATCATTGTTGGACAGCTTCTTGGAGCCGGAAAGATGAACAAGGCAAAGGATACCGACGCAAAGCTTATATTCTTTGCGGTTGCAAGCAGTGTGGGCATTGCGGCTCTTATGCTTATCGCGGCGCCTCTGTTCCCGAAGCTGTATAACACAACGGAGCTGGCAAGAGAGCTTGCGGTCAGATTCATAATTGTTCAGGCAATATTTATGCCTCAGATAGCGTTTATGCACACGACATATTTCACTCTGAGATCGGGAGGAAGGACTGTTGTGACCTTCCTGTTTGACAGTGTATATATCTGGTGCATAAGCGTTCCGGTTGCGTATGTTCTGAGCCGTTTTACAGGGCTTTATGTTGTATACATACTTGCGGCTGTTCAGATAGCCGATTGGATAAAGTGCATTATAGGCTTTGTTCTGGTTAAGAAGGGAGTATGGCTGCATAATATTACTGCGATTGATTCTGAATAAATGCAGCGCTTGTTTTCAGCTTTAAAATTCTGTTAAGGTCTTCTCTTGTTTTTGTATATGAAAGCTCGGGAATCGGAATTTTAATATCTGAAATCAGTTCTGCCTCAAAACGTCGGACGGCGGTAACATATCGTGTATTGATGATATAGCAGCGGTGGACCTGATAAAACTCATCAGGCAGCATTTTGAGTATTTCTTTAAGCTGTATATTGCAGGATATTTCACGGTCAACGCAGACAAGCCTTGTTTTTTTTCTTTGGCTTTCCACATATAATATAGCGTTGGGATCAACATATATCGTCTGACAACCGGATTTTACAATAATACGGTCCTTATGCTGACTGTAAACCATAAGGCTTTGCACAAACTGTCTTGTGTTTACATCCAGTGTAAGGGTTTTGCTGTTAATGAGGTTATTGCTTTGCAGATATTCGTGCGGCATATGCTGATAGACAAGCTTCATTTCACTGCCGATAAGCTGCCATATACAGGTAAAGGTTGTTACAACAATATCTGCATATTTGCTTGTGCCTGCTTTTATCTTTCCATAAATCTGCGCTGTGTCATCGCTCAGTCTGACCGCAAAGGACTCATAGCTTAAAACCTTGCACTTTGTACCGGTAAATACAGAAAAATGCCCTTTGATTATATCATTGCCGAAAAGCATAGTTTCCCCGCCGCCGATATATACGCTGCGGCTGCACAAATACGAAAACCACGGCTCCGGATCCCCGTCATAGAATTTTCTGTAGATATATTCCATTGTCTTTTTAACTTCGTCTGTATCAATGATTTTCTTTGCCATAGCTTTTTGCTCCTTTGGCTTTATATTCTAACTTGTTTTATATAAGTATATCATCAAAACAGAAAAAAAGCAATATAAAAATACGTGATTGATACCTAATTTCAAGTTGTTCGTTGTCAATATATTGTGCGGCAAATGATGATGTGATATAATTATAAAAATATATTTAAAGTAAAAAAGCCGTATAAAATCTAATGCTTTCGGATTTTACAATCGGCTATGGGAAAATTATTTCAAGGAGGGCTTAATAATGCTAAAACGAACAATCTCACTGGTTACAGCCGCGGCAATGTCATTTTCACTGTTTACCTTTACGGCGATGGCTGAGGACAGCTATGCAACGCGCGGCGAGGTATGCGAAATGCTGCTTACGGCGGCGGACGATTACAATCCGGGTATACAGAAGTCGGATATTTTAAAGGGCTATGACGACGGAGAGCTTCACGAGGATCGGAGTGTGACAAGAGCCGAGGCGCTTGTTATGCTAAAGCGCGCATTCGGCGATATTCCAGAAATAAAGGGAAGCAATAAGTATCTTGCAATCCCGAAAGAGGATTTTACCGACATTCCCGACTGGGCGCAGGGTGAGCTTGCGGATATTTTTGATTCCGGTATCGTTGCAGGTAAAGCTGACGGCATATTCGCGCCAAATGATAATGTAACCGCAGAGCAAATGAATTTGTTTATAAGCCGTATGTACTGCGTGTTCGGCACCAACGAAAAGGATGACTTCTATGCTGCAATAAATAAGGACGCGCTTGACAACGCTATGCTTTCGGAAGGTAAATCAATAGAGGGAACTCTATATAACGATATTACGTCGGATTTGCTTGAAGATATGATGAAGGAAATATCCGCGTCAGATACGGAGAAGAACTCAAAGGAAGACAAGATAAAGACTCTCTATAACAATTATCTTAACTGGGAGGAAAGAAATAAGCAGGGCTATGAGCCGATAAAAGCTGACCTTGAAGCGATAGACGCTGTAAAAAGCGTTTCGGAGTTCACGCAGACGGAGGTAGACAATTTCCTGCTTATTAATATATTTATCGGTTTCGCTGTTGGCGCTGATAATAAAAATTCAAACCAATATACGAATCTGTTTGATACTTTATCAGAGAACTCAAAGGGTATGTATGAAGGAAAAATGGAAACGCAGAAGGCGGCATATCTTAAGTACATAAAAACGCTGTTTATGCTCTGCGGCAGCACGGAAGAGGATGCGGCAAATGCGGCTGAAGAAATATTTGATTTTGAAAAGGAGATAGCAGGCGCAAGCTATTCTCTTGCCGAGCTGTATGACATAGAGAACACATATAATGAATATTCCCTTGACGACCTTAAGAAAATATTTAAAACCATTGATATTGAGGCGGTGTTCGATTATACAGGCTTAAAGGACAAGGACAGATTTATAGTAGGGGATAAAGGCGCTATGAATAAGGTTGCCGAGCTTCTTACTGATGAAAACCTTGAAACGCTGAAAAATTACGCCAAGTTTAAGCTTATCAGCAGCTATGCGGAATATATGAGCGAGGATTTCTGGAATGCGAAACTGACCTACAACGCAGAGGAAAGCGGGATTGAGGGAACGCTGAGTGATGAATATTATGCAACAGATACTGTTTCAGAGCTTCTGGCTTCCTATGTGGGTGAAATATACGGAAATAAATATGTTACAGAGGAGATGAAAACGACTGTAACGGAAATGATTACCGGTATGATAGACATTTACCGTGAGAGAATAACAAACCTTGACTGGATGACAGACGCCACAAAGGAAAAGGCGCTTAAAAAGCTTGACACTATGGGAATGAAGGTGCTTGCTCCCGATGAGTGGAAGGAAATCGCGCTTGACAGCGAGGAGCTTAAGAGCTTCGAGGACGGCGGCAGTCTTGTAGAGAACATAAGAACTATAAGCAAAGCGTCGATGAAGGATATGTACGCTCTTGAGGGACAGCAGGTTGACAAAACCGACTGGATAACATATCCGCATATTGTAAATGCCTTTTATTATCCGCTGAATAATGATGTGAATTTCCCTGTGGCATTTTTGCAGATACCTGCCGTTTACAGCTCTGACGCGTCATACGAGGAAAATCTCGGCGGCATAGGCTTTGTTATAGGCCATGAGCTGAGCCACGCCTTTGATTCAAGCGGCTCGCAGTATGATGAAAACGGAAACGCCGTAAACTGGTGGACGGACGAGGACGCGGCAGCATTTGGCGCACTTTGCGATAATGTTGTGGAGTATTACAGAGGTCAGGAAGGCGCGCCGGGCATAGAAATAGATCCGGCGCAGACGCTGATAGAAAATATTGCCGACTTGGGTGCTATGTCTGTTATAACAGAGCTTGCTTCAAAGCAGGAGAATTTTGATTACAAGAAGATGTACGAAAACTATGCGAAGGTATGGATGGTTACAATGACACGCGAGACAGCTCAGAGCCTAAATGCGCTTGATACACACAGTCCCGCGTCAGTCCGTGTAAACAGAGTTTTGCAGTCAAGCGATAAATTTTACGAGGTGTACGGCATAACCGAGAATGACGGTATGTGGGCAGCGCCGGAGGACAGAGCAAGAATTTGGTAATATGATTTAAAATACGGAGGTTCGCAATGAAAAAACGAATTTTTGCAATTTGCCTTGCGGCAATTCTGACAGCGCAGATGACAGGCATTACAGCCTTTGCGGAAGAAGAAGCCGGAAATAATACGGTAACGGCGGCGGAAAACGGCGAAGGCTGCGCATTCAGCTTTTCCGCGTCGCAGTATGTTTTGTCAGAAGCAGAAGGATGCTATGATATTACTGTAAAGCGTAACGGAAGTAATGATTTTCCGGCGGATGTTGCAGTTAAGCTTATTGACATTCAGGCGGAATATGGAGTTGATTATCTCATTTATGATGAAGATGGAAATCAGTTGGAGGTAACATCAGGACTTGAGGTATTTTCGTCCGATGAAGGTATGCTTGATGCGTTTGAAGGCGCGCAGGAGGATACGGCGGAGGAGGATGCTTCCCCGGATCAAGATACAGAGAGCGTGACACCTGATGCTGAAGCCGATGAAAGCGGCAATGCAGACATTACAACGGCTTCGGAGGCGCGGGCGGCGCTGTTCGGAATGGATACGAACGGTATCGCAAAAGCGGAGGCTAAACAGGAAGAAGACACCGTAGTGAAAAGCCTTGAGGCAATGTATGATGGTCTTAATGAGGCGGAGGGCGTTTTGTGCAGGGTTTCATTTGACCGTGCGGAAACAGAAAAAACCTTTACGGTTGAAATCATAGACAATGACCAACCCCAGTCGGACAGGGTTGTTCTTATGGCGCTTATGGCGGCATCGGAGGGCAGTATTGCCGCAAACGGCACAGCGGTGCTGACGATTGAGGACGACGAGGAATACGAAAAGCCGATTATATCGGTTGAATCCGATGTGACAGCAACCCCGAAAACGGGTACTGCCAAGGTTGTGTTAAAGCGTGAAACAGGTGTTAATTATTACACAAGTGTATATGCGTATACATATTCGGAAAGTGCTGTTGCCGATGAGGATTTTGTGCCGATTGACGGCGAGCAGATATGCTTTGTGCCGGGTGAGACGGAAAAGACTGTTTCGGTGCAGATTAAGGATTTTTCCGAAAATGCACAGCTTGGTCTGAGAATTGAGCCTGATACCACCTGCGGCGTTGCGGCAAATGCGGACAGAGCGGTGATATATATTGAGGCTGACCGTTTAGAGGACAATGAAGAAACTGTTGAAATAAATACTTATGAGCAAGAGGGAATCCGTCCGTTTTTCAGTGAATCCGGCTTTTACGGATTGCAGAGCCTGTCGGAGGATATAATGGGAACTCCATATGTGGAAATCGGTGCAAACGAATGGGTTGCAGGACCTTATACACAAATTCAGCGTGACAGAGGCGGCAACCTTTGGGCGGTTTCCAGACCTGATGATCCGCTGAATGTATTAGTAAACGAACAGTACAAATCCATAGCTTATGTTGTTTTAACAGACGAAAAAGGACTACTTGAGATGCCCGGTACAACAGCTAAAGTATCACTTTCTACAACAGGAATGAATGATTTAAAATCAAATTTAAAATACGAAGCACGTGAAAAATTGAATAAAGCATCTTATTCAGCTTTTTCGACAAGTGATAAAAAGAATTATACGGCATCACCGTATATTAGCCATCAATACACACCCAATATATCGGGCAATGTTAGTTTTCTTTCAATGTCGGGATATCAATACTATCCCGGAGGTTTAGCAGTTATGAAGGGGTATAAGGTTTTTCCGCTTATGCCGATGAAGTTATATTACAGAATATGCACCGCAGATTATATGACATTTGATAATTTTAAAGATACTCGTTATGATTTGTCGGACGGAAAATATACTGAAAAGCCTATTTTAGGTTCTGAATATACACCTCCTGTAATGTACCTTTACGATAACGACAGAAATATCGTAAGAAAGTATTATGCGAGTGCGAGTACAGATGTATTTTTTAACAGCTATGAAACAGAAGCAAAGACTTCGGAGCTTTACAAAAGAGGAATACGTCCGAATAAACTCAAATTGTTTCCGTTCTATACCGCTGACCTGGAGATTGTGGAGTTAAAAAATACAAACAAAACATCATTGCCTGTCAGCCTTGCAGGTATGGTAAAAAGTGAATACACCCGTATAAAGGCGGATATATCCTTTAAGGACACAGACAGGGCGAAATTCGTTTATAAAGACGATATATCGGCATATGTGGGAGAGGAAGTCAAAATCCGTGCGCTTGTCGAAAGCGCAAGCGATGAAATTATAGGCTTTACCGCCGTTCCCGTCTACAAAAATTCAGACGGAAGCGAATACAGCAAGTATGAATGGAGCAGTGACATAAGCTGTGTAAACGGTGAAACAACCTTCAATGTGCCGCCTGTCAGAATTGAAAACGAAGATAACTTTGTGAGATTTGACATTATTCCGCAGGTGGAAGAATGTAAGGTGATTGTAAAGCCGATATTCTACGACGGAGATAAGGACGGCGAAAATGACTTTGTTCTTCCCGACGGCGCCCAAAGCTATGAAGGCATCGTAATGGTTCAGTCTGCGCTGAATGAAAATTCGGAAGAAACTGTTCAGACAACCGATGCTGACGGAAATATGTCGTTTAACGTAACACCCCATGCGCCTGTTATATTAAAGGCGATATGTCCTCCGGGATATACCGTTACATGGTGGGATTTGTCAGGTGACTTAAACGGCGACGGTATTATCGACAATGATGAGATTGCCGAGGGACAGCTCGACGACAGCGGACAGCGGTATTTTACGGTGTCGGGCGATATCTACTGCGGCAGCGCGTGGAACGGCAGCACAACAATCGGCTACGGCTTTAAAAAGAAAACACTTGACACTACGGGCACAAGACAAGGTACTGTTAAGATAGACACAAGGAGCTTTTATGATCTTGTGCGAAACAACAGCACAAAAATTCCGGCACAGAGCTTAATGCCGCTGTCAGGCGCCAATGTTACAATAGGCGGTGTATCTGCAAAGACCGATGACAACGGAAACTTTGAGATGGATATGTCAGACAGCAATATTGAAGCGGACGGAAATATTGCACCTATGATTACATACAGTGACGGCGGCAGCTCGCGCACTGTTTATGTGGGCAATATCGCTCCGGAACGCTTCAGAAGCGACCTTCGTATTCCTGCATATGACGTGTACATACCGAAATCCCTTTCGGCGGCATACAACGGCGAGGGAGGTCTTACAGACAATACAATACTTATAAAGGATAAGGTTCTGGTTATACAGGCGCGGGTGGAGATGCCCGAAAGCGGAGCGGCTGACGTACTGACCGGCGCGGACTTTACGCTTGTGGACGAAAGCGGCAGGGTGCGTTCAAACGGTGACTTTTCTGACCGTCAGAATGGACAGAAGGAGCTTATTGATAAGGCGGCAGCCGAATGGAAAAACA
>JBJEIW010000200.1:0-7310 GCA_051877435.1 Candidatus Ornithomonoglobus sp.
GGCTATACCTCCCAAACCGAACGGCGGCTGGGCCCCGCCGCCGTCATTGTAACCGACAGTGACAGAACCCTCAACGGTCAGATTCACAATCTGCGAATTTTCACCGCAGAATCCGAACACTCCCGCCAGATTCACATATTTGGAATTGATATACAATCCGCTTATGGTATGACCGTTACCGTTGAATGTGCCATCAAAAATAGTTTCTGCTCCGATAGGCGTCCACGAAACGGTTTCACCGTTTATATCCTCGCCGCATATTTGAGAAAGGTCAATATCGTTATCGAGAACTACAGTTTTGCACGCGTATGTATTGCCGATGTTTACATCGTCGGCAAAATCCTTTAAATCCTGCGCTGCGGAAATATGAATCCATTTATTGTCAAGATACTGCGACAAATCCTCAGCTACGCTATCCTGCGCCGATACACTTATCGGCATCGCAGTACAAATGCTTATAAGTAAAGCAAGAGTTGTAAATAGTGAAATAAATTTTTTCATAAGACTCACCTTTCTTTCTTTGCATTAAAAAATGCATGACTGATGATATTTTATATAACAGAAAAATGTGGTACTCTTATTATACCATATTTCGATTATATTTCAATAGCAATATGTAAATTGCATATACTTTTTATTATGCAAACAATATAACCCAAGCGCAGATGTCCCCCGCCTCTTAGGCGGCGGGTTCCATTCAGCATTTCAGCGGGGGAATTAATCCCCCGCTGAACCCCTGAGGAGCTAACTCGGTTGCATAGGCGAGCAGTGTAGCGCAGCGAAACGACCAGCCGCTCCCTGCGCAGGTTGCAATCTGTCGCAAGCTCTGCTGGAGCGTTGCTCCGATTTAAAACAAATTAAAATTATTTTCGCTGCGGTACTTGACGGACAGCGCTTTTTGTTATAAAATATATTATGTAAATATATTTAAGGAGGATTTTTTTTATGGGAAACATGGAAAAAATTTATAACATTGCACCGTTCGCGGTTCTTGCGTGCGCTGTAATTGCTATTATCTTCGCGGCTTATAAGTTCTTTAGTGTAAAGAAGGCTCCGGAGGGTACAAAGGCAATGTCGGCGATTTCACAGAAAATCCGCAGAGGCGCAATGGCGTATCTCAAGCGTCAGTACAAGACGGTGGGAATTTTCTTCATTGTAATGGAGGTTATTCTTGTTGTTCTGGCGGCGGCAGGACTTCTGACCTGGTATGTTCCGTTCGCATTCCTCTCGGGAGGCTTTTTCTCGGGACTTTCGGGATTTATCGGAATGAAGATTGCTACATATGCCAACACCCGTACAGCTAACGGCGCGAGAGAGGGTCTTAACAGAGGACTTAAAATCGCGTTCTCATCAGGCACGGTAATGGGCATGACAGTGGTTGGTCTCGGACTTCTCGATATCAGCGTATGGTTTATCCTTCTCCGCTTTGTGTTCGGTGAGGACATCAACTCAACAATGGCGGCTATGCTTACCTTTGGTATGGGCGCAAGCTCAATGGCTCTTTTTGCAAGAGTAGGCGGCGGTATCTTTACTAAGGCTGCGGACGTAGGCGCTGACCTCGTTGGTAAGGTTGAAGCGGGCATTCCTGAGGACGACCCGAGAAACCCGGCTTGTATTGCCGATAACGTAGGCGATAACGTTGGTGACGTTGCGGGTATGGGCGCTGACCTTTATGAGTCATATGTAGGCTCAATTATTTCCTGCGGCGCTCTCGCGACTGCGGCACATCTAGAGATTCCGGGCGTTATTCTTCCGATGGCAATCGCTGCGATCGGCATAATCGCATCAATTATCGGTTCATTCTTTGTTAAAACAAAGGAGGGCGCTACTCAGAAAATGCTTCTCGGCTCGCTCAGAACAGGTACATATATAGCCGCTGTTCTTTCGGCAATAATAAGCTTTATACTTATCAAGATTCTTCTTCCGGACAAGATGAGTGTATTTGGCGCAGTTCTTTCGGGACTTCTTGCGGGCGTACTGATAGGCTTCTTTACGGAGTATTATACATCAGATTCATATAAGCCTACAAAGAAGCTTGCAGGCTCATCCGAAACAGGCTCGGCTACAATCATTATTGACGGTATCGCTCTTGGTATGCAGTCAACGGCTATTCCGGTAATCATCATCGGTATTTCGGTTATTGTCAGCTACTTTGTAGCGGGCGGCGCGTCAAGCTTCGCGCAGGGCTTATACGGTATAGGTCTTTCAGCGGTAGGTATGCTTTCAACTCTCGGTATCACTCTTGCAACAGACGCTTACGGTCCGGTTGCGGATAATGCCGGTGGTATTGCGGAAATGTCAGGTCTTGAGAGCGAGGTTCGTAACCGCACGGACGCTCTCGATTCACTCGGCAACACAACAGCCGCTACCGGAAAGGGCTTTGCTATCGGTTCAGCCGCTCTTACGGCTCTCGCGCTTATCGTATCATACACAGATAAGGTATCGGACATAAATGCTGATATTCTCGATCTTACAATCACAAATCCGGCAGTATTGATCGGTTTGTTTGTAGGCGCAATGCTTCCGTTCCTCTTCTCGGCAATGACAATGAAGGCGGTAGGCCGCGCGGCTCAGAAGATAGTTGTTGAGGTAAGACGTCAGTTCAGAGAGATCAAGGGTCTTATGGACGGCAAGGCTGAGGCTGATTATGAGACATGTATAGACATCTGTACAAAATCATCGCTTCGTGAAATGATCCTTCCGGCTGCTCTGGGTATTATCGCGCCGATCGTTGTCGGTCTTGTACTCGGCGTAAACGGTGTTGTAGGAATGCTTGCGGGCGCTCTTGTATCCGGCTTTGTTCTTGCCATCATGATGGCGAACTCAGGCGGCGCGTGGGACAACGCAAAGAAGTATATCGAAGCGGGTAACTACAACGGCAAAGGCTCGGAGAACCACAAGGCTGCCGTAGTGGGCGATACTGTGGGCGATCCGTTCAAGGATACCTCGGGTCCGTCGGTAAACATTCTTATCAAGCTCTTATCAATGGTTTCAATCGTATTTGCGGCTCTTATCGTAAATTACGGCGGACTGGGCTTGTTCTGATTTTAAGATAATTTAAAAAATAACCCCCTCCGTGAGCGTTATGATGCTCACGGAGGGGGTTTTAAAATACCTTTGTTAATTAAACAAGATTGAACTGCTTCTCACAGTCTGCGACAATCGCTTCGATAAGAGCGTTTGCCTCGTCAACCGTATCTGCGTTTGTTCCGAGATAAAGCTTGATCTTCGGCTCTGTGCCTGACGGACGAACGATAAAGTAGGTCTTGCCGTCCTCAAGGTCATAGCGGAGTACGTTAGCCTTAGGAAGCTCTGTGTTATCCGGAAGAATAACCGTTGACTCCTTATAGTCTGTGGTCTTTACAACCTTCATGCCGTTAACAACTGCAGGCGGATTCTCGCGGAGACCTGAGAGGATGCTTGCCATCTTCTCCATACCGTCCTTACCCGGCATTGTGTATGACATTGTCTTTTCAACATATGTGCCGTGCTTTGCGTAGATGTCCTGGAGCGCCTCATAGAGCGACTTGCCCTTTGTCTTGTAGTATGCCGCCATCTCAGCGATGAGCATTGAAGCGACAACACCGTCCTTGTCGCGCGCATGGTTGCCGACAAGGTAACCGTAGCTTTCCTCAAAGCCGATAAGATATGTATAGTTCTTCTTGATGCCGAAGTCTGTCATTTTCTCACCGATGTACTTGAAGCCTGTAAGAACGCTCATGCA
Source organism: Candidatus Ornithomonoglobus sp. (assembly GCA_051877435.1). Classification (GTDB taxonomy): domain Bacteria; phylum Bacillota; class Clostridia; order UBA1381; family UBA1381; genus Ornithomonoglobus. The sequence goes on from JBJEIW010000200.1 coordinate 3,725, forward strand.
CTCCGCGCCGTATGACTTAGCGATTGCGGCGGCAAGCTCTGTTGTAACGATAGTCTTTATAACAATACCGTTTGACGGGAGAGTGCCCCGCTCCTGCTTCGAGCGGAGAATGTAATCAACAAGCAGCGCGCCTGTCTGGTTGCCCGTAAGCGTTCTGTACTCGCCCTCGGCGTCGCGTACAACAATACCTACACGGTCGCAGTCGGGGTCTGTTCCGAAGATAACGTCAACGTCGTTTTCCTTAGCCATCTTAATAGCGATCGTGAAACCTTCCTTGTTCTCCGGGTTCGGTGACTTAACCGTCGGGAAGTTACCGTCGGGAGTATCCTGCTCCTTAACAACAAGCACGTTCTTAAAGCCGATTCTCTTTAAGATTTCCTTAACAGGACGCGAGCCTGTGCCGTGGAACGGTGTGTAGATAAGCTTGAAGGTATCCGCAACTGCCTTAACGGCATCAGGATTGCACTGCTGTGTCTGAACGGTCTGTAAGAACTTCTCGTTAAGCTCAGGACCTACAATTTCAACTGCGCCTGACTTGATTGCCTCGTCGAGGTCTGCATACTCAACGGCGAATATGTCGATCGAGTCCATAGCATCGATAACTGTCTGAACAGCATCCGGCGGAAGCTGACCGCCGTCGGGACCGTATACCTTGTAGCCGTTATATTCCTTCGGGTTATGTGAGGCTGTAATCATAACGCCTGCCGCGCAGCCCAGCTCTCTGATTCCGAACGAGCATTCAGGTACCGAATGTACGGTATCAAAAAGATAAACCTTAATTCCTTCCTTGGCAAGTACCTTAGCTGTTTCCTCGGCAAATTCTCTTGACATGATACGCGTATCATAGCTTATGAGAACGCCCTTTTTCATAGCCTCGGCGCCTTCCTTTTTAACGTAAGCCGCGACACCGTAGCTTGCCTGTCTTACATTATAAATATTTATTCTGTTTGTACCCATACCGAGAACGCCTCTCATTCCGGCAGTACCGAATTCAAGCCCACGATAAAAACGATCCTCAAGCTCCTTTGCATCCTGTGCAACTTCTTTAAGCTCGTCTTTTTCAGCCGCGCTGAGAGCGTCAGCCGCGAGCCATTTTTCGTAGCTTTCCATATAACCCATGAAAATCAACCTCCGTATATAAAATTTGTTACTTTATATTATATAACATTTTTACCAGAAATTCAACTGAATTTTTAAATTATTTTATAGAATTTTTATCAAGATACAGATTGCTCTTACAATAAACGCGCATATCCATGCTATCGCGCACTGAAGAACGACAACAAATACCGCGCCCTTGCCGCCGATTTCGCGCTTGATTGCCGCGATTGCCGCCACGCACGGCGTATAAAGGAGACAGAATACCAAAAGAGCCGCCGCCGATACCGGGGAGATTGCCGAAAGCAGCGCATCGGTGCTGCCGAACAGGACGGATAGTGTTGACACAACGCTTTCCTTTGCGATAAAGCCCGCGATGAGAGAGGTTGAGATTCTCCAGTCTCCGAAGCCGAGGGGACGTAGTATAGGGGATATTACTCCGGCTATTGATGCAAGTATGCTGTCCTGTGAATTATCAACGACATTGAGATGATAATCAAAGGTCTGCAAAAACCATACCGCAATAGTCGCAAGGAATATTACGGTAAAGGCTCTTTGCAGAAAGTCCTTTGCCTTATCCCAGAGCAGATGCAGAACATTTTTCGCTCCCGGCATACGGTAGTTGGGCAGCTCCATAACAAACGGAACAGCCTCTCCCTTAAAGCCTGTGTTTTTCGCTATCAGCGCGACAATGATTCCCGTAAGTATACCTATCACATACAGCGCTGTCATAACAAGTCCGCCGTGACGGGGGAAGAATGCGGCTGTAAAGAAAGCGTATATAGGGAGCTTTGCCGTACAGCTCATGAACGGCGTGAGCATTATTGTCATTTTACGGTCACGCTCCGACGGCAGGGTACGGCTTGCCATAACGCCCGGTACGGTACAGCCGAAGCCTATGAGCATCGGAACAATACTGCGCCCGGAAAGCCCTATCTTACGCAGCAGCTTATCCATGACAAACGCTACGCGCGCCATATATCCGCTGTCCTCTAAGAGCGAGAGGAAGAAGAACAGAGTGACAATAATCGGAACAAAGCTCAGCACGCTTCCGACACCGTTAAATATTCCGTCAATGACAAGAGAATGAAGGGTGGCGTTTATGTTCATTGCTCGGAGCGCTGTGTCGGCAAGCCCTGTTACAAAATCAATTCCCGATTCCAGAAGCCCCTGAAGCCATGCGCCTATAACGTTAAACGTCAGCATAAATACCGCCGCCATAATAAGTATAAACGCGGGAATTGCAGTATATTTTCCCGTAAGTATTTTATCTATTCTGCGGCTGCGTTCATGCTCCCTGCTTTCCCGCGGACGCACCACTGTTTTATCACATACCTTCTGAATAAACGAGAAACGCATATCAGCGATAGCCGCGGCTCTGTCAAGTCCGCGTTCCTCCTCCATCTGGCATATTATATGCTCAATCATTTCAAGCTCGTTCTGCGTAAGCATAAGCGCGTCCGCAACCCGCTTATCACCCTCGACAAGCTTGGAGGCTGCGAAACGAACAGGAATATGCGCCGCCCTTGCGTGATCCTCTACGAGGTGCATTATTCCGTGCAGGCAGCGGTGAACCGCGCCGTTATGGTCGTTTTTGTCACAGAAATCCGTCCTTCCCGGACATTCCTGATACTGCGCGACATGGAGAGCGTGACGGACAAGCTCCTCAACTCCCTCGTTTTTTGATGCGGATATAGGCACAACGGGGATTCCGAGCATTTCCTCCATTTCGTTTATATGTACCGAGCCGCCGTTGCCGCGCACCTCGTCCATCATGTTAAGGGCAAGCACCATAGGCGTGTCAAGCTCCATAAGCTGCATTGTGAGATAGAGGTTGCGTTCGATATTCGTTGCATCGACAATGTTTATAATTCCTGTAGGTCTGTCGTTTATTATGAACCGTCTTGACACGATTTCCTCGCTGCTGTAGGGAGATAACGAATAGATTCCCGGAAGATCTGTTACGAGGGTCTGGGGATGTCCCTTTATTGTTCCTGTTTTACGGTCAACCGTAACGCCGGGGAAGTTGCCTACATGCTGGTTTGCGCCTGTAAGCTGATTGAAAAGAGTTGTTTTGCCGCAGTTCTGATTGCCTGCAAGGGCAAAGGTGAGCTGTGATCCCTTGGGCAGCGGATTTTCCGTTGCCTTGACATGATAAATTCCGTCCTCGCCAAGCCCCGGGTGTCTGTGCTTATCCGTGCCGGGTGAGGCGGAGGGGCTTCTGGACGGAAATCCGTCCGTGATTGATGCTTCATCAATTTCTATCTTCGCGGCGTCATCAAGCCTTAGTGTAAGCTCGTAGCCGTGAATCATAAGCTCCATCGGATCACCCATGGGCGCATATTTCATAAGTGTTACCATAGTGCCGGGGATCACCCCCATGTCGAGAAAATGCTGACGTAACGCTCCGTCGCCGCCGACTGAGGTGATCACCGCGCTTTTGCCTGTTTCAAGCTCCTTTAAAGTCATGGTTTTAAGCCCTCCTGTG
>JBJEIW010000201.1:0-7299 GCA_051877435.1 Candidatus Ornithomonoglobus sp.
CGGTATCCAAAAATTTTTATTATTTAAAGTGTCTACTTGACGGGACCGGGTTCATTTTAAATTACCGTTTTCTGCTATTCCGCAAGATTAATTATTTCTATTCCTTTTCTTTGTGCCATTCGAACGGTTTGTCCTGTTCCGCTTGTACTTTTTCTTTTGTCGTAATAGCACACGCAAAAATCAGCACATTCCACAAGCCGGGCATTGCGTTTTTTCATACATCCATTCCAATAATGGTCTGATACATGTTCTACGCTGTCTGCAAGGGATAGAATCTCATAGTATACCTGTTTTTGTTTATCGTTCCATTTTGCAGTCTGCTCTTCTTCCGAACAGGGCAGAATAATATTAATTGTTATATTTGGATGTTGTCTGCGAAACTCCACAACCACCTGCGCGCAAAATGAATCCCACCCCAAAGCGCCGCCTGTATAGAAATCAGTTGCACCTTGTTTTATCAGTGCTTCAAGCGTATTATACAATCTCAGTCTCAGGTGTGCTGTTAGTTTTATCATCCTATGCCCGGTAAAACAAACTGTCTTTATTTTCATTTATTGCCTCCTCTTATAGCACAATTAATAAATGTTAAAATCTAATATTATTTGTTTTTTATTTATATAAAATCATTGTATATTTGATTATAGCATATATTATTTGATTTTTCAACCAAAATAACATATAATATTTGAGTATGTTTCACTAAGTTTATTATATGATAATAACAGAGGTGAACCGCAATGGATGAAAAATTTGTCAGAAACAGAATTACTCAACTGCGTTTGCAAAAAGGGGTTTCAGAATATCAAATGAGCTATGATTTAGGACACAGCCGGGGATATATTTACAATATATCATCAGGAAAATCACTGCCGCCGCTCACGGAATTATTTGCTATATGCGATTATTTTGGTATAACCCCCTCAGAGTTTTTTGATGATAAGGTATCAAATCCTGAGTTAATACAAAAGGCAGTTGAAGGCTTGAAACGATTAGACGACAGCGATCAGCTGTTAATTCTGAATCATATAAACCGTCTGTTACAATAAAAGCCCGGTTCATTATATTCTGCACCATATCCCTGCAATCGGACTGTAAGTAATATCAAGAAAATTTTAATTAGAAGTTGCTTTTAATAAATTTATATGTTAAAATAGTGGTATCAGATAAGCTTTCTGAAAGGATATGAGATAACCGATGAAGAATGATAATGATCTGTTTTTCACCTGCAGCTTAATAGAGTATATAGGCAGACAACAGAAGCAGAAGCGCGTTGATGTTGTCAGAATGCTGGGTGAAAAAACTATAAAACGTATTTATAAATATGCCGATGTTCTTCATTGCGAGCCTATTGCAAAGGTCGCCGATGAATTTATAAATTTATGCAATATTCCTGAGGGCAATTATGATAATGCTGCAAAATGCAGATATGAGGTTCCCGACTACTGGTCGATAGGTAAGGTATATGAACGTCTTATTGAGGATGTTATGGAGGATGATACTGTTAATACCCTTTTTGAGGTATATTACTCATGGATAAGCGACAGCATTTCAAACTATAATTCCGACTTTTTCTATCAGCCGAGAGATTACATCAGGGAATGTTATTTTGCCGGTGAGGTGTTATGATTTCTGTCTGTTCAGTTATGATTTTGATATATTAAATGCGCGCAGCGTCTTGCTGTATGCGCATTTTTATTTGCAAAAAAACAAAATACCTCTTGACAAATATAATTTGCCGTGATAAAATATCAAGGTACCTGATATTAAGGTGCCTTGATATTTTATTATATACTTTTCTACAGGAGGTTTTATATATGCAGGAAAATAAATATTGCCCGTGCTGCGGGCGTCATTGTGATTTGAGCGAGCCGCACTGCGAGCGCGGAGAAAATTATGCCCGTACCGGCGTTATCGAACGAGGTCACGAGCATCACCACGACAAAAGAAAGATTTTTGCCGCAGAGAATTATAATAAGCTGAATACCGATAACAAGCTTATTATGAATCTGCGCGACCTCGGTCATACGCTTCATTCGCTTTCCGAGGGAAAGGGCAGCCAGAAACGAATACTTATCATTTTACATGAAAACGGCGGGATGACACAGCGCGAATTAACCGAAAGACTGGGTATTCAGCCAGGCTCCGCGAGCGAGGTTATAGGAAAGCTGGAAAAGGCGGGGCTTATACAGCGCACGGAAAGCATGGCAGACCGCCGCACAGCCGATATACAGCTTACTCAGACAGGTAAGACACTGGCGGAGGAAGCCGCCGGTCAGCGTCGGACACGCTATCGGGAAATGTTCTCATCTCTGTCGGACGAGGAAAAGCTCTCTTTACTGGCGCTTTTGGAAAAGCTGCGCGCGGACTGGGATGGCCGTTACCCGAAAAGAGCCGGACATCACGGGGAGCGCGGCAAGGGCGGACCTCATGGTCATCACGAGCATCACGGGCATCACGGCGATATATGACAATAGCAGAGGTGAAAATTCCGTATGTGGAAATATGTGAAAAGATACCTTCATTTCGCAGTCCTTGCCGGTCTGTTCATGGTCGGCGAGGTGCTGATGGATCTGGTTCAGCCGAGCTTTATGAGCCGTATTGTCGATGAGGGCGTTTTAGGCTTGAATAATAATGGTGTCGGAGATCTTCATCTGATTCTGACTGTCGGACTTATCATGATTGTGCTTGTAATATTCGGCGGACTGTGCGGATCACTGAACAATGTGTTTGTGCATATGACCGGTCAGAATATCGGAAACGAGATACGCAAGGACTGCTTCCGCAATATCATGACATTCTCCTTCCCGCAGATAGACCGTTTTGGAACAGGCTCTCTGGTAACCCGCGTCACAAACGATATTACACAGGTTCAGAATTTTGTATCGCAGTTTGTACGCGGCATGATTCGTACCACAATGCTCATGGCGGGAAGTATTTTCTTTATGTTCCGGCTTAATCATCTGTTCGGTCTTATTGTTCTGTGCGCCTTTCCGTTTATCCTCGGCTGCATGGTGTTCTGTCTGTTCAAGGCGGTACCGCTGCTTACAAAGCTTCAGTCGCAGCTTGACAGAATTAACGCCATAATGCAGGAGGATGTTGCGGGAATACGCATTATAAAGGCGTGCGTTAGAGAGGTCTATGAAAAAATACGTTTCGGCAAAGCAAATGATGATCTGATAAAAACGCAGCTCCGCGTTCTTGTGATTTTCGCGTTTATGAATCCTGTTATGAATATGCTTATGTATATGGTCGTTGTGATTATCCTGTTTACGGGATTTTTTCAGGTCGGCAGCGGTACGGCAACCCCCGGCGCGATCATGGCGGCAATTACATACACAACGCAGCTTCTTAACGGTATTCTTATGCTGGTTATGCTGTTTCAGAATATAACAAAGGGAGCAGCGTCATGGAAGCGCGTCAAAGAGGTCTTAAACAGCGAGCCGGAGCTTAAGGACGGCAGCTTTGACGGCAATACGGCTGCGCAGGGAACAATCGAATTTCGCAATGTATCGTTCTCGTTCCCGGGCAGTGATCAGAATGTTCTAAACGGCATTAACCTTAAAATCAATAAGGGTGAAACAATAGCGGTCATGGGCGCGACAGGCTGCGGAAAAACCGCGTTTGTAAGCCTTATCCCACGTTTTTATGACGTTACCGAGGGTGAGATCCTTGTGGACGGCATAGATGTCCGTCAATACCGTCAGAAAGCGTTAAGAGATAAAATTGCAATCACTCTGCAGAAAAGCGAATTGTTCAGCGCCACTATCAGAGAAAATATTTCATGGGGCGATCCTGATGCCGATGACGAGGAAATCCGCGCTGCAACGAAAATTGCTCAGGCGGATGAATTCATAGCCACAACCCCGAAAAAATATGATACCATGGTTGCTGAACGCGGTATGAGCTTATCGGGCGGACAGAAGCAGAGAATGTCGATCTCAAGAGCCGTGCTGAAGAAAGCTGAAATCCTCATTTTTGACGATTCCACAAGCGCGCTGGATCTTAAAACAGAAGCAAGCCTGCACGCGGCATTAAATGAGTCGAGAGCCGAAAGCACAAAAATCATTATCGCGCAGCGTATAGCTTCGGTCCGCCGCGCAGACAGAATTGTGGTTCTGAACAACGGCGGCATAGAGGCGTGCGGTACACATGAGGAGCTGCTGAAGTCCAGCAAGACTTATCAGGATATTTATTATTCACAGATAGGAAGCGAGGGTGACGACAATGAGTGATGCAAAAAACAATCTGGCAGCCCGCAACATTCCGGGAATGAACAGACATGAACGGTTTACAGCGGTTGAGCATGCCGAAAATGTCGGCGGCACGGTTAAACGTATTATTACATACTTTATGCGTGAAAAAATCCTTGTAATCATCATGCTCGGAGCTGTTATTTTCGGTACCCTCTGCGGAGTTTACGCGCCGAGCCTTCAAAGCAACGCTATTGATATTATCGCGGGCGCAGGCGATGGTATATTGGCTCCCACATTAATATTAATGCTTATAGTGTATCTGCTTTACAGCGGCAGCCAACTGCTCCAGGGACTGTTCAGCGCAAAGCTGAGCCAGCAGATCGTTAAGCGTATGCGCGAGGAATTGTTCGGAAAATTCGTCGATCTACCTGTTAAGTATCTTGACACGCATTCCCACGGCGATGTAATGAGCCGTATGACAAACGATATAGAAAACATTTCGACAACAGTTTCGCAGTCGCTCCCCTCCCTGTTTTCAGGCATTCTGACTTTAGTCGGCACCGTTGCGATCATGCTGTTTTATTGCTGGCAGCTTGCTCTTTTAAGCTGCGCTACCGTGCTGCTTACGGTATTCGCTACGAAAATATTATCCTCAAAGGTGCGCAGGTTTTCAAGACGCCGCCAAAAGTTTCTCGGAGAGCTGAACGGTACTGTTGAGGAAATGGTTTCGGGCTACAGAACGGTTGTGGCGTATAACCATCAGGATATTACAACAGAGAATTTCTGCAATACCTCTGATTCACTGACAAAGGCAGGTATACGCACCGATATTTTCAGCGGCGTTATGGGACCTATCATGAACTGCATCGGCAATATCGGCTTTGTAATTATCGCGGCATTCGGCGGATTTTTCTCTATCAAAGGACTTATATCCGTAGGTGTTATTTCGGCGTTTATTGTATACGCAAAGCAGTTCAGCCGACCGATCAATGAGATCGCGCAGATTTACGGACAGCTCCAGACCGCCATTGCGGGCGCTGAACGTGTATTTAATGTTATAGATGAGATAAACGAGGACAAGGCAGGCGCGGAGCTTGGGGAAAGCGAAAACGCAGCAGTAACATTTAAAAATGTGAAATTCTCTTATGAGCCGGGTTATCTGATACTTCATGATTTCACTCTTACGGTGCCCTCGGGCAAGAAGGTCGCATTGGTAGGAGCAACAGGCAGCGGAAAGACTACCGTCGTTAATCTGCTTATGCGGTTCTATGATATTGACAGCGGCGAAATACTTATCAACAAGCAGAATTTAAGGGATGTTTCCCGCGGCAGTCTGCGTAAAAACGTCGCTATCGTATTGCAGGATACGGTGCTGTTCTCCGATACCATAAAAAACAATCTGAAATACGGCAACGCCGACGCTACGGAAGATCAGCTTGAAACAGCCGCGGAGATGAGCCATTGCAAGAGCATGATACGGAGACTGCCGAAGGGCTATGACACCGTTCTCACGGGCGCCGGAGAAAATATCAGCCAGGGACAGCGCCAGCTTCTCGCCATTGCGCGAGCTTTCGTTGCCGACCCGAAAATACTGATTCTGGACGAAGCGACATCAAATGTCGATACCAGAACCGAAAAAGCCATACAGGATGCGATGCAGCTGATTATGAAGGACCGTACAAGCATTATCATCGCGCACCGTCTTTCAACAATCAGGGATGCAGATATAATCGTAGTTATGGATAAGGGACGGATCGTGGAAAGCGGCAGTCATGACAGCCTGCTTGCCCGTAAAGGCAGGTATTATGAGCTGTATATGACCCAGTATGCGGGCTTTGCAACGTGATAAATTTATATATTGCATTAAATCCTCAATATTGTTCATAATTTAACAAGCCTTTTTGTGCAAATATCAGAATTTTGCCAAAAGGGCTTGTATTTTTTATAGAAATGATGTAAAATATAAATAAGATGTGTTACATCAAAAAAATATATATTTTTTTAGGAGGAAATTAAAATGGCAGTTAAAGTTGCTATCAACGGTTTCGGTAGAATCGGACGTCTCGCTTTCAGACAGATGTTCGGCGCTGAGGGTTATGAAGTAGTTGCAATCAACGACCTTACAAGCCCGAAGATGCTTGCTCACCTTTTGAAGTATGATTCATCACAGGGTAAGTACGCGTTGGCTGACAAGGTTACATCAGGTGAGGATTCAATCACAGTTGACGGTAAGGAAATCAAGATCTACGCATTCCCGGATGCTAACAATTGTCCGTGGGGCGAGCTTGACGTTGACGTTGTTCTCGAGTGCTCAGGCTTCTATACATCAAAGGCTAAGGCTCAGGCTCATATCAACGCAGGCGCTAAGAAGGTTGTTATTTCAGCTCCGGCAGGCAACGATCTTCCGACAATCGTTTACAATGTAAACCACACAACACTTACAGCTGAGGACAAGATCATTTCAGCTGCTTCATGTACAACAAACTGCTTGGCTCCGATGGCTGACGCGCTTAACAAGTACGCGCCGATCCAGTCAGGTATCATGTGCACAATTCACGCTTACACAGGCGACCAGATGACACTTGACGGTCCGCAGAGAAAGGGTGACCTCAGAAGATCAAGAGCTGCTGCAGTTAACATCGTTCCTAACTCAACAGGCGCTGCAAAGGCAATCGGTCTTGTTATTCCGGAGCTTAACGGTAAGCTCATCGGTTCAGCTCAGAGAGTTCCGACACCGACAGGTTCAACAACAATCCTTACAGCTGTTGTTAAGGGTGACGTTACTAAGGAAGGCATCAACGCTGCAATGAAGGCTGCTGCAAACGAGTCATTCGGTTACAACGAGGATGAGATCGTTTCATCAGATATCGTTGGTATGAGATACGGTTCATTGTTCGACGCTACACAGACAATGGTAGCTGAGATCGGCGACGGTCTCTATGAGGTTCAGGTTGTTTCATGGTATGACAACGAGAACTCATACACATCACAGATGGTTAGAACAATCAAGTACTTCTCAGAGCTTGGCTAATTCCAAACAGATTTCTACAGAGGGGGCTGTAGCAAAACGTAAGTTTTGCTGCACCCCTTCTCTGTATATGTCGTT
>JBJEIW010000202.1:0-1814 GCA_051877435.1 Candidatus Ornithomonoglobus sp.
TCAATCAGACAGTATCAGTCACATTCATGCTGATATTTATCTTGTTTCCGTTTCTTCTGAACTATGCGGTTGACATAAGAATGTATTCATTGGCGGCAATGTTTGTGTTTTTTTGCGCTGTGTTCGCATACCGCTGCTTTTTATATAACCGAACCATAGACTGGATCATGTTTACTCTTTGCGGAGCGGGTGCAGCATATACACATTATTTTGCGCTTGTCTCCGCAGGAATTATATATGCCTTTTTACTAGGAGCTGTCATACTGAAAAAAAGAGGGCTGCTTTGGCGCTGTATGATTTTTTTTGCGCTGACGGTTATAGTGTATATTCCGTGGCTAAAATGCTTTATTGAACAGCTCATCTATAAGGTGAATAATGAATACTGGATAGCTCCCATCACTTTAAAAACGATAGCATCCTATTGCGGGAAAATTTTTAATTCCAAAGGCGTACAGGAATTCTATATATTTTCTTTTGCGGCATATGCTGTTGTTTTCATTGCCGCGATGCTTAGGGGAAGCAGAAGAATACGCGTCATATCGCTGCTTGCCGCAGTTGTTCCGGTTGCTACTATAGCTGTAGGAGTGGCCGCATCAATTATTGTAAGACCGGTCTTTGTTATAAGATATGTTATTCCGGCTATTCCTGTTTTTATAGTATTTGCAGCGGCAGCGCTCTCAGAGATACGCTCGGAAGCCTTTATTTCCGCGTTTCTCACTCTAACGCTTATCGGAGGAATAAGCAATTATGATGGTGTATTACGCAGAAAATATATAATTGACGAAAATTATATCACCGAGGAGTTCGTTCAAAAATACTCTGACTGTGACGCTTATTTTATAAAAACAACAGGCGATAAGATATATCATATAGCCTGTATAATTGCATTTTATGAGGGGGAAAAGCCCATATACGGCGATACCTCCAAAACTCCCTTAGAGACAGCAAATCCTTTTGACAACATAAAATATTTCGAAGATTGCGATATTACTAAATTACGTAAAGTGGTGCTGATTGTAGACAGGGGAGCAGAAATTTCCAGTGAGCTTGCAGAGATATATAACTGCCAATACTGCGGGCCAGCGCAGACAAAATACAAAACAGCTGATGTATATCTGCTTACAAAATAAAATTTATATTAACAAAGGATAATATAAATGGCTGCAGCATCCGCAGCCATTTATTTATATTATTTCCTTTTATATGTAACAAATCTGAATTTAAGACCTTTTTCTTCAAGCTCCTCGGATTCTTCATCCGCCTTCCAGTCGGGCAGCTCGTCAAGATTGACCATAAACGCGTCCGCGCCGTCTGCCACAGCGTCTACCTTTGTAACATATGCCGTGTCACAGAAGGGAAGCAGCTCACGGTAAACCGACTCACCGCCGATGATGTAAACATCCTCTTTGACGTCACGCAGAAGCAACGCAAGCTCGCCGCCGTTATTGCATACGGTGACGCCCTCCGGCGCATAGCCGGGCTGACGTGAAAGGACTATGTTTGTTCTGTTCGGGAGCGGCTTTGAACCGGGAAATGATTCAAGAGTCCTTCTGCCCATAACAATTATATTGTTTGTCGTATGCTTTTTAAAGAATTTCATGTCCTGAGACAGATGAAAAAGAAGCTTGTTTTCCTTACCGATCGCCCAGTTTTTATCGACATTTACTATCAGGTTCATTATATCAGTCCTCGTCTAAAAGGTTCGCATCTCTTGCGGTTTTAAGAAAACTGTCGATTCCCTCGCGTGCTGTTTTTTCGTCTACCTCATAATCTGCAAGCATATCAGAGAGAAGCTCGTCATAAGTTGTCCCCTT
>JBJEIW010000203.1:0-31851 GCA_051877435.1 Candidatus Ornithomonoglobus sp.
GAGAAATTCAACGAGTGGCTCGTTAAATAATCCATTTGCCGACAGTTCAATGCTGAAGGCGGTAATTATAAATTACTGCAAAAGGAGGTAATTATATGGCTGCAATATCAAAGGCACAGACCGGCGCAGTAAAAACCGACATGGGCAGCTCGGTTATGAATAAAATCATCAGATTTAACGGAACAAAATGGCTGCTTCTGTTAATTCCGCTGATATATGTAGGCTTGACAATGATTGTTCCCCTTGTGGTCATTTTAGGCAAAAGCTTCATAACCGATAATGGGATAACGCTCGAATATTTTAAAACCGCAATAACACAGCCTCTGTACCTTAAGGTAGTATGGATTACGCTGCGTACAGGAATAATCGTGACGGCGGTGTCCATATTAATCGCGTATCCGATGGCATATTTGTCAGTAAAGGCAAAGAAGAGTATTTTTAGACGGATTATAACAGGAGGTATTCTCATTCCGTACTGGGTAAGTATGCTGGTAAGAATTTTTGCATGGCAGATAATTCTTTCAAATACAGGTCCGATCAATTCCATTCTGATGAATATCGGCATTATTAAGGAGCCGGCGCAGATTTTATATACCAGCACAGCCGTTATTATCAGCCTGACCCATGTTCTTCTGCCTTATATGTTCCTCAGTATGCAGGCAGTTATGGAGGGTATTGACTCAAACCTTACGCTGGCGGCCGAAGGAATGGGCGCCAAGCCCGTAAAAAACTTTTTCAGCGTATTTTTTCCGCTGTCGGTTCCGGGTATTGTGTCCGGCTCCATAATGGTATTCGTACTTGCTCTGGGATTCTATATTGCTCCGGCTCTTCTGGGCGGCTCAAATGATATGATGATGTCAAATCTTATTCAGACGAATATGAGCAGCATGAACTGGAATCTTGCCGCCGCACTGTCAGTTGAAATGATTGCTATTGTGCTGATTTTCTTCGGCATAGCTTATCACTTTGTAGGTGAGCAGTTATTCAACAGGAAAGTGTGATTAATCAGAAAGGAAGCTGATAGATTATGATTTTATATGTACTTGTGTTTCTGTTTCTGGTACTGATTATTTTTCCCGCATTAATAATAATACCCGAGGCGTTCACATCACTGAACTATTTTGTGTTCCCTGTTACGGAATTTTCGATGAAATGGTTCGATAAATTTTGGAGCAACGCGGACTGGATTCTGGGACTGGGAAGAAGCTTGTTTCTTGCAGTTCTGTCAGGGCTTATCGCAACGGCAATTGGCACAATCGCGGCTCTCGCAATGAAAAAGCTCAGATTCCCGTTCAAATCGGCATTTATGATGCTGATGGTGATGCCTATGATTATACCGGTAGTTATTATCGGAGCGGCAATGTATACCGTCCTGGCTCCGCTTGGCTTCACAAACACGCTGTTCGGAATAAGTCTGGCTCATATACTTCTGGGTATACCAATGGTATTTATTACAATGTCATCGGCATTCAGCGGAATAAATCCAAATCTGGAGCTTGCTTCGATGAGCATGGGCGCTTCGCCGATTACCACCTTCTTTAAGGTTGTAATACCTTCGGTAAAGGCGCCGCTGTTCGCGTCGTTTCTGTTCGCCTTCGTAACGTCAATGGATGAGGTTGCGGCAACGCTTTTCCTCTCCGGCGCTAACACGAAAACGCTTACGATCGTTATGTGGGAGAATATGAGAACAGCAATTGATCCGACTATTGCGGTTGCGGCGACCTTCCTGATTATATTCACACTCGGAGTGTATATCGTCAAGGAAGTGGCAGAGGTCATTTCGTTAAAAAAATACGAGTAAACAGGTGAACAGATGAAAAAAACAGCTATAGGCAGTATTATGCTGGCAGGTATTCTCTGGGGGGCGATTGGAATATTTATCCGCACTCTTGAGCATGACGGACTCAGCTCTCTGCAGGTCGTATTCATGCGCGTATTCTTCGGCTCGGTAATACTGCTGGCAGTGCAGGCTGTCAGAAATCCGCAGTCTCTGAGACTGAAGCTTAAGGATATATGGTGCTTTTTAGGCAGCGGAATTGCGGGCTTCGCATTCTTTAATTACTGCTATTTTACCAACATGGAATACGCATCGCTTAGTCTGGCGGCAATACTGTTATACACAGCTCCGTCAATCGTAATCATTTTGTCGGCGCTGCTGTTCAGAGAAAAAATACAATTGAAAAAAATTATCGCTCTCATCCTCGCATTTGGCGGATGTATGTGCGCAACGGGAGTATTCAGAGGAGATACAGCGCTGAGCGTTCCGGCACTGTTTTTGGGACTTGGTTCCGGTCTGGGCTATGCGCTGGTGACGATCTTTACGCGGTACGCGCTGAACAGAGGTTATCCCTCAACGGTAATCGTCATATACACGCTCCTGTTCGCAAGCTTCGCTGCTGTGCTTCTGACAGACGTAAGACCTGTATTTACATATATGTTTTCCGATGCCGGAAATCTCGGTTTTTGTCTGTTGTTTGTAACAGTCAGTACAATTATGCCAAATCTGCTGTACACCTTCGGCCTGTCGCGCGTAGAAAACGGCATAGGAACAATTGTAGTATCATTAGAGCCGATTGCCGCCTCGGTTGTCGGAGCTGTTGTCTATGCGGAGCCATTGGGGCTTGACGGAGCGGTCGGAATTATACTTATCAGTATATCATTAATTATATTAAATCTTCGCTATGATTTTTTCCTGCGGCATTCTGATGATACCGCGGGAGAATCACCACATAAAAATGCTTAATCATAAAGAGAAAGGAAAGTGAACAAAATGAGTTTTGACATGACAAAACTTGAAAGAACAAAAATTATTAGGAATGGGGAAAAAGTAAAGCAGACCTTCTCCAAGGAGGAAATGGACGGAAGAAACAAGAAGCTCAGGGCTTATATGGCTGAGGCGGATCTGGACGCGGTTGTATTGACCTCATATCAGAATATCTGCTATTATTCCGATTTTCTTTTTACAAGCTTTGGCAGAAAGTATGCACTCGTTGTAACGCAGGATAAGCATGTTGTAATCAGCACGAACATCGACGCGGGGATGCCGTGGAGAAAATGCTATGACGAAAATCTTGTTTATACCGACTGGCACAGAGACAATTATTTTTATGCAATCAGGAAGGTACTCGGCGAGGCAGGTGTTGTAAAGGGTAAAATCGGTATCGAGTACGATTTTATGACCTTGGAAACAATGGCGCAGCTCAAAGACACTCTGGAGGGCTGTGAGTTCGTCAATATAACGGTTCCCTTAATGAAGCAGCGTATGATCAAGACTCCGGAGGAAATTGTTCACATTAAGAATGGAGCGCACGTTGCCGATATTGGCGGATTTGCTGTGAGAGAAGCTATCGCAGAGGGCGTTCCCGAGTATGAGGTAGCGCTGCACGGCACACAGGCAATGGTAAGAGAGATTGCTAAGCTTTACCCGCAAAGTGATCTGCGTGAGACATGGATATGGTTCCAGTCAGGTATTAACACAGACGGCGCGCATAACTGGCCGACAAGCAGAAAAATCCAGAAGGGTGATAACCTCAGCCTGAACTGCTTCCCGATGATGTCAGGATACTACACAGCTTTGGAGAGAACCTTGTTCTTTGACCACTGTGATGATGCTTCGCTCAAGTATTGGGAAATCAACGTGAAGGTGCATGAGGCGGGACAGAAGCTTATCAAGGTAGGCGCTAAGTGTTCGGATATCTGTAAAGAGCTTAACAGTATATACGATGAATACGGTCTTGTTCCTAACAGAACCTTTGGCTACGGACATTCGTTCGGCGTACTCTGCCACTACTACGGACGTGAAGGACTTCTTGAAATCCGTGAGGATATTGACACCGTTCTTGAGCCGGGTATGGTTATTTCGATGGAGCCGATGATTATGATTCCGGAGGGACAGCCGGGCGCGGGTGGCTACAGAGAGCATGATATTATGGTTATCAACTACGACGGAACCGTAGAGGATGCTACAAAGTTCCCATACGGTCCGGAGCATAATATTATAAAATAATATATTACGTATTGTATAGATTTATAGGTGTGCGGCAAGCTCTGAGGAGGAGGCGGTGATATGCCGATTACGTGTGAGACTCTTTTGAATAATGAGAATTTCTGTGGAAAATTCCACATACTGGCAGGTCAGAATAACCTGAATAATATTATAATGTGGTTCTATATCGCAACCGATACATCCCCGAGCACCATGATGCCCGGAGGCGGGGAGCTTCTTTTTATCAATCAAAGCTTTACCCGCACACCGATGATTTCGCAAATCAATTATATAGACTACTGTGTAAAAAATCATGTGCCGGGAATGGTCATTGTTGGAACTGTGGAAAATGATGATCGGACCGGACTTATGATTAATTATGCGGATGAAGTAGGGTTTCCTGTGCTTTGCATCGATAATCCGATGGAGGTTGTAGGAATGACTAAAAGTCTTGCCTATCTGATTATACAGGAGGAAAACGAAGCAGAGCGTAACCGCAGCTTTATGAAGGAGATTATAAGTGATGATAAGGTTCCTCTGTCTGTAATCCTTCGGAGGGGCTTTCTGTGTGATATTAATCTTCATAATCCATTCTTTTTTATAAGCATCGGCTGCGGTCACAGGATAGAGCCTGAAAATGAAGTTCTTGACAGTATAATACGTTTCCGCGACAATATGGGATATATAGTTTCGGAAATTGAGATGATTTGCCGTTGTGATAACGCAAAAATTTTAAAATACAGCAGCGAATGGCAGTCATTATGCCTTATCGGAATTCAGTCCTCAGAGCAGTTTAACGGGCTTAGAGCAAATATTGATAAATTTCTTGAGGACTACAGAAAAAACAGTCAGGTGAAGGTATCGGCAGGCTACAGCGATGTATGCACAAATCCGGAGGACATAAAGACATTTTACCGCCAGAGTGAAAGAGCGCTGGAATTTGTATCAAAAAGTGAGCTTGAAAATATCAGTGTAGAATTTAAGGAGCTTGGGATAATGAGATTTATTTCATGTCTTTCGGAAAAGGAAAAATGTGAGCTGATAGAATGTGCAAGGAACGAGCTTAAGCCGCTTATGGAATCGGATAAGAACAATCAGACGGATTATATGAGAACCTATAGGATATATCTTTGCAGCAGCGGTTCTTTGCAGCAAATGGCAGACAGTCTTTATATACACAGGAACACCCTGCTCAAACGGTTAAATCAGATAGAGAAGCTTTTGGGTAAGGATATACACGATCCGGCCGTAAGGCATGAGGGAATAAATTTATTTTTTGTACTGGATTATTTCGGAATAAGCAGAAAGGAGACAATATAATGGCAGAAAAGTATGTGATAACTGTATCAAGAGAGTTTGGAAGCTTAGGTCGCCTTGTAGCGGAAAAAGCGGCAGAGGCTCTCGGCATAGAATACTATGACAGAGACCTTGTGGAAATGACAGCAAGAGAGCTTAAGGTGGACGCTGATGTTGTTGATGTCCATGACGAAAAAAAATACTCACGGTTTGAAAAAATGATTTATCCGATGGGCGCAAACAGCAGTCCGGTTGACCAAGAGCATTTGTATGAGGTGCAGAAGAATATAATCATTGATTTGGCAATGAATAAAAGACCTTGTATAATAGTCGGCAGATGCGCCGATTACATATTAAAGGATATGCCGAACGTGATTAATGTGTTCATTTATTCATCATACGAAAAGCGTCTTGAGAACTGTATCAATGAATTTAATATGTCATTTAAGGAGGCTCAGCGGATGATTGCCAAGGTTGATAAGGCGCGTAATGCTTACCACCGTTTCTATACCGATCAGAGCTTATCAAACCGTGACGGCAAGGATCTGATGATTGACAGCGGCGTATACGGTGTGGACGGAGCTGTCGAGATTATCAAAAAGGCTGTTGAATGCAGATTCGGAAAGTGAATTAATAGGCGGAAAGGAGCATATTTCCCGATATGATAAAAAGGGGTTGTTCAATTTGATACAGCCCCTTTTACTGCATGGCAAAATTTACGCATATTTTACCCAACGCAGGTATCGGATTTAAGATATAAAAAGTAAAATGAACTTGTATAGAATGATTAAAAGAAATAAATAATAAATAATATGGGGGAATGTTTATGATACAATCAATAGAATTTTCCGCTTTGGATTTTATACAGCATTATATGCGATGCAGATTCCTGGATTATCTCATGCCAAGAATTTCAGCGCTCGGCAATGGGGGCGCGCTGTGGATTGCGATTGCCGTATGCTGTATATTAAACAGATATTACAGAAAAACAGGGATCATTATACTTGCCGGACTGCTTATCGGAGCATTGATAGGAAACATAATATTAAAACCGTTTATCGCGCGCCCGCGTCCGTGCTGGGTAAACAGCAGTGTAAGCCTACTTATACCGACTCCGCGAGACTATTCTTTCCCATCGGGGCATACGCTGTCAGCGTTTATCACCGCGTTTATTCTGATGTATATCGACAGAAGGTTAGGGTGCGCTGTAATGCCGATAGCGGTGCTTATCGCATTTTCACGGCTGTATCTGTATGTGCATTATCCAAGTGATGTGTTCGGAGGAATGATACTCGGTATGCTTATAGCAAAATTAGTATATGTTTATAGTATTCATATATAGACTGTAAAAAGCATATAGAGCCGCACCAAAGCAGTTTGATGCGGCTCTTTTCGTATAATATTACTCTCCGACTGATTTAATATCATTAAGTGAAATAGCGTTAAGCTTATCTATTGTGAAGCTGTGCTCCATAACGTCTACCAGTGCGCCGAAGGTGTCAAGGCTTGTCATTATTGTAATGTCGCTTTCTATTGCAGCTCGTCTTATTCTGAAGCTGTCAGACTTGACATCGTTTGTTTTTGACGGAATGTCAATAATCATATCGACAATACCGCTTCTCATAATATCAAGGATATTCGGAACGCCCTCCGCAATCTTCTTTGCGAGCTGGCACGGAATACCGTTATCTCTTAAAAATCTTGCCGTTCCCGCGGTAGCTATGAATTTACAGCCATGCTCATGACATCTCTTGGCGTAGGGGAGGAAGTCCTCCTTATCTATGTCGCGGACAGTCGCAAGGATTGTCGAGCCCTTGTGCGGAATTGAGGTCTTTGCAGCCATGAAGCCCTTGTACATCGCTTCTTCAAAGGTATAGCCTACTCCGAGAACCTCGCCGGTTGATCTCATTTCCGGTCCGAGTGTGACCTCTACCTGAGGAAGCTTTTCTGTCGAGAAGATAGGAACCTTAACGGCTACTGTATTTGTGACAGGCGCAATTCCCGTTTTATAGCCCATATCCCGGAGCGTCTCGCCCAGCATAATCCTTGTCGCGATGTCGATAACCGGAACGCTTGTAACCTTTGTGATATAAGGCACTGTTCTTGACGATCTCGGATTGACCTCGATGATGTAAAGGTCGTCGCGGTATTCGATGAACTGAATGTTTATCATACCGATAACCTTTAATTCAAGCGCTATTCTGTAGGTTACATCCTCAATCTTCTTAATAATGTGCTCCGGTATATGCTGCGGAGGATAGATTGAAACCGAGTCGCCGCTGTGGATGCCGGCTCTTTCAAGATGCTCCATGACACCGGGGATAAGAACGTCTGTACCGTCGCAGATAGCGTCAACCTCAATTTCACGTCCGCCGAGATAGCGGTCAATAAGGACAGGGTTCTTTGTGTCCTTCTTGAACGCATCCTCAAGATAACGGATAAGGCTCTGTTCGTTCCTTGTAATCTCCATGCCCTGACCGCCGAGAACGTATGACGGACGCACAAGGAGCGGATATTCAAGCTCATTTGCAACCGCAACGCCTTCTTCAACCGTCCATACCGCCTTGCCCTTAGGACGCTTGATATTGAGCTTTTCGAGCATATCGTCAAACTTCTCTCTGTCCTCAGCCTCGTCAATGTATTTCGGCTGTGTGCCGAGAACGGGCACGTTCATTTCAGCGAGGAAGTTTGCAAGCTTTATCGCTGTCTGACCTCCGAACTGGAGAATTACGCCGTCCGGCTTTTCAAGACAGATAATGTTATAAACATCCTCCTCTGTAAGCGGCTCAAAGTAGAGCTTGTCCGAGGTATCGAAGTCGGTTGAAACCGTTTCGGGGTTATTGTTTATGATGATCGTTTCAACCCCTGCCTTTTCAAGCGCCATAACGCTGTGAACCGAGCAGTAGTCGAACTCAATGCCCTGTCCGATTCTGATAGGGCCCGAGCCGATAACAACGACCTTCTTTTTGTCTGACGGGAAGGACTCTGTAATTTCATCATAGGTTGAGTAGTAGTATGGTGAAACCGCCTCAAACTCGCCTGCGCAGGTATCAACCATCTTGTAGACCGGCTTTATGTCAAAGCTCATGCGTTTTGCATAAACCTCATCAACATGGCAGCCCATAAGCTGGCTCATGCCGCGGTCGGAGAAGCCCATCTTCTTATAGCGCTTCATTGTATCGGCATCTATGGTATCTATTGTTATTTTCTTTAATTCCTCCTCCGCTTCAACGATGTTCTGTATATGCTTTAAGAAGAACATATCTATACCGGTGAGCTCGTGAATCATTTCAATGTTATAGCGGCGTCTGATAAGCTCTGCGAGGTCGAAAAGTCTTTCGTCATCGGGAACCTGAACTCTTGCGCGCAGCTCCTTTATTGAACGTTTCTTTGAGGATTCGCGCTCCAATGTGTACTGCTTTATTTCGAGCGAGCGTATACCCTTTAAGAGCGACGCCTCAAAGCTGTTTCCTATTGACATAATTTCGCCCGTTGCCATCATCTTTGTGCCGAGCTTTCTTCTTGCGCCGAAGAACTTATCGA
Source organism: Candidatus Ornithomonoglobus sp. (assembly GCA_051877435.1). Taxonomy (GTDB): domain Bacteria; phylum Bacillota; class Clostridia; order UBA1381; family UBA1381; genus Ornithomonoglobus. The sequence continues at coordinate 8,825 of JBJEIW010000203.1, forward strand.
ACGGCCACTTCGGAATTTTTGTAACAACATAGTCAATTGTCGGCTCAAAGCATGCGTAGGTTTTTCCCGTAACTGCGTTTGTAATTTCGTCAAGGTTGTAGCCCAGTGCGATCTTAGCGGCAATCTTGGCAATCGGATAGCCGGTAGCCTTTGAAGCAAGCGCCGATGAGCGGCTTACACGCGGGTTTATCTCTATAACCGCATATTCAAAGCTGTTCGGGTTAAGCGCGAACTGCACGTTGCAGCCGCCCTTGATTTCGATTGAATTGATTATATCTATAGCCGCCTTACGGAGCATCTGAAATTCCTTGTCGGCAAGCGTAAGAGTAGGAGCGACAACGATCGAGTCACCTGTGTGAACGCCGACAGGGTCGATGTTCTCCATAGGGCAGACGGTTATACAGTTGCCCGCGCCGTCTCTCATAACCTCAAATTCGATTTCCTTCCAGCCCGCTATTGACTTTTCAAGAAGAACCTGTCCTACGCGCGAAAGATGAAGTCCCTGGGCAAGAATTGTTTCAAGCTCCTCAGGGTTCTGCGCAATGCCGCCGCCTGTGCCGCCGAGAGTGTATGCCGGACGGACGATAACAGGATAGCCGATCTTTTCAGCAAAGGCTCTGCCGTCCTCCATGCTTGTAACGATTTCCGACGGAGCGATCGGCTGATTTGTTCTCTCCATCAGTCTCTTGAAGGAATCTCTGTCCTCTCCCTCCTTGATAGATTCTATTGAGGTGCCTATTACGTTAACACCGTATTTCTGAAAAATTCCCTTGTCGTACAGCTCGCACGCAAGGTTAAGTCCCGTCTGACCGCCCATACCCGCGATACATGAGTCGGGGCGCTCGCGCGCGATTATCTTCTCTATATATTCTGCGGTAAGCGGCTCAATGTATGTGTCGCTTGCAATATCGCGGTCAGTCATGATTGTAGCCGGGTTTGAGTTTACGAGAACAACCTCTATGCCCTCCTCCTCAATGGCGCGGCATGCCTGCGTACCGGAATAGTCAAATTCGGCAGCCTGTCCGATAACGATAGGACCTGAGCCTATAACGAGTACCTTCTTAATGGATTTATTTAAAGGCATATCATCTTACCTCCTTTAAGAATCTGTCAAAAAGCCAGCCTGAGTCGAGAGGTCCCGGCGATGCCTCAGGATGGAACTGAACGCTTGCGATAGGCAGTGTCTTATGTCTGATACCCTCACAGGTACCGTCATTGACGTTTGTGAACCATTCCTCAACATCCTCAGGATAATCTGTTAATATATAGTTGTGGTTCTGGCTTGTTATATAGCATATACCGGTTTCGGCATACTTTACAGGATGATTGCCGCCGTGGTGACCGAATTTGAGCTTCGCGGTCTTGCAGCCGAGAGCAAGCCCGATGATCTGATGTCCCATACAGATACCGCATATCGGAAGCTTACCTATGAGAGCCGTGATCGTGTCAACTGTTCCCGGAGCATCAAGAGGATCTCCCGGCCCGTTTGAAAGAAATACCATATCAGGCTTTATCTCTAAGATCGACTCCGGCTTAACATCGGCGCGGAATACCGTAAGCTTACAGCCGCGCTTTTTAAGATCGCGCAGAATACCGTCCTTGGCGCCCATGTCTATGAATGCGATATGCGGCTGACCGCCTTGATTTATAACATAGCTTTCATCCGTTGTTGTTTCAAGAATTACCTTACTGTTGTCAAGAGTATCCATAAGAGCCTTAACCTCGGCCTCCGACGGATTTCCCTGCATAATAACCGCCTTCATACAGCCGTAATCGCGGATTATTCTTGTGAGCGCGCGTGTGTCAATGCCCTCAATGCCCACAACGCCTTCCTCTGATAAATAGTCGTCAAGATTCATTTCGTTGCGGAAGTTCGATGGGTAATCGCACTTTTCACGGACAACAAAGCCCTTTAAATTAGTGTGCGCTGCTTCGCTGTCGTCAAGGTTGATACCGTAGTTTCCTATAAGCGGAAATGTCATTGTGACAATCTGCCCCGCATACGACGGATCCGTCAGTGTTTCCTGATAGCCGGTCATGTTGGTGGTAAACACAATTTCACCGACAATGTTCTTAACATCGCCGAACATTTCCCCGGTAAATCTCTGACCGTTTTCCAGAATCAACTGTCCTTTCATTTGGTGAAAAACTCCCTTCTTACTTATCTCCGCATCACGGACGGAGACCATTTATTTCAAAAAAAAACAATGATTAGAAATCATTGCCGAATTAATAACTAAAAGAAAGAGGAACAATGTTCCAATATAATATGTGAAGCTGATATTTTGTTCTCGATATACTTACACATGTCAATCTGCCCCTTTCAATTTCACCTTATTTTAACACCTTTCGACCAGTTTGTCAATATAAATATTCACGATTCACGAATATTTTTTCATGTTTTATGAATTGTTATTCATGGCTAATATTTTTGCAAGAATATTACAAGCTTCTGACTGCTATATGGATGAATTGTGAACTGTTTGTGAATTTTCGATAAAGGGCAAAAAATACCGTGAGAAAAAATGTTATTCTTGCATAAATTTTAAAATTTCGTATTGACATTTTGAAATTAAAAGAGTATAATACAGAACAAAGATAAAGTTCAGTTTAGGGCTTTATAGAATTATACATAATTTGTTCGGACACAATGGCGTGATCTCATCAGATGTGGTTATCTGATAAGGGCACGCTTTTTTATTTCCCGGGCAAGCTGAAAGGAGTTATTAAAAATGGCAGACGTAATGACCAAAATTGAGATCATCACAAGACAGAGTAAGCTCGAGCCGCTGAAGGAAGCCCTTAATGAAATCGGCATCAACGGCATGACTGTTTACAATGTTCTCGGCTATGGTGTTCAGAAGGGACAGAAGCATAAGTACAGAGGTGTTGATTACAGTGTGGATCTTCTTCCGAAAATCAAGATTGAGATGGTCGTATGCTCGGTTCCGGTTGATGATGTGGTAAACACCGCGCTCAGCGTTCTCAGAACAGGCGAGATCGGCGACGGTAAGATTTTCATATCACCTGTTACAAAGACAATCAAGGTTCGTACCGGAGAGACAGATAAAGAAGCTTTACTGTAAGAACAAAGGTTATATTAAGTTAAGTAAAAAAATTTTAGGTTAAGAATTAAGTAAATTTCCTGAGTAAGAGAGGAAAGGATGATTGAAAAATGGATTTACAAATAATTTTATCAAATAATGAAGCGATTGCCACTGCCATTAACTGCTTCTGGCTGTTCTTGGGCGGCATACTCGTATTCTTTATGCAGACCGGCTTTACAATGGTTGAGGCGGGCTTTACAAGAGCAAAGAACACAGGTAACATTGTAATGAAGAACATAGTAGACTTTATGTTCGGTTCGGTTATTTACTGGGTTATAGGCTACGGTCTTATGTACGGAGAGGGCAACGGCTTTATCGGCATTCCGTTCGGCGGAGCGTTTATGAACGGCTCGGCTGCTGCTCCGGATGTGGATTATACCACATTATTCTTCCAGACAGTATTCTGCGCTACATCCGCTACAATCGTATCGGGCGCTATGGCTGAAAGAACAAAGTTCAGCGCGTACTGTCTCTACAGCGCAATGATCTCGCTCTTCATTTACCCGATCGCAGGTCACTGGGTATGGGGCGGCGGCTGGCTCGCAGAGATGGGCTTCCACGATTTTGCAGGCTCCGGTATCGTACATATGCTCGGCGGTGTCCTTGCGTTCGTAGGCGCGGCAATTCTCGGACCCCGTATCGGAAAATACGGCAAGGACGGCAAGGCGCGCGCAATCCCGGGTCACAGCATCATCATCGGCGCGTTGGGCGTATTGATTCTGTGGGTAGGCTGGTTCGGATTTAACCCTGCTTCAACCCTTGCACTCATTGGCGAGGGCGAAACAGAAGGTGTTCTGGATGCCGCGGCAACGCTTCTTGCCGCAAAGGTATTCATCACAACAAACCTTGCTGCCTGCGCGGCTGCGATTACTGCGATGTTCTTCACATGGGCAAGATATAAGAAGCCGGACGTTTCAATGACACTCAACGGTGTTCTTGCAGGTCTTGTAGGTATAACAGCGCCGTGTGACTGTGTATCACCGTTTGCTTCAATAATAATAGGTGTTGTAGCGGGCGTGCTCGTATGCGTAGCTGTACCGTTTATTGATACAAAGATCAAGGTTGACGACCCGGTCGGCGCAGTAAGCGTTCACGGCGTATGCGGTCTCTGGGGTGTAATCGCTGTAGGTCTGTTCTCATCAGACGAGGCTTCGGGCGTAGGCATGGGCTTATTCTACGGCGGCGGCATGGGTCAGCTCGGTCCTCAGCTTATTGGCGCTGTTGCCTTGATTGCATGGGCTGCTGTAATGGGCTGCATACTCTTCGGCATTCTTAAGAAGGCAGGCAAGCTCAGAGCAGGCAGGGAAGAAGAACTTACAGGTCTTGACGCTACAGAGCACGGTTTACCGTCAGCATATCCTGACTTTATGCCGGCTTACAAGGATTGATTTCATAGTCTCAAAACCATATGGAGAGCTCCGCACTGTGCGGGGCTTTCTTTTATAATACAATTAAGGCTCTCCGAAGCGAAGGAGAGCCTTTTTGTAGCATTATTGTATTTTTTACTCACTCTGCCATATAACTTCCATACCTAAAGCTTCTCCCACAAAGCGGACGGGTATATAGGTTCTGTTGTTTACGATCTGCGCGGTGGTATCCATTTTAACAAGCTTCTGTCCCACCTGCATATTGATATTATCTATTGCTATGATTATGACGGTTTTATCCTTTGCAATAGAAGCAGTTCGTGACGCATTATCCCATTCAACTGTGCAGCCTAAAGCCTCTGCGACCGCTCGTATCGGGATTTGTGTGCGCCCGTTTTCATCAATAAACGGCTGAGCGTCGTCAAATATGATTTGTCTGCCGTCTACTGCAACAGATATATTTTCATTAATGATTGTTACGGTCAGCTCTTTCTTTTCCGTTTCGGGTGCCGCGGTGGGTGTTGGAGCCGATACTGCTGTTGGAGCAGGTGTTGCTGCCGGAGTCTCTGTTGTCTCGGGAGCTTCTGTTGAATTGTATATTGCTGTCGGCGAGTATTCGGGATCAAACAATGTCTGTTGGAATACAACGCTCTGATTTTTGAATTTCCTGCCGTTTGTTATAAGGGTGTCAGGCGATATAAGTGTGAACTGGAAAGAAAGGCTGCTTGCCTCCAGCACTGTATCGGACGCCTCAAGCGTTACATTTTTGAGCTGTGTACAGTTTGAAAACGAGTATTCTTCAATCTTCGCAACGCTTGCCGGAATTGTAATTTCCGTTATATTTTGACAATACGCGAAAGCTTTTGACGATATTTTTGTTACCGTTTCAGGTATTGTCACCTGCTTTATATTGTCGTTGTATGCAAATGCGCTTTCACCGATGATTTTCACTGTATCCGGTATCACAATATTGCTATCATCACCGGCATATGCTATCAGTGTTCCTGATTCATCTACAAGGAACGGATCATCAAGCTTTAGAGAATCCCTCCATGCGGTGTTTCTGAATGAGTTCCAATATTTAATCATCTGTGCCTTTGAAAGTCCTTGTACATCTGTAAGATCAGTACAATTGCTGAATGCAAATGTTCCGATATACTCTATATTTGACGGAATGGTTACGGATGTAACGGCGGTGCCGGAAAATGCCGAATCACCAATATATGTTACTCCCGACGGGATATTAACAGATGATAGACTTCGGCACACATGAAAAGCATTACTGTCTATTTTCACAACTGTTGACGGTATCTGAATACTTTCCAAACCGGAAGCATGAAAAGCTCTTTCTCCTATGCTTATGAGTCCCTCCGGAAGCTTAACACTTTTTAGAGATGTACAATTATTAAAAGCATACGGACTTATTTTCGTAATCTTACCGGGGATTTCTACATACTCTAATGCGGTGCATTGATCAAACAAATGTGTATCTATCTCATTCAGGCTTGCCGGCAAATGAACAGATTTTAATAGTTTATTATCGCACATATGTTCCACACATTCAACGGTATCAGGAAAATAAACTGATTCGAACTGTATTGCGTCCGCAGCTCCGCCGCGAACTAAAAATTTTACAGCGAGAACTGTTTTTCCATCTATCTCATAAGGAATTATTACTTCCCCTTTTGGAGTGTCTTGAATATTCATTTTAACACCATCATTATAGTCTTCACAGTAAAACTTTATTCCGTTTTCTGTTCTGTACTCGATTGCCGGGGTGGGCTGCGGCGTACCCACCTCAAAGAATGTCACCTCGCCGTCTTCTTCTGCGCTGTCATTATTCTCCGCAAAGCAGTTTGCAAAGGAAAGACACATTGTAAGAGCGCACATAAATGCAAAAAAATTTTTTGTTTTTTTCATAATTTGTTCTCCTTTCCGTCAGGCATTCTGTATATAACACTTTTGAAAATCAGAAAATGTTGCATTTTTGAAAAAATTTATCGGCACTATGTTGTATTTGCAGATTGTTTATCAAAGTATTGATTTTTATCATAAAATATGCTACAATAAAAACAGAAGGAGGCTGTATTCCATGGATAATATACTGTCGGAAAATATTGAGATGGCAAGAAATATGGCGGCGCTTGATGCGGTATGTAAGCGTTTGCTTTCGCATAAGCCTGTCCTTGCATGGATTATGCAAAGCTGCATAGAGGAATACGGGGATAATACAATAGATGAAATTATATCGTGTATATCCGATGCGCCTCAGGTTGGAACCTCAGCTGTAAACCCGGATGAGCCGGATTTGGAGGATAATGCGGAGCTGGCTGTATCAATGGACACAGAGGACAGCACAATAAATGAGGGAACTGTAACATATGATATACGTTTTACTGCCAAAACTCCGAATGGTGATGATGAAATAGATTTGATAATTAATATAGAAGCGCAGAATGATTTTTATCCGGGTTATCCTGTTATCAAACGGATCATGTATTATCTGAGCCGGTTGGTTTCGTCGCAGTACGGAAAGGTGTTTACAAAGTCCCATTATGAAAAAATTAAAAAGGTGTATTCTATATGGATATGTACAAAACCGCCGAAAGCATGGAGAAATACAATTACACGCTACTCCATGAAGGAGGAAAATATAGTCGGCAGCGCTAAATCAGAAAAGAAGTATTATGATTTAATGACGGCGGTTGTTGTCGGACTGGGAAACGGTGATAACGGAAATCAGGAGGGGATTTTAAAGCTGCTTGAGGTATTATTGTCGGAAAAAAGAAATCCTGATGAAAAGAAACGTATTCTTCAAGAGGATTTTGGAATAGAAATGACTTATAAATTCGGTAAGGAGGTAAATGATATGTGTAATATATCTTATGGAATTGCAAAGGATGCGGCTGAAAGAGGCTTTGCACAGGGTGTTGAGCAGGGCATTGAACGGGGCATTGAGCAGGGCATTGAGCAGGGCATTGAGCAAGGCATTGAGCAGGGCATTGAGCAAGGCATTGAGCAGGGCATTGAGCAGGGCTTAACCAAAGGCAAATGGGAAAGTGCCTGTAAAATGGCATTCAAGATGATAAAGCGTGGCGATGGTGATGCGGAAATTATAGATTTTCTGGAAATTACACCGGAGGAGCTGGCGCGAATAAAGGCGGAATATCAGAACAGCTGAAATTAAGGCTCTCCGAAGCGAAGGAGAGCCTTTTTATAACATTATTGTATTTTTACTCACTCTGCCATATAACGTCCATACCTAATGCTTCTCTCGCAAAGCGGACCGGTATATAGGTTCTGTCGTTTACAATCTGCGCTGTTGTATCCATTTTAACAAGCTTCTGTCCCACCTGCATATCGGTATTATCTATTGCGATGATTATGCTCATCGAATATGCTATTTCTGATACCTGAACCGTTAAAGCGTTATATGGTTTCCTGCCCGTTAAAATGTCTTATTTTGAAGAATAATATTATGCACGGCATCTGTTATCCGCCTGACATCCGCTACAGTATTGAAATATCCGAACGATACACGCACAGAACCTCCGTTTTCTGTGCCGAGGGCCTTATGCGCAAGCGGCGCGCAATGATACCCGGCGCGTACTATTATATCCTTTCCGAGCCTTTCAGCCGTTTTATCGCTGTCTAATCCGGATATATTAAATGCCGTAATACCTGTGTCTCCTCTTCCGTATACCATAACTCCGTCCATATTCTTAAGATTGCTTCTGAATATATCCGACAGCATCTTTTCATGTCTGCCTATGCTTTCGGCGCCCTCCTTCAGCACAAATTCTATACCTTCCCTTAGTCCCGCTATCGCAGGAATATTCATTGTGCCGCTGTGGAATTTATCAGGCATCGCCTCAGGCTGGCGCAGATTTTCTGACTCACTGCCTGTTCCGCCGGTAATAACCGCTCTCACCTTTTTAGGATCACGGATACACAGTATTCCTGTTCCCATCGGACCCATAAGACCCTTATGCCCGGGGCTGGCAATCATATCCGCTCCTATTTCGTCCATATCAACCCGCATAGAGCCTGCGCTCTGTGATGCGTCAAGCAAAAATAAAGCTCCATTCATATGTGCAGCCCTTGCCATTTCTGCAACATCTTCAATAGTCCCGCATACATTTGAGGCATGTGTGCAGATAATTAGCTTTGTATTGCGCTTTATGCATCTGCGCACCTCTGCGGGATTAACGTACCCCGTTTTGTCCGCTGCCGCAACAGAATAATTTCCGTGTAAAGCCGCGGGACGAAGAACACTGTTATGATCCATTGCGGTAACCACCACATGGTCATTTCTGTTCAGCGTGCCTAAAATCGCAATATTAAGCGCATATGTCGCATTCTGGGTAAATATAATATTACTCTCATTCTTCACACCGAAAAGCTTGGCGGCAGACTCCTGTGTATCAATTATTGCTTTTATCCCGCCGAGACTCAGCTTGTTATTTCCGCGACCGGCATTTCCTCCTCCGAGCAGGGCATACCTCATCATTGCCGGATATACGCCCGGCGGCTTCGATCGCGTTGTAGCCGCATTATCAAGGTACAGCATTGTTAACACGCCTTCCGTCCTCATAATAGAAGCCTTTTATCTGAAAATTATAATCCGATACCAGTACTCTTATCCGCTGTTCATACTGCTCCTTAAACCGCACAGAATACGAGCAGCCTCCTTTATTAATATTAGAGGGGGTATGCACAACCGATACCGGGCTTTTTATATTTTTTTCTATCAATCGCGCCAATCTCGTTGCTGTCGTTATTGAACCTACTACTGCAAGCATGTTTTTCACCTCACTTTCCTCGGTCTGTTTCCTTTTAAAATATATTATGCTACATTAATAATTCCCGTGAGTGTAAAAGTTTGGTCTCACTGCATCTTGTAATTATCCAAAGGATGTGATAAAATATCATAACAGAGAGGAAAGTGATAATATGCGCAATAAAATTCTTAATATGCTGAAGAACACTGAAAGCTATATATCGGGCGAGGAAATGAGCCGCGCTCTCGGCATTTCAAGAGCCGCCGTCTGGAAGCATATCAAAAGGCTGAAGGATGAAGGCTATGATATTTTATCCGTCACCAATAAGGGCTACAAGCTGCAAAATATTCCCGATATTCTGTCGGAGGCCTCTATAAGCTCAGGCTTAAACACTGAATTTACGGCGCGGAATATCAGGTATATGCCTGTTATTGATTCCACCAATGAGGAAGCAAAGCGCTGCTGGGCAATGCCCGACGGATCGCTTTTTATTACAGATGTGCAGAGTGCGGGAAAGGGCAGGCTCGGACGCTCATGGGAGTCTCCCAAGGGCTCGGGAATATGGATGTCGCTGCTTTTAAAGCCTGATATTCCGCCGCAGGATATTTCGCAGATTACCCTCATTGCCGGAATGGCGATCCGGCGTGTACTGGGGAACGGCACAGGTATTAAATGGCCAAATGATATTGTTATCGGTTCACGCAAGGTATGCGGCATTCTTACTGAGATGTCAGCCGAAATCGACCGCGTAAATTACGTTATCTGCGGCATTGGAATAAATGTAAACACTGCCGGATTCCCCGCGGAGCTTCAAGACAAGGCAACCTCGCTTTTTATTGAAACCGGAAAAACCTATAACCGCTCAGAGCTTGTTTCGGCAATCATGAACGAATTTGAACCTCTTTATAAGATTTTTCAAAGGGAAGGCTTTTCACCCCTGCTTGAGGAATACCGTAATTCATGTATAACAATTGGCCGCGAAATCCGCGTAATATACCGTAAGGAAACACTTATCGGAAAGGCAGTTGATATTGCCCCGGACGGCGGTCTTATCGTGGAAACGGAAATCGGACGCGTTAACGTTACCTCAGGAGATGTGAGTGTACGCGGAATATACGGATATATTTAAACATAACGGCTTAAAATGTTCAAATATGAACGAAAAGTAAATTGTTAGCACTCTCATCAGGTGAGTGCTAATTTTTTATTGACTTTTTCAGAAAATGGTGTTATAATAAGCTCATAAATATTGATTAGAGGTGTTTTATAAATGGCAAAGGGTAATATTTCAGTAGACTCGGAAAATCTTTTTCCGATTATAAAAAAATGGTTATATTCGGATAAGGATATATTTTTAAGAGAATTGGTTTCCAACGGATGTGACGCTATTACAAAGTTTAAAAAGGTTGCGCTGTCGGGCGAGGCAGAAGGCGATGACAGCTACAAGGTAACAATAACGGTTGATAAGGAAGCTAAAAAGCTCATTATCAGCGACAACGGTATCGGTATGACCGCCGATGAAATTGATAAGTATATCTGCAAAATTGCTTTCTCGGGCGCAACGGAGTTCCTTGAAAAGTATAAGGATGAAAACGATGCTGGATCGCAGATCATCGGTCATTTCGGTCTCGGCTTTTACAGCGCGTTTATGGTTGCGGACAGCGTTGAAATTGACTCTCTTTCATATCAGGAGGGCGCAAAGCCGGCTAAGTGGGTATGCGACGGCAGTATGGAATTTGAGATCTCGGAGGGTACACGAGCAACACGCGGTACGGATATAATTCTTAATATCTCGGAAGAAAGCGCGGAGTTCCTTGAGGAATTCAAGGTACGCGAAATACTCCGTAAATACTGCTCATTCCTCCCCGTTGAGGTATATCTCGTGAATGCAAATGAGCCTGAACCCGAGGTTAAGGAGGGCGAGGAGGCGCCTGAGAAGGAGAAACCGAAGCCTATCAATCAGACTAATCCGCTGTGGATGAAGAAGCCGTCGGAGTGTACCGATGAGGATTACAAGACCTTCTACAGAGATGTGTTCATGGATTTCAATGAACCTCTTTTCTGGATTCATCTGAATGTTGATTATCCGTTCAACCTCAAGGGTATTCTTTATTTCCCGAAAATCAATCACGAATTTGCGGGTATTGAGGGACAGATCAAGCTCTTTAACAACCAAGTGTTCGTTGCCGATAATGTTAAGGAGGTTATTCCGGAGTTTCTCATGCTCCTTAAGGGCGTTATTGACTGCCCTGACCTTCCGCTTAACGTTTCGAGAAGCTTTCTGCAGAATGACGGATATGTTAAGAAGATTTCAAATCATATCACTCGTAAGGTTGCGGACAAGCTCGTCAGCCTCAGTCAGAACGACAAGGAAAACTATGAAAAGTACTGGGAGGATATCAATATCTTCGTTAAGTACGGCTGCATAAGAGATGAAAAGTTCTATGATAAGGTTAAGGATGCAATCATCTACAAGGACCTTGACGGTAAATATCAGACGCTTGAAGAATTTACAGGCGGCAAGGAAAAGACAGATGTTTATTATGTATCTGACTCCAAGCAGCAGTCGCAGTATATAAATATGTTTAAGGAGCAGGGGCTGAACGCTGTTGAGCTTCCGAGCATGATGGACACACACTTCATATCATTCCTTGAAATGAAGAATCTCGACATAAAGTTCAAGCGAATTGACTCCGCGCTTTCTGACATCGCAGACGAGACGGACAAGGACGATGAAAAGAACAAGGCTATTATTGAAGCCTTTAAGAATGAGCTAAACGACGATCAACTGAAAATAGAGGTACAGAATCTTAAGAACGAGTCTGTTCCGGCGGTTATCCTTTTAAGCGAGGAATCCCGCCGTATGCAGGAAATGTACAAGAGCTACGGTCAGCAGTTTGCCGGGATGGCAGGCATGTTCCGTGATGAGTTTACACTCGTTATCAACGGAAACAACCCCCTTATTAAAAAGCTTGATACTCTTGATGACGACACCAAAAAGCTCGTTATTAACCATGTATATGACCTTGCAAAGATTTCTCACAGCCCTCTCGACGCAGAGCATATGAGCAAATTTATTGCGCGCTCAAATGAGCTTCTTGGAAAATTGTTTTAATATTTATTTTTAATACTTCCTAAAAACTCCGGTTCCGAAAATCCCGAACCGGAGTTTTTGCTTCTGTTATCAGCGCCATAAACGGGACAATGTACACAAAAATTCACATTTTTCAAAATTATAGACAATACTTTTCAATTCTTAAATATTTTTGACAGATTGACATAAAACCTTGATTTTTAATACCTATGGTGATAAACTAAGCTTGTCCACAAAAGAAAATCACTTTTTATGGAAAGAGGTAATAAAACAAAATGAAAAACAAAATTTCCGTTCTGGTCGTTGATGATGACGAAAAATACGTAAAGGAGCTGGTTTCCTATATGAAAACCTGCGGAGATTTTCTGGACGCTGAGTATGCGCTTGACGGTGAGGAAGGGTTGGAAATGGCTCTTATCACAAGACCGGACGCTATTGTGCTTGACGCGGTTATGCCGCGCTTGGACGGCATAGGCTTTTTAAGAAAGCTTAACGCCGCAAAGCCTGAGAAGAAGCCTGTTATTGTAATGAATTCCGCTTCACATATGTCAAGCATGCTCAACACCGCTATTCATTACGGGGTAAATTATTTTATGGTAAAGCCTCAGTCCTGTGCGGATATATGCGACACAATTTTTGATCTTTTTTCCTCAGATAAAGAAGCAAGACTTTCGGAACATAAAAAGCAAGAGGAAATGTCTCTTGAGGAAAATGTTACAAGCTTTCTGCGCTGTCTCGGAATGCCGGCACATCTTTCGGGCTACAGATATATCCGCTCGGCGCTTATCCGCACAACAAATGACATAAGCCTGCTTAATCCCATAACCCAGAAGCTCTATCCTGTTATCGCCAAGGAATTCAACACAAGCGACAGCTGCGTTGAACGCGCAATGCGCCATGCCATAGAGGTATCATGGAAGCGCGGCAACAAAAAGCTTTTAAATGACATCTTCGGCTACGGTCCCGACACAAGCGGCACCCGCCATCCCACTAATTCCGAATATATCGCCATGGCGGCGGATGATTTCAGACTGAGAATGAAATACGGCAAAAAATAATTTTTCATTCGCTTTATACAACATTCAACAGCGGCAAAGGAAGAAACCCTTGCCGCCGCTGCATGTTACCATATTTATTTTTATAAGGTCTTAGCTTCTGCCAATGACTGCGTTGAATCAAAGGTATTCCATACAAATGCCTTTACCGAACCAATTTTCCGGTTTTGCGCCGGAACATGGAAGCCGATTCAATATGAATTATTCTCAGTAAAATCAGCCTGCACATAATCAAGGCTCAATAATGCGCCGTTTGTATCGTATACCGCAACAAACAGATAGTCCTCCGCATTCCGCTCCTTCACCTTTGCAAATTTCACATTTATGATAAAACCGCTGTCTGACGGCACCTTTGTAACCACCATTACTTAACAAATTAAAAGACCTATCGCTCATATTAGAATACGGGCATTAAGTGCAGATGATAAAATTTTAGTAACGGGCAGATGCGCAGGTTTAACAATCAATGTCAAAAAAAGACCTGTATCAAAACTAAATTATTGTTTATATACATACACGACCTCTCAGTCACGGCTGCGCCGTGCCAGCTCCCCTGGAAGGGGAGCCTTTAGCAGAGCGACGCCGGAGCATTGGCTCCCCTTTTAAGGGGAGCTGTCAGCCGAAGGCTGACTGAGAGGTCTGCCGCTAAACAATAATTTATTGCTCTAATTTCAAACACATAAATTTCAGCTTAAACAAAATTGAAAAAAATCTGATAATAGAGCCGCTCCTCTGTTTTTGCTGTATTTATGCCGCCGGTATCGGCGCTGCTTCTAAGGTATTAAAATAACCGAAATCGGCCTTTCCGGCAACAGTCTCCGCCATGTTCAGACAGCTATTGCAAAGTCTGTCAATGTTGTGGAGCATTTCACTGAACAGTCCCATAAGCTCCACCGGACACCTGCCATTTTCTGCACGGTTCATATTCTTCCTTCTCATTTGAATATAAAGGTCAAGTACTTTTTCGCGCATAGTAAAAATATCATCAGCGTCTTCACTGCAGCTGCCATTCATAACATTGATAATCTGAGTATACATATCTGCAAGCATCTTAAGACTCATCTGTATCTCACTCTCGTCAGCCTTTGAAAACTTAATTTTCTTTTCGCTTATTTCTCCTAACAGAACCGCCGTGTCTGAACATACCTCACCCACTCTTTCAATCTCGCCCAGAATACACAAAAGCTCCTTAGCCTGTGTCGCCTGCTTCTCGTTAAGCGCTTCGGCTGAAAACATTTTTGCCAGATATTCTGTTATATTATTTCCCAGCTGCGCTGCATTTCCTGCTTCCTCGGAAATAGCTGAAAGAGCGCTGTTTGTCACATTGTCTGTTATATCCGCAGACACATGTATAAGATTACCCGTCATTTTTCCGCAGCGCACTATTTCCTTTGCAGCAAGACGTAAAGCCACCATGGGCTGACCGATGAAGTTATAATCAAGGTATATTGGCTGTGACGGGAGCTTTTGTCCGCCGTTTTTATCAGTAATAAGCTGCCTTACGATTTTAATCATAAGACATATAAGCCCTCCGAGAAGCGCAAAAACTGTTATAAATACACTCGCCATAATGATCTCCTTGCTTTACATTCCGTTTATCTATTTTCCACCAATTTCACTATAGCACAATCAATTTGTATTTTTCAACAGAATTAACTTAATTATTACACCGTTTTACAAAGGTTTTACATGGTCTTTTCCGGACTTAACATCTCAGAGCAATGACTTCCATACGCAAAAAGAAATTCCACCCCGTAAATCCAGAATGGAATTTCATTTATTGACAAATAATACTTTGTTATTTTCATCCTGTACCTTAAGACCTCTACCCGGAAACCGGCGCCGTAAACGCCGATTTCCCGATAGATAAACAAAGCAGATTTTATTTGGCTGTTTATTAAATTATTACCATACACGGACTGCGCCAGCATATGATGATATTCTGTATGATGTCTCGATTGATGAAACCTTTACAACATCACCTGTCTGCGGAGCATGGATCATATTACCGTTTCCGATATATATGCCAACATGGCTTACTCCGCCGCCGCGCGAAAAGAATACCAGATCGCCCGGCTGGAGATTTTCACGGCTTACATACTGTCCTGCGCCTCTCTGTGAAGCAGCGACTCTCGGAACCGAAATGCCGTTCTGGCTGCATACATACTGTACAAGACCACTGCAGTCAAAACCGCTCGGCGAAGTACCGCCCCAAACATACGGAACACCAAGATACTTCATTGCTGAATTAACAATTGCCTGTCCCTTGCTTGATGATGAGGATGTTGATGTCGATTCTGAAGAAGCTGAACTATCTGTAGTTACATAAACAGACGATGCATTCTTTGCATTCTGCTTTGCAATCTCCTCTTTTCTTGCAGCCTCTGCCTTTTCAGCGGCAATACGCTTGATCTCCGCATGAACATCGTCCTTTTCTATCCATTCGCCTGTTGTCTCAAGACCGATATTGATTACATAACCTTCCTTATAATCATCTCCGTAAAGAATCTTTATATAATCTCCCTCCTGGTCTACTATGATAACATTATCACCATCATTAACAGAACCAAGACTTGCGGCATTCTCACTGCCCGATGCACGTACTGTAAGACCGCTTGCTGCTGTAACATTTGCTTTCTTATAATGATCATACTGAAGCGCTGTTTCCTCCGCATCACCCTTATCAAGTGTTACAAGCTCACTTTTTACATAACCCGACTGACCGTCAGCCATTATTTTGTACCAACCCTCAGTACTCTCAAGAATCTCAACCTGTTCGGCACCGTTCATTGTACCGATTGTTTCCGAATCCTCATTCGGCTCTGTTTTAAGATCCGCCGAACCGGAAACCTTTGCATATCCTAAAGTGAGATAACTTTTTTCAGCTATCGCCTGTTCAGTCTCCAGATCAACTATGCCTACAGGCTCTTCAACCGAATGAACCTCTTCATATGAGCTTGTCAGTGCGAGTCCCCTTGAGCCTTCCTCGCTCTCTGTACTCGTAATTGTAATATTTTCAATCTGATTTGCTGTACTAAGTCTCATATCACGTTCAAGCCTCTGAGCTGACATGTCCGATACCTGAAAAAAGCTAAGCGTACCTACCATTACAATTGCAGCAATAGCAATGATAGTGTGCTTTAAATTTCTCATTATAAATAACCTCCTGAATGTAATATTACAAAAATTACATTTTACTTAACATTATCGTTACAATCTTTTCAGAAATATTACTGTTTTGTTACAAGAAAGATTATACACCATTTACCCTATGTTGTCAACCTTTTTTCCAAAAAAAATGAAACTTTTGTTGTCTTATTGCAATATAAGCGTAATATTCTGTAATATAATTGTAACATTTCACGGTTATTGACGTTATACATATATTATGCTATAATGATATAGAGAAAAGAAAACAAAAGAAAAGGTACACACTCATGAGGTTTTCACCAATTATTCTTGCCGCAGCTATGGTCGCAGCAATACTATGCGCGTCAGCCTTCGGCGCATTCATACCGCTCTGCGCTCTGGCTGTTTTCATTATTATATTCATTCTGCGCTCCGCTTTGGCAGGAAATGCGGATATGGTCGTACTCACCCTTGCAGTAGGAGCTGCTGCCGGAATTATTACATATTCGTATTCTTCCTGTTCATGGACGCATAAATCGGTTAATTACATAGGAAGGTATGTAACATATCACGGCATTATTATTTCCTCCGCGCAGGAAAGCAATACAAGTGATAACTATAAATATACTCTCCGTGTAAAAGAAATAAATCATGCCGGCGATATAATAAAAGACAATGAGAATATTCTGCTTTCAACCCCGGAAAAATTCAGCTGCGGCGAAAGCATAACCGTAAACGGCATAATAAAAGAGCTGCCCTCGCAGATGAACGAAAACGGCTTTGATTCCGTGAAATACTATAAATCACAAAACATATTCACAAGAATGTATTCAAAGGATGCTGCTGCCGGCGAAACGCTGCGGGTGTTCTCCCCGCTGATTCTGTGCGGCAGGTTCCGGGATGCGGTCGATAATATTATATATAAATATTATTACGGAAATTCTGCTGCGGTACTTTCCGCGGTACTTACGGGAAATTCACACCGCTTTACAAAGGATTACTCGGACGTGGTGTCGGACACAACGTTTAAAAGGCTTTTCCATCCGGCATATATTCATATAATGCTGATACTTACCTTTGTGGGGCTTTTTACAGCTGTTGTCCCGAAAAAGCTCCGCGATATTGCCGTTATGCTGCTTATAGGCGGCTATGCTCTCCTTAACTGCGCTCAGATAGGCTTTCTGCGGTGTCTTATTACCTGCGGGCTTACGGTTTATTTTCGCCGTAAAAACGGAAGCGCCTATTATCCCGACACTATGGCATGGATCGTCATTATATGCGCAATGACAGCGCCGATGATAGTATTCAATGCCGGATTTGTCCTGTCGGTTACCGCCGGAATTATAATATGGGCATTTATGCCCTTTGTTAAAAAGCTGTTTGGCGGGGTTCCCAAAAGCTTCCGTCATATGTCCGCGGTTATGCTGATATGTATGGTATTCTATATACCTCTGACTGCGTATTATTTTAACGGAATATGTATATACTCCTTTATTACTCCGTTTATAATGGCACCGATAGTTATTATTACGCTGATATCTGCACCTCTGTCCTTTATTATGCTGAGACTGTTCGGCGCCGCGCCTGTTGTAAAAGCATTTCTTGATTTTATGATATGGCTTATGCTTAAGCTGCCGCCGTTTGTCGCTTCTCTGCCCCTTTCAAGGCTTGTAATCGCGACGCCGTCTGTTACTGAAATTCTTGCAGCGGCTGCTCTCTTGTTTGCGGCATATTACTATCTGAAGGATTACAGGACTAAGGCGGGATACGCGCTGCTCTGCTCGTGCGCGCTGGGGCTGTCGGTTGTCATTACCTCTCTGTCACGCATAGGTACAACCGATTTTATCTTTGTCAATGTCGGGCAGGGTGACGGTTCGGTTATACACACGGCATTCGGCGCTACCGTTATTGTTGACGGAGGCGGCGGAACGAGCTATTCCGAATATGATCCGGGTGAGAGTATTTTTGTTCCCTACCTTGAAGCAAAGGGATATGATACCATTGACGCCGCGTTTATATCTCATTTTCATCAGGACCATGTTCAGGGTGTTATCGCAGCGGTCAAAGCGCTTAATGTCAGCGATGTTTTTGCTCCCGCGCTTACGGAAAGCGCTGATGACGAGATGAAGCAATGGGCAGCCGCGCTTGAAGCGGCTGCCGCCGAGAACGGAACGGAAATACATTACATTTCCGAAAATACAAGAATTAAATTTGACAAAGGACTTATAATTAATGTATATACTCCGGATGATGTCATAAAGCTCAGTCAGGATGATAACGACACCTCGCTTTTGATGAATATAAGCTTCGGAGATTTCAGCGCGCTTTATACAGGTGATCTGACAACCTACGGTGAGCATGAGTTTCTGCGGCTTGGCGCCGATGTTGACACCGATGTTCTCAAGGTCGGCCACCACGGCTCATCAACCTCTACCTGCCCCGAATGGGTTGGGGCCGTATCACCGGTATATTCCGTTATAAGCTGCGGCGAGGACAACAGCTACGGTCACCCTACAGACCGGACGCTGAATAATCTGAGCGGAACAACCGTTCTGCGTACCGATCTTAACGGAGACATACGCATAACCGCTGATAAAAAGGGAATTAAAAATGTAAGGATATTTAAATAAGGAGAGAACCAATGGCTAAAGCTGCAAAAAAGAAAAATGATATAGCCGAGCTTAAGGCGCAGCTCTTAAAAAAGACGCTTCAGCCTCTGTATATATTCTACGGCGAGGAGGAATATCTTAAGGAATTCTATATAAAAAGGATACTGGAGCTTGTCCCCGATGCCGGACTTGAAGAGTTTAACCGGATACTTATTGCAGGCGCCGCCGATTACAGCGAATATGACGCTGCCTGGGAGGGTATGCCGATGATGACGGATAAGCGTGTTTTGCAGATTCGCGACAGCAATATATTTGCAATGACACGAAAGGGTGATATTGTACCCCCGAACGAGGAGCAGAAAAAATTCTGGCTTGAAAAATTCAAAAGACTTTCCGATGACACGGTTGTAATATTCTGTGAAAAGAATGTAGACGCCAGAAGCGCGCTATTTAAGGCAGCCTCAAAAGCGGGCTTTGCAGTAAAATGCGAATATATGTCCGTGCCGGACCTCAAGGCATGGGTTGTAAAGCAGGTACTGCATGCGGGCAAAAAAATTGACGACAATGTGGCGGAATATCTGGTTTCCGTAATTGACCCGGGACTTAATAATCTTGAGCACGAATTGAATAAGCTTCTGAATTACTGCGATGAGATTATATATAAAACCGATGTTGACAAGGTGGTCTCAAAATCCATGCAGGTTCAGATTTTCGATATCACGGACGGCATTATGGAGGGTAACTCAGAAAAAATTTTTAGGATTTTAAATGAGCTTAAAACACAAAAGCAGAGCGCCTTCGGTATTCTCTACCTTATATATTCCAATGTGGAAAAAATGCTTCATTTAAAGCTTGCAGGCGTTACAAACCGCAATGACGCGGCGCAGCTCTTAGGCGGTTCTCCGTGGATTGCGGGAAAATACCTCAGCGGCGCCTCCGGATTTTCTGCGGCGGCGTTGTATCATATGGTAACAAGAGTGCCGGAAATAGATTATGAAATAAAAAACGGCGCTGTTACCGAATGGCAGGCGCTGGAGCAATATATCTTTGAAGCGCTTGATATGAAGAAAAACGGACAATAGGATTTGAAATAATGAATAATATGCTTATAAACACACCTCAAAAGGTTATATTTGATATGGACGGACTTATATTTGACAGTGAGCGCGTTTTTATGCGGGAGCTCAGAGCCGTTGCAAAAGATTACGGATATGACATAACGGAAGAAAAATATGCGCAGACCTTAGGTCTTACCGGTGATACGCTTTTTAAAAAGAAAACAGAGCAGTACGGCGCAGATTATCCGCATTATGAGCTGAGCCGTCTTACACGCGCGCGGGTTGATGCTATAGCGCTCAACGAGGGGCTTCCCGTAAAGTCCGGAATACGGGAGCTGCTCATTTTCTTAAATGACAATGGGATTCCCTGCGCGGTGGCATCTTCAACACATACCGAATATGTGGAAAAGTATCTTGAAGCGTCGGGACTGCGACTGTATTTTGATACTGTCACAGGCGGTGATATGGCAGAGCGTTCAAAGCCGGAGCCTGATATATTCCTTATCGCGGCAGGCAGCACCCCTCCCGGCAGAGCGCTGGTGCTTGAGGACAGCGAAAACGGAATTATTGCGGCATCACGCGCCGGAATACCCGTTATCTGTATCCCCGATATGGCGTACCCTGCCAAGGATATAAAGCAGCTTACCGTAGGTGTTGTAAGCTCGGCAGCCGATGTTACAGAAATTATAAGGAGGACAATGTAATGGTTTTAGATGGTCTTAAGCCCGAAAGAGTTATGAAATATTTTGAGAATATATGCGCAATCCCACACGGCTCACGCGATACGGACAGGATTGCGCAATACTGCATGAAATTTGCAGAGAAACACGGTCTTTACGCTGCGCGTGACACAGCCAACAACGTCATAATACGAAAGCCGAAATCCGCAGACTGCAAAAGTGATGAAACCGTTATAATCCAGGGGCATCTTGACATGGTATGCGCAAAGGAAAGCGGATGTGAGATAGACTTCAGAAATGATGGACTTCGGCTCAGTCATGACGGCAGCTTCATATGGGCAGACGGCACAACACTCGGCGGCGATGACGGCATAGCGGTGGCAATGGCGCTGGCAATTCTCGAAGCCGATGATATAACTCACCCCGCTCTTGAATGCATCTTTACAACGGATGAGGAAATAGGAATGCCGGGAGCGACAGCCCTTGATATGAGTTCTGTAAAGGGCAAATATCTTATCAATATTGATTCAGAGGACGAGGGGATTTTTACCGTAAGCTGCGCCGGAGGAGGGACGATCACCGCAGCGCTGCCCGCCGCATCCGATACGGATATTGACATATCAAAGGCTGAATACGTTAAAATCAAGGTCGGCGGTCTCACCGGCGGCCACAGCGGTGTTGAAATCAATAAGGGCAGAGCCAATGCCTGCAAGCTTCTCGGCGGCTTTCTTGCGGAGCTTGAAAAGCTTACTCCCTTCTGCATTGCCGACATACGCGGCGGAGAAAAGGACAACGCTATACCCCGTGAGTGTGAGGCAGGTATTCTTGTCACTGACACAACCCCTGTATTTCAGCTTATCAGCTTATATGAAGCGATATATCAGGAAAAACACTGTGAGACAGACCCGTATCTTTATATAAATTATGACGATACCCGAAGATGGAACGGTGATATACTCGGCAATAGAATCATAAGGCTGCTTGCGGAGGTTCCCAACGGCGTCAGGGAAATGAGCAGGGATATTGACGGGCTTGTAGAAACTTCGTCAAATCTCGGTGTAATTTCGTCTGACAGCAAAAAGGTAACGATCACCTTCTCCGTCCGCAGCTCGGATGAGAAGAAAAAAGAGGTGCTTATTAAGGAAATAACCTCCCTCATTTCAGAATGCGGCGGAGCATATGAGCTTGACGGCTTATATCCGGCATGGGAATACAGATCGGATTCAAAGCTCCGTGAGGCTTGTATTGACGCATACCGGGAGCTGTACGGCAAAGAACCGGTCGTAACCGCGATTCATGCCGGTCTTGAATGCGGTATATTCTGCGGCAAAAAGCCGGAGCTGGACTGTATATCCTTCGGTCCCGATATCCATGATATTCACACCCCAAAGGAAAAGCTTGATATAAAGAGTACTGAGCGGGTTTATAAATTTCTATTGAATTTACTGAAAAGGCTGTGATTAATATGATAAAAATTAAAATATGCGGACTTACAAGCGCCGCTGACGCGCGTATAATAAACGATTTAGGTGTTGACTATGCCGGTGTTGTTATGTTCTTCCCAAAAAGCAAACGCAACATGTCGCCGGAAAAGGCAAAGGAAATAATATCGGCGATCGACACGGCAAAAACAGTTGCGGTTGTCGTTTCGCCCACGGTTGAGCAGATAAAAATTATAGAAGAATGTGGCTTTGATCTTATCCAGATCCATGGCGAAGCGCCCGATGAGGTTTTCACCGCGGCAAAGCTGCTGATATTTAAGGCATTTAACGTAAAGGATATAGACACTGCCGAAAAATATGAGAAAATGGACAATATAGCAGGTTATGTGTTTGACGCAGCGCAGCCCGGCAGCGGCAAGACCTTTGACTGGTCAACGCTTAAGGATATACCGCGCAGCGGAAGGCTGCTGATTCTTGCAGGAGGACTTAACCCCGATAACGCAGCGGCGGCAGTCCATGAGGTTCAGCCCGATATTGTGGACGTCAGCTCCGGCGTTGAAAACGACAACGGCATCGGAAAGAGCCGCGATAAAGCGGAACTGTTTGTTAATGCGGTACGCGGCGCATCATAAAAGGGGCTGTATCAAAACTAAATTATTGTTTAGCGCATTATCCTTGCCCCCCTTTTTTAGAATTGCCGTAGGC